>JAJYVX010000078.1:14036-14326 GCA_021791795.1 Actinomycetes bacterium | reverse complement strand
CGGAGGGCACCGACGCCTGCCTGGCGCCGGTGCTCTCGCTCAGCGAGGCGCCGGCGCATCCGCACAACGAGGCGCGCGGCTCCTTCATAGAAGTTGAGGGGGTGGTGCAACCGGCAGGTGCCCCCCGCTTCTCGGCCACGCCGTGTGCGCTGCGGCTACCACCGTGCTGGCCGGGGGAGCACGGGCGCGAGGTGCTCGGTGAGTGGGGGGTCGATGCCGTGCGCGTGGCCGATCTCGAGGCCGGCGGGTCGCTCAGGCTCCTCGGGAACTGAGCAAGCACGCGGGAGTAT
>JAJYVX010000078.1:0-14026 GCA_021791795.1 Actinomycetes bacterium | reverse complement strand
GGTCGGGGCCGAAACGGTAGCCTTGGGCGATGCCCGGCGCGTTCTACCTCGCGACGCTCGGGTGCCCCAAGAACGAGGTCGACTCGTCCAAGCTGAGAGGTCGACTCCTCGCCCAGGGTTACGCCGAAGCCTCCTCCTCCGACGACGCCGACCTCGTCGTCGTGAACACGTGCGCGTTCATAGAAGCGGCACGGGAGGAGTCGGTCGAGACGATCCTCGAGCTCTCAGCCGCTCGCAAGCCTGGGGCGAAGCTCGCAGTCACCGGTTGCCTCGCCGAGCGCTATGGCGAGGAGCTGGCCGAGGCGATGCCCGAGATAGACGTGGTGGCCGGCTTCGGAGAGGAGGTCTCGCCGGAGCGTTCGCAAGGGGCGCCGCAGTACCGGTCGAGCGCCGCGGCTGCACCCGTACGCCTGGTCTCGCGCGCCGAGATCCCGTCGTTCGACCTGCTCGAGCTGCCGCGGCCGCGTCAAGAGTCGCCCTTTGCCTACGTGAAGGTGGCCGAGGGATGCGACCGGCGCTGCGGCTTCTGCGCGATCCCGTCTTTCCGTGGCAGGCAGCGCTCGCGCCACATCGACTCGGTGCTCGACGAGGTGGACTCGCTCCGCGTGTCCGAGGTCGTTCTCGTCGCGCAGGATCTCGCCTCCTACGGCCATGACCGGTCGCGTCGCTCGCCTCTAGAGGCACCGCCCGGAGGCGTTCCAGGCATCGTGGAGCTGCTCGAAGCCGTCGCGGCCAGAGTCCACCGGGTGCGGCTTCTCTACGTCTATCCCTCGTCGCTGAGCGACAGGCTGATCGACGCCATCGCGGCCACCTCGGTTCCGTACTTCGACCTTTCGCTCCAGCACGCTTCGAAGCCGCTGCTGCGCGCCATGCGGCGTCCCGGTTCGCGCGAGCGCTTCATGGAGCGGATCGAGCGGATCCGCCACGCCGCCCCGGGAGCGGCACTGCGCTCCTCCTTCATCCTCGGCTATCCGGGCGAGACGGAGGCCGACCATGACGAGCTCCTCTCGTTCCTCGGGGAGGCCCAGCTCGACTGGGGCGGATTCTTCACCTTCTCGCTGGAGGAGGGGACGCTCGCCGCTTCGCTCCCACTGCAGGTCCCCGAGGAGCTGGCACTCGAGCGACTGCTCGAGTGCTCGGAGCTGCAGGAGACGATCACCGCCCGGCGCCGCGTGGAGCTCGTCGGTTCCGACGTCGAGGTGCTCGTCGACGAGCCGGGAATGGCCCGCTCCTACCGGGAGGCGCCCGCGATAGACGGAGTCGTGCGGGTGCCTTCCTTCGTCCCCGCCGGCGAGATCCTCACGGTGCGTGTGCTCGACGCCGAAGGACCGGATCTCATCGCCGAGCCATGGTCGGTCGGAGCGGGGGGAACGAAGGCAGCGGGCGCGCCGGCGTTCGCGAGCACCGGGCAGGCAGTCACATGAGCGCCCGGCAGGCGTCCGGGCGCTCCTCGACGTTCGGCCCGAGTGCTCTCGCGACGCCGGCGAACGCTCTCACGCTCGTACGCCTTCTCGCCACGCCCGTCCTCGTCGCCCTCATCGTGGTCACCGGCCCGGCCACCTGGCTCGTCGCCTCGCTCTGGTTGGGGGTGGCGCTTACGGACGGGTTGGATGGGTTTCTTGCGAGACGGCAGGGAGCCACGACGTCCGGAGCTTTCCTCGACCCCTTGGCGGACAAGATCCTCGTCCTCGGTGTTCTCGCCGCCCTCGCATCGACGGGCGAGGTCGGCTGGCTGCCGGTCGCACTCATCGCCGTGCGCGAGATCACCATGAGCGGCTTTCGCGTCGTGGCCGGCCGGAGAGGCGTATCGGTTCCCGCCCGACCGACGGCCAAGCTGAAGACGCTCCTGCAGGACGTCACCGTCGGCATGGCCGTGCTGCCGCCGGTCGGGCTGCACCAGGTCGGAGTCGTCCGCGACCTCCTCTGGGCGGCGGTGGTGCTCACCGTGTACACGGGGCTCGAGTACGCGCTCGACGCCCGCCGTCTCTTCACGCCCGCCGGTTCGGCTTCGGCCTGAGCGCCTCGAACGGAGGCCAGGAGCCGATGCGTGCGGAGGTGGTTGCGATCGGGACCGAGCTCCTCCTCGGCCAGATAGTCGACACGAACTCCTCCTACATCGGCGAGCAGCTCGCGGCTCACGGCATCAACTGCCACTTCCAGACGAAGGTCGGCGACAACCTCGAGCGCATCGTGCTCGCCCTCCGGACCGCCCTGTCGCGCAGCGAAGCGGTCATCGCCTGCGGCGGTCTCGGCCCGACGCAGGACGACATCACGCGCGAGGCGATCGCGTCGGTCATGAACGTGCCGCTCCTCCACGACTCCGAGGTGCTCGAGCGGATCAGAGCCATGTTCACCGCAAGGGGAAGGGAGATGTCGGAGAGCAACGCGCGCCAAGCCGAGGTGCCGCAAGGAGCCACCGTGATCCGCCAGGTGGTCGGTACGGCTCCGGGGCTCATCTGTCCCGTCGGGCAGAAGGTCGTCTACGCCTTGCCCGGAGTCCCCTTTGAACTGCAGGAGATGCTCGGGCGGGGCGTCCTGCCCGACCTCGTCGAGCGAGCTGGCGAGCGGGGTGTCATAGCCAGCCGGACGATCCGGACCTGGGGCCTCACCGAGTCGCGCCTCGCCGAGGAGCTAGGCCCGCACATGGACGAGCTCGACGCTCGCCGCCATGGCTCGAGCGACACTCCGACGTTGGCGTTCCTCGCAAGCGGGGTCGAGGGCATCAAGGTGCGTGCGACCGTCCGGGCAGCCGATGACGGGGCGGCGAGGAGTGTCCTCGACACCGAGGAGGCCGCGGTTCGTTCGCTCGTCGGCAGGCGGGTGTTCGGAGTCGACGACGAGACCATGGAGGCTGCCGTCGGCGCACTGCTGGAGCGTCGCGGTTGGACCCTTGCCGTCGCCGAGTCGCTGACCGGCGGGCTCGTGGCCTCCCGCATCGTGACGGTGCCGGGCGCGTCGGCGTGGTTCACCGGGGGCGTCGTCGCCTACTCGACAGAGGTCAAGCGGTCCGTGCTGCACGTCGGCGAGGGACCGGTCGTGTCAGCTGGAGCCGCCCGTGATATGGCCTCCGCGGCGCGCCTCGTGCTCGGGGCGGACGTCGGACTGTCCACCACGGGCGTGGCCGGTCCTTCCGGGCAGGACGGGGAGGCCCCGGGCACCGTCTTCGTCGGGCTCGCACTGCCCGGAAGGGAACCCGAGGCGCTCTCGTTGAGCGTGCCCGGCGACAGGGAGCGTGTGAGGCAGTACTCGACCATCTCGGCCCTCGACGCGCTACGCATGCGGCTTCTTCTTCTCGAATCCGGGGAGGCGTGAGGGGCGAGCAGCCGTCTCCGCTGTAGCTCCCGGTAGCCGAAGCGGGCGTAGTAGGCGAGGTTCTCCTCGTTCTGGGTCTCGAGGTAGCAGTCGTGTCCCTTCTCGTCCGCCCGGCGCATCACGTCGTTCTGCAGAGACGCACCGATGCCCCTCGCTGCACGGCGGGGTCCACCACGAGCATCGCGAGGTACCACATCGGCTCTTTCGGGTGGACCCTCTCGATCGCCCGGATGTACCTGGTGCCGTGAGCGAGAGCCCTGGGACGCGGGTAGAGGGCGTTGAGCGCTCCGGTCGGCTGCTTCAGCTGAGCCCGGACGGGCAGCGGATACGAGCCGGGGCGGATCCAGGCCGCGCAACCGAGCAGTCGGCCGTCCTCGTCGCGTGCAGCGAGCACCTCCCGCTCGCCCCGACGGTCCCGGAGACGGCTCGCCAGAAGATGCGCCCGGAGTCGCCAAGAGGTGGGGGCACCTGGTCATCGTACGGCATCCACCCTCGAACGTACGTTCGGAACTACAGTGTTGTGACACGGGGCACATGAGTGACACAGGCCGTCCGTATGGTGACGCTCCATCGGATCGGACGGGCTCGGAGCCAGGCTCGACACCGAGAAAACGTGACGAGAGATGAGACGGAGGAGACGTGATGGAGCGTGACAAGGCACTCGACATGGCCCTCGGCCAGATCGAGAAGCAGTTCGGCAAGGGCTCGATCATGCGCATGGGAGAGCACGTAGGCGTCGGTGTCGAGGCGATATCCACCGGAGCGATGGCGCTCGACCTTGCGCTCGGAATCGGTGGGCTTCCGAGGGGCAGGATCGTCGAGATCTTCGGCCCGGAGTCGTCGGGCAAGTCGACACTAGCCATGCATGTCGTGGCCGAAGCCCAGCGCAACGGGGGGATTTGCGCCTACATCGACGCCGAGCACGCCATGGATCCGGTGTATGCGAAGGGTATAGGGGTCGACATCGACGAGCTCCTGATATCCCAGCCGGACACGGGGGAGCAGGGACTCGAGATCGCTGACATGCTCGTCCGCTCAGGTGCGATCGACGTGATCGTGATCGACTCGGTCGCGGCCCTCACACCCCGAGCGGAGATCGAGGGCGAGATGGGCGACACCCATGTCGGCCTGCAGGCCCGCCTCATGTCGCAGGCTCTCCGCAAGCTGACGGGCACGCTCTCCAAGTCGAGGACGATTGCCGTCTTCATCAACCAGCTGCGGGAGAAGATCGGCGTCATGTACGGGTCGCCCGAGACGACTCCAGGAGGGCGGGCGCTCAAGTTCTACTCCTCGATCCGGCTCGACATCCGCCGGGTCGAGTCTCTCAAGGACGGTGCCGAGATAATCGGCAACAGGACGCGGGTGAAGGTCGTGAAGAACAAGTGCGCCCCGCCGTTCCGCTCCGCCGAGTTCGACATCGTCTACGGCAAGGGGATCAGCAGGGAGGGCAGCCTCCTCGACGTGGCGGTTGATCTCGGCCTAGTGAAGAAGTCCGGCGCCTGGTACACCTACGAGGGCGAGCAACTCGGCCAGGGGCGAGAGAACGCCAAGCAGTTCCTGCGGTCGACGCCTGAGATGATGGTCGAGCTGGACCAGCGCATCCGAGAGGCGATCGCCGAGAAGGATGTATCAGCCGACGACGTCACCCTGGTCGATGTACCGCTCGGAGACGGTATCGACGACGACGAGCCCATCTCGCTGAGCCCGTCCATCTCATTGAGCTCGTCTCACTGAGCTGCGCTGCCGTCAATTCTCATCCTGCCACGGCATCCCTCCCTCCGACCTGCTGCAGCAGGACCAGTCAAGCGACCTGCTGCAGCAGGCTTCGGTTTGCAGGGTCCCCCGGTTTCGCGCCGCCGCCGGCGGTCGTTCCAGGCGCGAGGCTCGCCGAGAACGGCCGCCGGAACGGCGCGATCGGGGGAAGAAGGGTCGCCAGCGGGAGGCTTCTACCGGTCGACGAAAGCGCTTTCTCGCTCAGCTGTCTTGCTGGCCACCGAAGGCGAAGACGGCGGTAGCCGAGAGAGTGCCGCTCGCGAGCGTGCCGACCGCTACCACGAGGTCCCGTCGTGCGAGCTGGCTGACGCTGCTCGGCGCGTTGTCCAGGTAGACGGTTGCCGACGAGGCGTCCACCAGAACGCCCGAGTCTCCCGCGAGGGTGAGCGTGCTCCCCGACACCTGGCGGAGGAAGCCCGTCACGACCTGAGGAGCGTTGTCGTACGCGTAGACGTCAGAAGCGATGAATCGGTGCTCGATCCTCATTCCGACGATCATCACCGTGTCGCCGGAGACGAGGCTGCCGACGCTCGAAGCGCTCCCGTCGAGCGTCACGGTCGCCTGGCTGGCGTCGACGGGCACCGAGTCGCCCCTGTGATCGCCCGCAGTGCCGAAGCCCTGCCGGGCGGATCCGTCCACCGTTCCGTGGTGGCTGTCGCCGGAGTTCGCGAGGGTCACGTCGACCGTGTCGCCCGAGACCGACTTCACCGTTCCGGCGGCGATCGGAGCCGTCGGGCCGTTCTGGTCGCCGGGGTTGTAGCCGGTCGGGAAGAGATCGTCGCGGTTCACGTCGAGCACGACGGACGCGGCGAGGGGATCCGAACCAGCGGTCCCGAGGGCTACGACCTGGTCGCCATCTGTCACCTGGCCGACGGAGCCATCCGGCACGCCGTTCAGGTAGATGCTCGCAGCACTGGCGTCCACCGTGCTCGCGCCTGCACTGCCGTTCAGGTTCAAGTCGTTCCCGCTCACCGATGTCACCTTCCCCGTGGCGATCCCGGGAGCGGAGCTGTATGCAAGAACAACGGCGGCGAACATGATCGAACCGTCCTTCTCGCCGGCGATGGCAACGGTGTCGCCGGGCAAGAGAGAGCCGAGAGTCGAGGGAGAGCCGTCGAGCGACACCGTCGCCTGGCTGGCGTCCACCGTGACGTTGCTCATAGCCGCGCCGTTCGAGAAGAAGCTCGGTGCTACGAGCACGTTCGTACCGTTCGTCGACACCACGGTCCCTACGCCCACCATCGACCGGTACGGCGTCACGCGGACGCACGTGGCGTCGAGCACAGGCGAGCCGCTCGAGTTGTCGACGTAGCCCTGTACGTGTACGACGTCGCCGGGAAGTATCGCGGCGCCCAGGTCGCCGCTTCGGCCATGGCGGACGAGAGATCCATGAGAGCCGTCGCATCCTCGTGAGCGCGAGCGGAAGCCGAGGACGTTGCCGGACCCACCGTCGTGAGACGTGAGCTGAACCGTCTCGGACGTGTCGGGCACGGACTGGGATCCGATGTGGCCTCCCTGAGTGAACAGGCTCAGCGCAGGATCGGCGAAGCTCTCGACGAGACCGTTCAGCGCGAACCCGGTGGAGTGGTGGTGGTGGTCGTGCCCGCCACGCGACCCAGCATTCGCTTGGGCCGACGCGATGCCGGGCAGTGCGAGGGAGGCGGCGAGGGCGCCCCCGAGAATCGCGATCGGCAGCCTGGCGTTGAACAGGCTGCGAGGACGTACTCCCATGAAAAGCCTCCGTGGTCCGTCGTGAACTGGTCAACCGCGCCGGTTGACTTTCTACTGGACGACCACACTAAGTGTCAATAGCACCACCAAAAGTGGTCAGCCGGTAGCCACCCCTGCGCCAGGAGACGGGTGCGGCGGTCCGTCCTCGGACTCAGATGAAAGCTCGAGACGCCGTCCATGCAGACCTTGGGCTGGGCGACCGAGACGGCGGAGGGGCGGCTCGACCTGGCCGCGCCGTTCGCCCTCTTCTGGCACGGCCTCAGCGGACGGATCCAGGACGGTCGGCATCGCACACCTCCCTCGACGTCTCCTCGCGAATTGTGCGCCAGGCAGGCTCGTGTCCGTAGAGGCGACGGTCACTGCGAACATCCGCTTGCCCGCAGATGGGACCTGTCGGGCGCAGAAAGCCTGGTGAGGAGGGTCTCTTCCGACTCGCCCGTCGCTCGTAGAGGGTGCGCAGGATGGAACTACGGGCGCCCTGGTCCACCCGCAGCGAAAGGTCTGACGGGTCCGACCGGGGTGCCACAGGACCGACCGGACCGACCGGACCGACCGGACAGACCGCTTCGCAGGGCTGACGCGCGGTTGGAGCGACATGAGAGCCGTGTCTCGAACCGGTGGCGAGCCGTGAGCGCACTACTTTCGTCTGGTGACCGGACGACCGTACCTTCGCTTTCCTGACATCCGCGGCGATTCGCTCGCGTTCGTGACCGACGACGACGTCTGGCTGAGCTCGGTCGGACGCGGCGAAGCTTGGCGCCTCGGAGTCGGTCCCGCCACGGTCCGCAACCCGCGCCTCTCTGGAGACGGTGCCACCGTGGCGTGGGCGTCGAACGCGGGCGGTCCGACGGAGATCTGGGTGGCATCCGTCGCCGGCGGCGACGCCCGGCGCCTCACCTGGTGGGGCGACGATGCGACGTCGCTCCTCGGTTGGCTGCGCGACGGACGCCTCGTCGCCGCGACCGCCAACGGCGGCTGGCATCCGTGGGACCAGTGGGCATGGGCCTTGCCTGTCGACGGGGGAGCGGCGGAGAGGCTGCCCTGGGGGCCGGTGTCGGCTCTCTCGGAGAGCAGCCGCGGTCGGCTGGTGCTCGGGGTCGATCAACAGCTGTCGCGTGGCTTCGCGTGGAAGCGCTACCGGGGTGGGACGGCGGCGAAACTCTGGATCGAGGAAGGAGACCACTTCCGCCGACTCTCGGCTGAGCTCGACGGGCAACTGGAGGACCCGCAGTGGTGGGGGGACCGGGTGGTGTTCCTCTCGGACCACGAGGGTTGGGGCAACGTGTACTCGGTCTTGCCGGACGGCAGCGACCTGCGACGCCACAGCGACCACGCGGACGCCTATGCGCGATCGGCCCGGACAGACGGCGAGCGCCTCGTCTACAGCTGCGCCGGCGACCTCTTCCTCCTCGACAGCTTGACGGCTCTCTCCGAGCCGGCTCCTCTCGAGATCCGGCTCACCTCCGCTCGGAGAGGACGTACGCCCCGCCCCCTCGATGTCGTCGGTGCGATACGCGGGATCGAGCCGGACCGCACCGGAAGGGCGAGTGCGGTCGTCGTCCGCGGGGCCGCCGTCTGGCTGACCCACCGGGACGGCCCGGCTCGCGTTCTCGCGCCGGGAGGAGCAGTTCGAGCGCGCCTCGCAGCGCCGCTCGGCGAAAGCCACGTCGTCTGGGTGAGCGACGAGGGCGGAGCCGACGGGCTCGAGGTCGTGCCAGTCGCGGGCGGCGACACGCGCCGTCTCGCCGCCGGCGAGCTCTGGGTGGTCGACGACCTGGCGGCCTCGCCCGACGGAGCGTGGGTGGCCACCGCGGGGGCCGATGGCGCGGTCCGTCTCACCGACGTCGGATCGGGTGAGACGCGGGAGGTCGATCGCTCTCGACACGACGCCGCCCGGCACCTCTCCTGGTCCCCGGACGCGAAGTGGCTCGCTTGGTCGCACGCCGGAGCGAACGACCCCGACGGCGTCGGGCACCTCTGCCAGATCCGCCTTGTCGAGGTCGGGACGGGAACGGTCTTCGAGGCGACGCCGCTGCGCTTCGCCGACACCGAGCCCGTGTGGACGCTCGACGGTCTCTACCTGGGCTTCTTGTCCCGGCGTGTCTTCGACCCGGTGTACGACCAGGTCCGCTTCGATCTCGGCTTCCCGGCTGCGACGCGGCCCTACCTCCTCCGCCTGAGGGAGGGCGCTCCGGTGCCCCTCAGCCCGGATCCAGCGGGCCGCCCCGTCGCAGCCGACGACACCGGCGCCACCGCCACCGCCGACGCCACCGCCGACGCCACCGCCGGCGCCACCGGCCCGGCGACGGTGGTGGTAGACGCGGACGGGCTCGCCGACCGCCTCGTCGACTTGCCCGTCGCCGCCGGCCGGCTGACGGACCTCTCGCCCACCAGGCACGGCCTCGTGTGGCTGGAGCACCCGTCGACCGGCGAGCTCGGCGAGGGGCGCGTCGACCCGGATGATCGGCCCAAGGCCAAGCTGGTCCACCTCGACCTGCGCACGGGCAGAGTGGACACGCTCGTGGACGCGGTCGACGAGGCGGCGGTGTCGGGCGACGGGGAGAGGCTTGTCGTTCGTTGCGAAGGATCGGTGAAGGTCCTGCCGGCGGACCGCAAGGCCGCGGAGGACGGGAACGACACGGTTGAGGTGGACTTGAACCGCATCCTCCTCACGGTGGACCCGGCAGCGGAGTGGCCACAGATGTTCGAGGAGGCGGCTCGCCTGCAGCGCCACCTCTACTGGATCGAAGACATGGGGGGCCTCGACTGGGATGGGGTCGTCGCCCGCTACCGACCTCTTGCCGACCGGATCTCGACCCGAGACGAGCTCACCGACCTGGTCTGGGAGCTGCACGGCGAGCTCGGCACCTCGCACGCCTACGCCATGCGACCCGAGGTCCCGATACCACCGTCTGAGCGGCAGGGGTATCTCGGAGTCGACCTCACGGCCGACGGTGAGGTCTGGCGCATCTCGGCCATCCCAACGAGTGAGCCGTCGGTGCGCCGCGCCCGGTCACCCCTCGGCGCGGCGGGGGCCCGGGTGGGCGACGTCATCGAGACCGTGGCCGGCCAGCCAGTCGACTCCGGCACGGGACCGGGTCCGCTGCTCGTCGGGGCGGCCGACCGGATCGTGGAGGTCGGCCTCCGCGCCGAGAACGGCGAGGGCCGTACCGTGGCCGTGAAAGCCCTCCCGAACGAGATGGAGCTGCGTTACCACGCTTGGGTCAGCGCCAACCGGAGCATCGTCCGCGAGCGAAGCGGCGGCAGGCTCGGCTACGTGCACGTTCCGAACATGATGAGCTTCGGCTGGGCCGAGCTGCAGCGCGACCTCCGGCTGGAGGCCGGGCGGGACGGCCTCGTCGTCGACCTCCGGCACAACGGCGGCGGCCACACCTCCGAGCTCGTCCTCGAGCGGCTCAGCTCGCGCGTGGCGGCCTGGGACAAGCCCCGCGGTTTCGAGCCGTCCCGGTACCCGCTCGACGGGCCACGTGGCGCGATGGTGGCGCTGATCGACCAGGCGGCGGGCAGCGACGGGGACATCGCCGCCGCGGGTTTCCGCCAGCGCGGGCTCGGGCCGCTCATCGGCACCCGCACGTGGGGCGGCGTCGTCGGTATCGACGGCCGGTACGACTTGGTCGACGGAGGGCACGTCACCCAGCCGCGGTACGCCTTCTGGTTCGTCGGTGGTGTCGGTTGGTCGGTCGAGGGACATGGCGTGGATCCCGACATCGAGGTCCCGTTCCCGCCGCACGACCGTGCCGCCGGACGGGACCCGCAACTCGAGACGGCGATCGCCTCCGCCCTCTCAGCGCTCGAGCAGCAGCAGCCGGCACAACCACCGAGCCTCGAGGATCGGCCGTCCCGCAGCCTGCCGGCGCTGCCTCCTCGTCCTTAGCTACGGCTAGCGCGGGATGGAGGTGTGCTTGAACTCGTTCAGCTCGGGAAGGTCGACGAAGAGGCGGAGCACCCGCTCGATCGTCCGCTGCGCGAGCCCAGCGTCACCTTCGGGACGAGTCATGAGGCGAACGAAGACGGACTGCGAGCCGATGACGAATGTCGGGACGCCCCAGACCGAGTGCTCGCTCACGGCTGCCTCGTGCTCCTTGCGGAAGGTCGCTGCCGGCCAACCGCTCTCGATCTCGTGGAAGACGAAGTCGGGGTCGACGCCCTTCCGGGAGAGCGCCTCGCGGAGCTGCTCCTCGTCCTTCAGGTCCCCGGCATCGTCGTGGCGGAGCCCGAAGAGGGCGCGATGGACCCGCAGGAAGTCGGCGGGCCGCTTGTCCCGGACGACGATGCCCGCCTCTATCGCCAGGTGGTCGACGCGCTTGTCAGGGTTGTCGAAGACCGATACCTCGCCCTCTTCGACGTGCATCTCGCCGAGGGAGAAGGGCACGAAGCGCACGTCGAAGGGCGCACCGCCCTCGAGCGCCGTCACCACGTGCTCGTGGGCGTTCCGGGCGAAGGGGCAGCGGTAGTCCCAAGTGAGGGCAAAGGTCGTGGGAAGCTCTTCGGGCGGGGCCGCGACGGGCGAAGCAGTCGGACCGGGAGATGGTGTCGAGGTGGTAGTCGAGGCAGTCACAATGGGACCAACCTAGGAAGCCGCTCGTGGATTCCCGGTCGCAGGAGGAAGTGCCCGGCGAACAGAGCGACCGATGCGCAGGCGACGGGGGTCGCCGCCAGGCGGTGCCGCCTGTGAGGCCTGTGTACCGCGCCGACGTGGGCGCTCTCAGCCGCTCCCTCGCGAGGGCATTTGTCTCTGACCCCGTGTCGGCGTACCTCTTCCCCGGAGCGAAACGCCGCCGGCGACGCCTCGAGCGCTACTTCCGCTTCCAGCTGAAGACTGCGTTCCTCGACAAGGGCGTCTGCTACACGACCGACGACCTCACGTCCGCCGCGCTCTTCATGCCACCCCAAGAGCTCGCACGGCCGACCATCCACGACGTGGTGTCACAGCTGCCGGCGATCTTCGTGCTCGGCCGGAGCCTGTCCCGCGCCATGAGGCTCGTACAGCTCCTCGACCTGCACCACCCGAAGGGGCCGCACTACTACCTGGCCACGATCGGAACCGTGCCGGAGGCCCAGAGCAAGGGGCTCGGGGCAGCCGTCATGGCGCCGGTCCTCCGCCGCTGCGACGACTCGCGCACGCCCGCCTACCTCGAAGCCTCGACCGAGCGCAGCGTCGCCTTTTACGAGCGGTACGGCTTCGAGGTGAGACGACGGGTCACGATCCCGGGCACAGACGTCCGGCTGTGGCTCATGTGGCGGGAGCCGCCGCAGGAGCGGTATGCCAGTCGGATGGAGGAGACGCGGGGCTCCGAGCTCGGTCCGGCGGCACCGGAGTGAGGCCCGGCGGGAGCCCCTCCGCCGCGAAGACGATCTCTGCCAGCATGTCGAGCACGGCCCGCGCCGGCGCGGAGGGGAGCGAATGGGGACGCTGAGCGACGCCGACCAGTCTCGGCGACAGCTCACGCAGCCGGACGACGGCCCAGCTGTCCCTCATGAAGCTCGGCACCGCCGTCGCCGGCAGGATCGCCGGGCCGTAGCCCTCGAACGTGAGGGAGGCGATGAGCCGGGTGCCGTCGACCTCGGCCCTCGGCACGAGCGTCACGCCGAGGGGGGCGACTGCCCGGTCGATCTCCTCGCGGAACGCCGTGCCCTCATAGGGAAGGAGGATGGAAAGGCCGTCGAGCTCCCGCACGCTGATCTCCTGCCGGCCGGCGAGAGGGTCGTCGAGCGAGGCGACGAGCACGAGCTGCTCCTCGAACAGGGGAGTGAGAGCGATGTCGGTCGAGGCATGCGGCACGTTGAGCACGGCGAGGTCGACCTGGCCGAGGCCGAGCTGGGTCGCGAGCGTGTTCGTCGTCGACTCCACGAACACGAGCCGGAGGGCGGGAAACCGCCTCGGCGCAAGGTCGAGAAGTCGCGGGACGAGCCAACGAGCGGTCGTCCCGATGATGCCGATCCGGACCGTTCCGGCGACATCGTGGTGCAGGGCGACCAGGTCGGAGAGCATGCTGTCGAGCTCGGCCCGTGCTCGTCGTGCACGGGCGACGACTATCAGGCCTGCCTCCGTCAGCTCCCCGGTCCGGCGGTCGACGAGGTCGGTGGCGAGCTCGCGCTCGAGCTTCTTCACGTGGGCGGACACGTTCGACTGCACGGTGGCAAGGGCGTCGGCCGCCGACGAGAAGGAGCCGTGGTCCGCTATCGCCACGAGAGCACTGAGTTGGCGCAGATCCATCGCTAGTAACGATACAACATATCTGGAATATTAGTTTGACTGATGACCGGAACAGGCGCACACTGTCTGGGACAGACCACAGGTTCTAGCCGGAATCCCCCCTCCGGCCCTGTTGAGTCGGATGGAAAAGGGCCGGTACCCCCCCCACCGGCCCTTTTTCGCGCTCTCGCGACGGTCGGTCGCCTCCGGCTGGCTCTCCCGCCTGCAGCGGCGGACGGGAGATACCTCCGGATGAGCCAGCGGCGCCGGTGGTCGCCTAACTTGAAGGGCGTGGCCGCCAGCGTCGCTGCAGTCTTCGACCTCGATCGCACCCTGCTCCGGGGTGCAAGCGGGCCGCTCATCAACCAAGCGCTCGAGGAGCTCGGCCTGCGCACGCGGACGCTCCCCGGCGAGGCCCTCTTCTACCGCTCCTACGAGCTCTTCGGGGAGAACCCCTTCGGGATGGCGTTCGCTCGCGCGGCCGCTCTCGCGGTGCGAGGTTGGCCGGTCGACCGGCTCCGAGCGGCCGGCCGGGTCGCGGCCGACCTGCTGGTCGACCACGTCGCCTCCTACGCGCCGGCCCTTCTCGAGGAGCACCGTGCGGCCGGCCACGCCGTCGTGCTCGCGACCACCACGCCCGACGACCTGGTGCGACCACTCGCTGATCGCCTCGGCATCGAACACGTCGTGGCGAAGAGGTACGAGTGGAGCGACGGCATCTACACGGGTCGCCTCGACGGCCCGTTCGTCTGGGGGCCCGGCAAGCTGAGGGCCGTGCGCCACTGGGCCGCGCGCCACGAGGTGGAGCTCGGGGAGAGCTTCGCCTACTCCGACAGCGTGAACGACCTGTTCCTCCTTGCGAGCGTCAAGCACCCGAGCGCCGTTAACCCCGACGCCCCCCTGCACGCGTTCGCTCTCCTCGCCCGCTGGCCCGTGCTGCATCTGGACGTGCCCCCGGGCGTCCCGCCCCTTGCCGGACTCGAGTTGTTCGAC
>JAJYVX010000077.1 GCA_021791795.1 Actinomycetes bacterium | reverse complement strand
CGGCTGCGACGACCGTTTCGGGCACCACGGGCAACGCATACCGCCAGCCACGCTCACCAGGGGAGTCCGTCTCACGCTCTGGCTCCGGCTCCGCACCAGCCTTGCCTGGGTCGTCCGAAGCGTCCGCGGCGATCTGCGGACGCCCTGCCACGACCGCCAACCCCGGCTCGGTCGCGCCGGCGAACCTGTCCCGGAGCACGTCGAGGTCGCGCACCGCGCCGAGCAGGCCGGCCAGTCCTTTCAACTCGGTCGCGAGCTTGCCCGTCTCCTTCTTCCTGAGCACTGCCGCGAAGCTGCGCAGCTGCGACCGGAAGCGCCTCGTCGCGACCCGCGCCTGGTGCACCGCCTCCGCGTCGACTCCGCGGCGGACCTCCGGGTCGTTCTCGAGGAGCCGGGCGAGATCGCCTGCGAGCGCGGAGCAGATGACCTCGGCCGCGGTGGCCGGCGTGGTGGACGTGGTGGCGCCAACGGTCGCTCGGTCCGGCCGGGATCCCTCAGGTGGAGCTCCATTCGAGCTCATACGAAGACGATCCTAGCGATGGTCAGGATGTGATCATCCTGTTGCGGATCGTCCCGATGCCTTCGATCGTCGCCTCGACGACGTCGCCGGGCACCAGGAACTGCGGGGGCTCCCGCACCCAGCCGACCCCTGCAGGCGTGCCGGTGAAGATCACGTCCCCGGGCAGGAGCGGGACCACGGCGGAGAGCTCCTCTATGAGGCGCGGCACGCTGAACACCATCTCCGAGGTGCGGCTCGATTGCATGACGACGCCGTTGACAGAGCAGCTGAGCGCGAGGTCGTCGGCGTCGGTGAGCTCGTCCGGGGTCACGAGATGGGGCCCCATGGGCCCGAAGCCGGGGTACGACTTGCCGAGGGAGAACTGACCGCCCGCCGCCCGCTGCAGAATCCGCTCCGAGAGGTCGAGACCGACGGTCACTCCCGCCACATGGCGCCAGGCCTCCCACTCGGCCACCTGGTGCGTCCGCCGTGCCATCACCACGACGAGCTCGACCTCCCAGTCGACGTGCCCCTCCGGAAGGAGCACCTCGGTGAAGCCGCCGGTGATGCAGGTCGGAAACTTGGTGAACACGGCCAGCCGCTCGGGAAACGGCATCCCGGTCTCGGCCGCGTGGTCCTTGTAGTTGAGGCCTATGCCGAAGACCTGTCGCGGGTACGGCGCAGGCGAGAGGAGCTCTCCCGCGTGCATCTCGAAGTACCCGGTCACCCCGGGCTCGGCGCTCGAAGCCCACGCGAGGAACTCGTCCCAGCGGTCGTAGAGGGACTGCGCGTCGGCGGCGAAGAGGCCGTCCGACGCAATTTCCACGTCTACGCCGCCCTGTCTCGTCACGAGGACGGCTCTCCCGGCGAGATTGGCGAGGCGGGTCAATCTCGTGCTCCCTTCTTCCAGTGCGGTGCCGCCGCTGCACCGAGCGTGCAGCGACCTGACGCTCAGGCGCCGGCGATCACCTTAGGTACGCGCCGCCAGGACACGTAGCGCCACGCCCAGTTGAGCAGGACTGCTGCCCGGTTCCTCACTCCCAGCAGGAGTACGAGGTGCAGCCCCAGCCAGGCGATCCAGGCGAGCGTCCCCCGCAGTCGTATGCCGCGCGGCAGCTCCGCCACCGCGGCGCGGCGACCGATCGTTGCCATGATTCCCTTGTCCTTGTACACGAAGCTGCTCGTGGGCAGGCCGCTCAGCATTGCGGCGATCTGGCGCCCCACGTGCCGCCCCTCCTGGATCGCAGGCTGAGCGAGCTGAGGCAGGGTCACGCCTCGGCCGTTCGCAGCCGCGGTGGCGGGGGCGGCGGCGGTCGCCGCGGTCGCCGCGGCCATGTCACCCGCGGCGAAGACCCGATCCTCGCCTACGAGACGCAGGTCCGGACCCACGTCGAGCCGCCCGTGGGTCTTCGGCCTCTCCACAGCCGAAGTGAGCTCACCCTCCCCCACACCGGCGGCCCAGACGACGGCGCTCGCGTGCACTACCTCGCCGGAGGCGAGCCTCACCGACATCGGGGTCACCTCCGCCACGGTCTCGCCGAGCCGGACCCTCACCCCGCGGGCTTCGAGGACCGAGCGGGCGTAGGCCAAGAGTCGCTCGTCGAAGCCGAGAAGAAGCCTCTCGCGCCGCTCCACGAGCACGACCGACGCGGCGTCAGGGTCGAGGTCGCGGTAGAGCGTCTCGAGCTCCATGCGGCGCCGCTCCGCGAGCGTCCCGGCCAGCTCGACGCCGGTCGGGCCGCCGCCGGCGACCACAGCGGCGGCGGCCAGAGCCGGGTGGGCGATGTCGCCCGGATTGAGCCCGGCGGTGGCCATCTGATAGAGGAGAGGTTGAAACGTGTTGAAGTTGTGGCGCTCGACAACGCAGACGTCGACAGGAGAACTCTCCACCGCCTCGCAAGCTGCCAACCCGGCGAAGCCGGCCCCGACGATGACCACACGGGACGATCGCTCACGCCACCAACCCTAGGAATCCGGTCGAACCTTGTATCGCGGGACGACTGCTATCTGTATTTGGCTGACAATACAATCGCCCCCGCAACCTGTACTTGACGAGCGAGGAAGGGGCAGGTGAACGAACCGACGCTGGCCACCAAGGCGCCCGCGCCTGCTGTCGAAACAGCCGCCCGCCTTCTCGACGCGCTGTCGGCGCACGGAGGCTCGGCCACCCTCGACGAGCTGACACGAGACGTCGGCGAGCCCCGCAGCTCCATCCACCGGATACTCACGACGCTGATCTCCGTCGGCGCGGTGAGCCGGGCGCCTCGGCGCGGCGGCTACAGGCTCGGGCTGAAGGTCCTCGACTGGGGTAGCGCATACGCGAGAGCAGTGGACCTGTTCGAGGAATTCAGGGCGGTGGCGATCCCACTGTCGCGTGAGATCAACGAGACGGTCCGGCTGGCGATGCTCGACATCCCCGACATCGTCTGGGTGGCGAAGGTCGACTGCACGCGCGCCGTTCGGCTCGCGTCGGAGATCGGGCAGCGTGACCCCGTCCATGCGAGCGCGGCAGGAAAGGTCTTCCTCGCCTGGAACGGAGCTCTCCTCGACACGCTCGGACCTGTTGCAGCCGTCACCCCCTACACGCTCACCTCGCCCGAAGCGCTGCGGACCGAGCTTGCCGGGGTGCGAGTCGCCGGTTATGCGGCGGACCAGCAGGAGGCTGCCGAGAACCTCTGCAGCGTCGCGGCACCGATAAGCCCACGCGGCACCCTGGTCGCCGCGATGAGCATCTGTGTCTGCTGCCAGGCATTGGAAGGCACCTACAGGGACACCCTCGTGTCCGGCCTGCTCGAAGCGTCTGCAATCCTCGCGAAGAGCCTGCCCGGGTCGCCCGGCCCGGCAACGTCGAACGGCTCCGCGGGCTGACCCCGACGGTTGGTCGGCGGCTGGGCTCAGGGCTTCTCCGCCTGCAGGATCTCCGCCACGAGGTCACGCGTGCCGGCCCATCCGAGCCGCCTCAGCGTCACCCAGACCTGACCTGCGTCCAGCACGTCGCCGAGCGGGCTGCGCGCCCGGCTCAGCCGGTCGCGCAGCTCGTAGTCGTGCGACGGCTCCCTCGCGAGGAGGGCGAGGACAACCTCTTGCTGCATCCGATCTCCTGACTGCTGCACCGTGAAGAACGGCGGACGCTCAGGCGGGGCAGGAGCCGGGAGGGGCCGTGCGATCCACCGATGCCCATCTGTCACCTGCGTCACCTCCCCGCAGCGCGCCCACGTGCCGTTCCACGCGAGGATGTCGCCGTGGCCGTCACCATCTACGGAGTCTGCGCCGTGACCTTCATGATGGCGATGTACGCGCTCGAGGCGAGGAGCCGCCACTTCATTGCCCTTTTCGCCCTCGGTTGTGCTCTGTCGAGCAGCTACGGGTTTCTCGCGGGCACCTGGCCGTTCGGGGTGGTCGAGGGCGTCTGGACCCTCGTCGCCCTGCGGCGGTACGCACGGACCGCTCCCTACTAGCCCGCGGCGGGTAGCCGCGGCCGGTCGCTCGTCGGCCCACGACCGTCGGTCCATCTTCTGCAGGCTCGTGCTGGCGATCCCGGGGCGGCGGCGCGGGATCTTTCAGGTCTCGCAGAGGAAGTCGAGGACTGCACGGCGGAACTGCGGTCGCATGACTGCTGAGAGGTGGTCGCCCGGCACGACAACGAGGCGAGCTCCCGGGATGGCCTCGGCCCACGAAGCCGGGTCGCCGACGAGTGTGTCCCGGTCACCGTTCACGACCAGCGTCGGCACGGCGATCGCTCCGAGAACTGAGACCTCGGGTGCACCGGCACCGGAGCGTTGGATTGCTGCGAGCGCCAACCTGTCCGCTTTCGTCGCGTCCGCGAAGCTGCGAAACGCCCGTGCTGTCGGATCGGTGATCCGGCTCACGTCGCGCGCTTCGAGGCCCTCGGCGATGACGGCGGCACGCTCACGCGTCGCGAGGCTCGACTGCCCCGACCCTGCACCGCCGAGCACGAGCCGGCGCAGCCTGTAGCCGAGGCGCGGGGCGAGAGCCACGCCGACTCCGACGAAGGCTCCCATCGAGTACCCGACGAAGTCGAAACGAGCAGCGCCGAGGTGCCCCAGGAGCGCTTCGACATCGCTCACCATGGCGCCTCGACGGTATGCCGCGGCTTGGTGAGGTCGCTCCGAGAGTCCGTGACCCCTCGCGTCGACCATGACGACGATCCTGCCCGCATCCGCCAGCGCCTCGGCGACGCGCGACCGGATCCAGTTGGTGCGCGAGTCCGAGGCGAAGCCGTGGTGCAGTACGACTGGCACCTTCGCCAGCTCGAGCGCAAGGTCGCCACCTGCGCCTTGTGAGCTCTCGGGTTCGAGCTCCGAGTAGGCGATGACCACTCCGTCGAAGGACTTGAAGTAGTTCACCTCCGGTTCAGCGACCATTCACCTCTCGCAGTCTCGGTCCTGGCCTGTCGAAAACCTGCGCCGCCAATACTGCCGCGAGGGCGGTACCCGCCGGCTCCGTCCCCAGCCTGTGGAAGACAGGCCGTCAACCTCCAGTTCACTTCGATCGGCTGGACGGTCCTGCGCACCTGCTCGGCGTGCTCTCGCGCTTCACCTGCTCGTAGCCGCACAGGACGGAGGAGGGGTGGGATCGAGGGCACGAGCGCTCGGAGGTGTGAAGGTCGTCAGGTGGGTATCGACGTGCCAGTGTCGGAGCGGCTCCACTTCGTTGCCCGTGGGTCGGCCTCGCGCACAGCCCGCAGGGCAGTGCGCGAGCAAATCGCAGCCAAAGGGTGGAGCGGTGACGCGGACGCGGCGGTTCTCCTCACGGGAGAGCTCGTGGCCAACGCGATCCTGCATGCGGGCAGCATCACGGAGCTGCGCGTGACGATCGACGACGGCTGCCTCAAGGTCGAGGCGGACGACCGGAGCGACGCGCTGCCCCGTGTGAGGTCGCCGGGCCTCTCCGGGACGACGGGGAGGGGGTTGCTGCTCGTCGACAGGCTTTCTCTCCGGTGGGGAACAGACCAGCTCCTGGGCGGGGGCAAGACGGTGTGGTTCGAGATGAGCGAAATGCCGTCGCGGCCTGGCGGTCCACCAGGCGGAGGGAGGGGGTCGCGTGGGCGTTCGGGCGGAGATCCGGGCATCTTCCTCTGATCCACAGGCAGCCGCGCCGCCCACCAGCCGTGTCGTCGTCTCAGCAGTGAAGCCGCCCGCGGCCAGGGAAATTAGCGCCGACGAGAGCGAGAGCGAGAGCGAGGTGGCGAACAACGGGTGGGGCGTGGAGCCGGCTGGAGCCACGGAGCGGGACCTTGCTCCCGGGACAGGCGGAGGTCCCGCGCAGCACCCGACTGAGAGGCTACGGGCGGCCCGCCCCCACGAGGCCCTCGAAGTAGAGCGCCGTATAGGACACGACTGTCCCCGGCATCGCCGCCTGCAGCACTGTCGCCGAGCCGTACGGCCCCGAACCGATGTACATGACGACGTGCGTGATGGGAGTCCCTCCGTCATGGGCGAAGTGGTAGAAGAGCAGGTCGCCCGGTTCGAGATGGCCGAGCGAGACCGGCGTCGACTGTTCCCACTGCAGGGTCGCCGAGTGGGGCATGTCGATACCCGCGGCCGCCCAGGCCAGCATGGTCAGCCCCGAGCAGTCGACTCCCGTCCTGCTCGCACCTCCCCAGACGTACGGCACTCCTATGAGCTTCTTCGCCGCCCTGACCGCCACGCTCTGTTGGTGCGGTGTGGCCAGCCGCTGTGGCTGCACGCCGGCGAGGTCGGGTCCCCGGTAGGGGCTCCCTGCAGGTAGCGGCGAGAAGAGGCGGCCGAATTGCTTCGCGCCGACGAGGTTCCGCAACCTGACGGCGACTGCGCGGTACTCCGCGGCCGCCCGCTTCATGATCGCGACGGCCTTCGAGTGGAGTGCGGCCTTCTCGGCGACGACGCGTGCGATCTGCCTCTCCGCCTCGAGCGCGTTGCGCTCGCTGGCCGACAGGGAGGCTTCGGCTGCCTCGACACGCTGCACCGCTGACGTCAGCTGCCCGCCGACCACTCCGGCGTAGACACCCTCCATCGAGCTCGCGGACTCGGAGCCCGAGAGGAGAGGTATGTCGAGCGAGTTGACGGAGTCGGTGACGTAGGCCTCGATCGCCGCCTTGCGAAGCCGCAGCTTCGCTACGGTCACAGCGGTGCGGGCGCGGCGGACGAGGGCGTCGACGCGATGCACTGAACTGTCGGCGCGCTTCAGCTTGACGAGATCTTGGTCGTAGACCTCGCTCAGCGCGGCTGCCTTCTCGTTCTCGCTCGTCACGACCTGCGCCGAGGACACGAGATCGTGCAGCAGCGCCGACGCTCCTGGCGGCAGCAAGGGCACCGATACAGGATGCTGCGGCCCGTGGTGCCTTGGCGCAGGGTGCTCTGCCATGTGGTGCTTGGGCGGTGCGATACCCGCAGCTGCCGCCGGAGAACCGAGCGTGGTCAGTTGAACGCTCAGCGTGGTCATACAGAGCGCCACGAGAGCCAGCCTGTGTTTTCGCATGGAAGCCATCACCCCCGCTCGCGGGTGGACTGGGAGGAGCGCCCAGCAAGGAGCGCTGACCTGTCAAGGTTAGCTCGTCCGAGAATGAGGTCGCGCAGGAGTGAAATCCGCCGCCATCGGTCGGCGAGGTACCATCCTTGCGGTGGTGAAACGATTCCAGCGAACCGCCGTGGTCGGGAAAGGGCAGCCGGCCCAGGAGAACCGCGTGCCCGCCGCCCCGGCTCTGCCTGAAGTTGAGCTGGAGATGGGCACGCTCTTCGATCGCGCGCCCATAGGTCTCGCCCAGCTCAGCCGGGACGGTGAGCTGTTGGCGGCCAACGAGTCACTCGGCTCCATGCTCGGCCTCCCGCCTGCCGATCTCACCGGTAAGCCCATGAAGGGCCTCGTGCACCCGGACGACTCCGAGTCGGTCCAAGCCGTCGTGACACGTCTCGGCGACGGTGCCGTCGCGACGTACCGGGGAGAGAACAGGCTTCTCGACGCGAACGGGGAGTCTGTCTGGGTAGAGCTGCAGATCGTCGCGGTCGCCGGCCCGGCCGGTGTCGAGAACCTCCTCGCGTACGTGACGAGTGTCGGCGATCGGCGGCGTTTCGAGGAGCAGCTCCGCCATGTCGCCACGCATGACGCCGTGACGGGTCTACGCAATCGGCGCGGCTTCGAAGAGGAGCTCGACCGGCACGAGGACCGCATGCACCGGCGCGGGAGCGTCGGGGCGGTGCTCGTGATCGATCTCGACAATTTCAGGCAGGTGAACGAGGAGCACGGCTACGTGGCGGGCGATTCGCTTCTCATGTCGGTCGCCGAGGTGCTCCGCTCGGTGCTGACTGCGACAGACGTCCCAGCTCGTCTCGGCGGCGACGAGTTCGCCGCCCTGCTGCCGGACGCGACTGGTGAAGAGGCCGAAGCGACAGCGGGGCGGCTGCTCGAGCGACTCCGTGCCGAGCCCCTCTCCCTGGGACGCGGTCAGCATGCGCCCGTCAGGGCGAGCACGGGCATCGCCCTCTTCTCCGACGACACGGGCAGCGCGGATACGGTGCTCGCCTTCGCCGACGATGCGGTGCACGAGGCTAAGGAGTCAGGCGGGGACCGTTTCGCCGTGTACGATCCTGCCGCCCCACGGGTGACGACCGGCCGCTCACGGCTCGGCCTTCGCGAGAAGATCCGCCGTGCGCTCGACGAGGACAAGTTCCGCCTCTACGCCCAGCCGGTGCTCGACCTCCGGACCGACACGGTGACGCGCTACGAGCTGCTCATCCGCATGCTCGACGGGGACCAGGTCGTGAGCCCGCTCGACTTCCTGCACGTGGCCGAGCGTCACGGGCTCGTGAAAGAGATCGACGCCTACGTGGCAAATCGTGCGATCGACTTGCTCGCTTCGGACGAATTCCCCGCCGATGCCCAGGTGGAGGTGAACCTCTCCGGAGCATCCCTCGCCGGGGGAGATCTGGTGGAGCTGTTGGAGCGGCGATTCGAGGAGGTCGGCGAATCACCAGACAGGCTCGTCTTCGAGGTCTCCGAGCCGACTGCGGCGGCCAACCTCGCCGTGGTGCGCGAGTTCGCCGAGAAGCTCGCCGCCCTCGGCTGCCAGTTCGCTCTCGACGACTTCGGTACCGGCTTCGGCAACTTCGCCTACCTGAAGCACCTGCCCTTCGACTACGTGAAGATCGACGGCGAGTTCGTCGAGGGCCTGATGACCTCTGCGACCGACCGCCTCATCATCGAGTCGACCGTGGCCATAGCTAGCGGGCTCGGCAAGGAGACGGTGGCGGAATTCGTGGGTGACTCGCCGACGCTCCACTTCCTGCAGCGGCTCGGCGTCGACTACGCGCAGGGCTACTACGTCGGGCGTCCGCTCCCGCTCGAAGAAATGCTCCAACGCATCGCTGACGGTGCTGTCGGCAGCCGGCCGGAACCTGTCGCCTGAAGACGAACCCCTGCCGCCCAACCCGAGCCGAACGCCCGAGCGGACTCGCGCCTGAGCCTGGCCGAGGCTGACGCCGGTGATCGCGTCGTGCCTCACGCTTCTCACCGACTACGGCTACGAAGACGGCTTGGTTGGCGTGCTGCACGCCGTCTGCTTCACGATCGCTCCCGGCATCCCCGTCATCGACCTCGACCACCTCGTGCCCCGGCAGGACGTGAGGCTCGGGGCCCTCCGGCTGCAGAGGCTGCTCCGCTACGTACCCCCGGGCGTCCATGTGGCCGTGGTTGACCCCGGTGTCGGGAGCTCGCGCCGAGCCGTCGCTCTCGCCACGGCCGAGCGAGTCTTCGTCGGCCCGGACAACGGCCTGCTTCTCGCCGCCGCCCGGGAGGCTCTCGAAACGGAGGGCGGTGGAGAGCTCCGCGCTGTCGTCCTCGATCGCGAGGAGTACTTCCTCGCCCCACGCTCCGTCACCTTCGACGGAAGAGACGTCTTCGCCCCGGTAGCAGCCCGTCTGGCAAGCGACACCCCGTTAAGTGAAGTGGGCTCCCCGCTCGACGCCGCTCTTCTCGTCGAGCTTCGTCCGCCGATGTTGGTCGTCGCCGACGACGGGTCGGAGGCGACGCTCGAGGTGATCCAGATCGACGGGTTCGGCAACGTGCAGCTGAGTGGCGGGCGAGAGACTCTCACGGCTCTCAAGATGACCCGGGGCGACGAGGCCACGGTGTGCGACCTCGACTCTGGTGCGGAGGTGACGGCACCGGTGGGCTCGTCCTTCTCGGACGTCCGCGCCGGCGAAACCGTGCTCCTCATCGACAGTGACGGGCACATAGCCCTCTCGGTCAACCGCGGCCGAGCGTCCGACCTGCTCCGCGCTCCGCTGTGGGGCAAGGTCCGCCTGTCTTCACGCCGTCATCAGCGACCAGCCCCCTTACTTTTCCAGGCGTGACCGACGACTCAGGGTCTGTGCGGTATGCACGGGTCGAGGCGACCGGGATAGACGTCGCCTACGAGACTTTCGGAGCGGCAGGAGCCACGCCAGTCGTTCTCGTCATGGGCCTCGGTACCCAGATGATCGCCTGGCCGGACGAGCTCTGCAGAACGCTCGCGCAGCGGGGCATGTTCGTGATCCGGCACGACAACCGTGACATCGGCCTGTCGACCCACCTCGACGGCATCCGGGCGCCCAGCCCTCAGGCAGTGCTCTTCTGCCGCGCCCGGCCGCCCTATCTCGTCGAGGACATGGCGCTCGACACGCTCGGTCTGCTGGATGCTCTCGGCCTCCTCTCTGCTCACCTGGTCGGAGCGTCGATGGGAGGGTTCATCAGCCAGACGGTGGCTATCAAGGCGCCGCTTCGGGTGCGCAGTCTGACGCTCATGATGACCTCGACCGGCTCCCTCCGGGTCGGCCGGCCGCACGCCCGGACCATCCTCGCCGCCGTGCGCCGCCCGCGGCCCGCCAACGTCGAGGAGGCGGTCGACACTGTCGTCGAGACCTTCCGGCGCATCGGCTCGCCCGGCTACCCGTTCGACGAGCCCCACGTGAGGGATCTCGCCAGACGCTCACTCGCGCGCAGCAACGATCAAGCAGGGTTCGCCCGGCAGCTGGCCGCCGTTCTCGCCCAACGCGACCGGACGGACGCCCTGAGAGCCCTCGATATCCCGACGACAGTCGTGCACGGACTGGCCGATCGGCTGGTCGACCCGTCAGGGGGAAGGGCGCTCGCTCGAGCGCTCGCAGGGGCTCGCCTCGTGGAGGTGCCCGGCATGGGTCATGATCTCCCCGGGCCGATACTGGGTCGTTTCGCGGACGAGATCACGCGGACTGTCGCCGAGGGGGAGCAGCGGCTTGCCTCCCGCCGCTGAGCGTGTCTCGGGCGCGGACGGCCGGTTGGCTGGCGGATCGGCTCGCTACCGCCGTGGCGGAACGGGTGGAACGGGTGGCGGAACGGGTGGAACGGGTGGCGGAACGGGTGGAACGGGTGGCGGAACGGGTGGAACGGGTGGCGGAACGGAACCACCCCGCGAACAGACCCCCCTAAGCCCAGGTCGAGGGGTCCGTTCGCGGGGTGGTTCGTATTTCCGCCAAGTCCATGAACCTGCCGGTCCGCCAGGGCAAATAACCTTTGCCTGGACCGCCGGACAAGGCGGACCCGGCGGAATCTGCCCAGCCCGCCAGGTCGAGCGGCGTGGAGCCGATCGGCCGGCGCCTCGGCGCCGCCAGTCGTCGCGTCCTCAGCTACCGGGGACGTTCCAGCCCATCTGCGACGCGATCTCCTTGCAAGTGGGGCACACGGGGTAGCGCTTCGGGTCCCGGTTTGGCACCCACGTCTTGCCGCAGAGAGCCCGGACGGGCGTGCCGTTGACGATGCCCTCCACCACGCTCGGGCCGGCGGAGACGAACTCGCCACCTTCGGGCACGAACCCTTCGAGCACGATGTGGGCCATCCTGTCGTGTTCGCCCTCTTCCGGCGTGACCTCGAGGCGACGCGTCGTCTCGACAGACGCTTCACGAGTTGGCACTGCGGCTCCTTACCATCCGGTCTCATGCTACGAGGCGCCGGCTGGCGCGAGCGCCCGTCATCCGCGAGCGTTCTTCGGTGGCCGCCCGGGGTGACATGCCAAGGTTGGACCGGTTCTCGGCGCGGCTCCTCGCCGCGATGGACCGCTGGCGCAGCGTCTGCGTCCTACCCCTCGGGCTCGCGTACCGCGCCACGACCGAGCGCGAGACGATCGACGCCGACTGCCGCCAGTGGCTCGCGGTGCTCGGCTGCGACGACGGGGCGCACGGCCTGCACAGCCTGCTCTACGCGTTCGGGGAATTCCGGGCTCTCTTCTACTACCGGCTGGCGCGCGGCAATCCGACAGGCGCCCTCTTGGGCAGGCTGATGCGGCAGGTCTGGCGCCCGACGCCGACACTCGAACTGGCGACACCGGAGATCGGGTCCGGGCTCTTCATCGCCCACGGCCTCGGCACGACGGTCGCCGCGGAGCGGATCGGGCGAAACTGCTACGTGCACCAGGGCGTCACCGTCGGCTGGGACTACCGCTCTACGCGCGCCCCTGTCATCGGCGACGGCGTCTTCATCGGTGCAGGAGCGAAAGTGCTCGGTGCCGTGACCGTCGGCGACGGGGCGCGCATCGGGGCGAACGCCGTCGTCCTCTGCGACGTACCTGCTGGAGCGACCGCCGTCGGGATGCCGGCGAGAATCGTCGCGGCCGAGTTTCGCAACGACACGTCCGCGGGGAAGTCCTATGCGATGAAGGTCGATTGACCAGGCACGGGCGAGGCACGGGCGAGAAGACCGCGCGCCGAGCCGGCGACGTACGCCTCCGCTCCCGCTCCTGATCCGCCCCCAGACCAGAGCCCCCGGCCCCTTGCCCGACCGGGTCGTGCGCAGGCCGATCGGATCCCCATCGCTGCTGGGCTTCCTCGGTCTCCGCATCCCAGCAGCCGCCGCCCCCCCACGTCAGGTGAGGGGCGAACCGGTCATGGCATGCCCACGCTCGTCGGACGGAGCGCAGAGAAGCGACCGCAACGCCGCGGCCGTGTCCTCGGGCGCTGTCGCCGTGACGAGGTCGCCTGGTTCGAAGACGGTGTCCCCGTCGGGGAAGAAGAGGCCACCCCCGCGCTCGATCGAGATGATCACGGTGCCTGGCGGGAGTCCCGCCCTGCGCAGCGACGAACCTACCGCCTCGGCACTCTTGTGGACCCGCGCCTCCACCTGGACCGCCCCGCCGGAAACGCCCGAGAGGCGGGCCAGCGCGGCACCGACCGCGCGGCGGTAGCCGCGCACTATGTCTGTCGTCGTGACGATCCCTACCGGGTGCTGACCGGAGTCGAGCACCGTCACCCAGCTGTCGGGAGTGGTGCTCAGCGCCTCGAGGGCCACGTCGAGAGAGACCGACTCCTGGACCGTGACGGCCGTCGGATCGAGGACGCCGTCCACGGTCCGTGAGTCGCCGGGTTGCAGCTCCCCGAGGCGCCGACGCGTGAGCGTGCCGACGAAGAGATCGTCGCGGTTGGCGACGGGCGCACCGGGGACGCCCGCTCGCTCCATGAAGGAGAGGGCCTCGGTGACGGGCGTGCCGACTTCGAGCACGAGGCGGGGCTTGGCCATGACCTCTGCACTCCGGACGTTTCCGAGAATCGTGATGCTCCGCTGCAGGCGATGCGCCGGCGAGTCGTTTCGGGTGCGCTTCTGGCTCCGGTAGATGGTGGCGTCGCTCCTGTGCACGATGAGCGTCGCGATCCCGACTGCAAGCATGGCTGGTGCCAGGGCTTCGAGCGAAGCGGTCATCTCGATGACCATGAGCATGACGGCGAGCGGCGCCCTCGAGATGCTGCCGAAGCAGGCCATCATGCCGATGATGACGAAGGGCGCCGGGCCGTGCGGGATGGCCGGCGCCACTGGCTCGAGCACGCGCCAGAGCGCAGCCCCGAGGAACGCTCCGATCACTATCCCGGGGCCGAAGATCCCGCCCGACCCTCCCGAGCCGATGGAGAACCCCGTGGCGAGGATCCGGGCAAACGGCAGAACGATCACGATCCAGAGCGGCATCCCGAGCAGAGCGTGCCGCACGAGCCCCTGCTGAACCCATCCGTACCCCGTGCCGAGCACCTCGGGGATGCCGAGTGCCATCAGACCTACGAGGAGTCCGCCTATGGCGGGTTTCACGGCCCTCGGGATGGGCAGGCGGCCGAAGGCGCCGGCCAGACCGTAGAAACCCTTTGCATAAAGGAGGCCGACGAGCCCGCAGATGACGCCGAGGAGGGCGTACCACCCGAGCTCACGGGGATCCGCGAAGTGGTAGGTGCTCGGCGTGGCGAACATCGGGCGGAAGTTCTCGAAGCCGGCGAAGATGGCGTACGAGATGATCGACGCGACGAGCGCGGGGATGAACGACTCGGGCTCGATGTCGTCCCGGTAGAGGATCTCCGTCGCGAGCACCGCACCGCCGAGCGGCGCCTTGAAGATGGCGCCGATGCCGCTCCCGATCCCGGTCGAGACGGCGATGCGGGCGTCGGACGGCGAGAGGTTCAGCACCCTCGAGAGCAGCGAGGCGAAGCCGGCCGAGATCTGCGCCGTCGGTCCTTCCCGCCCACCTGAGCCGCCGGAGCCGATCGTCACGGCCGATGCGACGATCTTGATCGCCACCGCCCGAGCCCTTATGCCGCGGGGGTTCTCGTGTACGGCGTCGATGGCAGCGTCGGTGCCGTGCCCCTCGGCTTCCGGCGCGAAGTTGAAGACGAGGAGGCCCGACATCAGCCCACCGGCCGTCACCACGAGCGGAAGGGCCCACCCCCGCAGGAAGGAGTGCGACGCGTGGACGAACCCTTCACCGGCAGGAACCGGGACCGTGTAGCCGACGATGTCGGAGAGGAACCAGTGTGTGGCAAGGGTGAGCAGGGTATAGAAGACCACGGCGCCCAAGCCGGCGATCGCTCCGATGGCCGCGC
>JAJYVX010000076.1 GCA_021791795.1 Actinomycetes bacterium | reverse complement strand
TGCTGCTCGCCGCGCTCGACCAGACGATCGTGGCGACGGCGCTCCCGACGATCGTTGCCGACCTCCACGGCGGCTCTCACATCGCCTGGGTGGTCACCTCCTACATCCTCGCGGCGACGGTCTCGACGCCGCTGTGGGGCAAGCTCGGCGACCAGTACGGCCGCAAGGCGTTCTTCCAGGCCTCGATCGTCATCTTCCTCGTCGGGTCGATCTTCTCGGGCTTCTCGAACAGCATGTTCATGCTCATCGTCTGCCGCTCCATCCAGGGTCTCGGCGGCGGAGGGCTCATGGTCGGTGCCCAGGCCATCGTCGGCGACGTGGTGGCGCCCCGCGACCGCGGCCGTTACCAGGGGCTCTTCGGGGCGGTCTTCGGCGTCGCGAGCATCGTCGGGCCCCTGCTCGGCGGCATCTTCGTCGACGACCTCTCGTGGCGGTGGATCTTCTACATCAACGTCCCGATCGGCGTCGTCGCCCTCGCCGTGATCGCCAGCCGTGTGCCGGGTCACCTCGGCCGGACGCACCACGACATCGACTACCCGGGCATCGTGGTGCTGAGCCTCGGCGTGACGGCCCTCGTCCTCCTCACGAGCCTCGGCGGTACGACCTACGCCTGGGGCTCGTTCCCGATCGTCCTCCTCGGCGTGGCCGGCGGACTCCTCCTCGGCGTCTTCGCCCTCATCGAGCGAAGGGCGAAGGAGCCCGTGCTCCCGCTCCACCTCTTCAAGATCCGTACGTTCTGGGTGGCGAGCGTCGTCGGCTTCATCATCGGCTTCGCGATGTTCGGCGCCCTCACGTTCCTGCCGCTCTTCTTCCAGGTGGTGAAGGGCCTCACCCCGACGAGCTCCGGGCTGCAGCTCCTGCCGCTCATGGCAGGGATGCTCATCATGTCGATCGGGTCGGGTTTCTTCATCTCGCACACCGGTCGGTACCGCGCCTTCCCGATAATCGGCTCCGCCATCCTCACGGTCGGCCTCTACCTGCTGTCGCTCATGGACGCGACGACCGGCGGCCTCGTCCAGTCGGCCTACATGATCGTGCTGGGCTTCGGCCTCGGTGCCGTCATGCAGGTGCTTGTGCTCGTGACGCAGAACGCCGTTCCCCAGAGCGAGCTCGGCGTCGCCACGTCCGGCGCGACGTTCTTCAGGTCGATCGGCGGCTCCTTCGGCGCTGCCATCTTCGGAGCCATCTTCTCCAACGTGCTCGTCGGGAAGCTCGCCGCGCAGCTGCACGGCGTGAGGCTGCCGGCCGCGGTCGCAGGCTCGAGCGTCACGCCTGCCGCCCTCTTGCACCTCCCGTCGTTCATCCGCGACGGGTTCATCACCGCCTACACCCAGTCGACCCAGGTCGTCTTCCTCGTGGCGGTCCCGGTCGGGCTCCTCGCCTTCGCCTTCTCCTTCCTTCTCCCGCACGTGGAGCTGAGGCGCAGCGCGAAGGAGCCAAAGCAGGTCGGTGCCATCGAGATGCCCATCACCGGCAATGACCTGGTCGAGCTCGTCGGCGCCGCCGGAAGGCCCGACGGTGGCGTGGCCGGGCCACCGCCCCTGAGCGACAACGTCGCCCTGTCGGACAGCGACGGCCTCGCCATGTCGGACGTCGGGGACGTCGTCCACTGACCGTGGGCCTGATACGGGGATCACCCGCGCTCGAGAGGTCATGAGCCCGGATGCTGACGAGACTCCTCCGCACCTACATCCGCCCCTACACGACCCAGGTCGCCATCGTCGTCGTGCTCCTCGTCGGCCAGACGGTGGGCAACCTCTACCTGCCCAACCTCAACGCCGACATCATCAACCAGGGCGTCGCCGAGGGGAACCTGCACTACATCGTCACGACCGGCGCGCTCATGCTCGCCATCACGCTCGCGCTCGGCATCGTCGCCGTCGTCGCCGTCTACTGGGCCTCGCGGACGTCGATGGGGGTCGGCGCCGACCTCCGCCAGGCTGTCTTCCGGGCCGTGCAGACGTTCTCGGCCCGAGAGATGAACCACCTCGGCACGCCTTCGCTCATCACCCGCAACACCAACGACATCCAGCAGATCCAGCTCTTCCTGCAGATGGCCCTCACCGTCATGGTGATCGCGCCGATCATGTGCGTCGGCGGGATCATCCTCGCGGTGAAGGAGGGGGCAGCGCTCTCGCCCCTGCTCGCCGTCGCCGTCCCGGTCATGGCGGCGTTCGTTGGGGTGGTGCTTCGCATGGTCGTGCCGAAGTTCCGCTCCATGCAGGGTCGCCTCGACCGCATCAACCAGGTGCTGCGCGAGCAGATAACCGGTGTACGGGTCATCAGGGCGTTCGTACGCAACGAGCCGGAGCGCGAGCGCTTCGACGACGCGAACGCCGACCTCACGGCGACTGCTCTCTCGGTCAACCGGGTCTTCGCCCTCACGATGCCGACCGTCATGCTCATCCTCAACCTGTCGAGCGTCGCGGTGCTGTTCTTCGGTGGCCACCTCGTGAACGACGGGTCGATGCCGATCGGCAACCTGACGGCCTTCCTCAGCTACATCCTGCAGATCCTCATGTCCGTGATGATGGCCGTCATGGTCGCCATCCTCATGCCCCGGGCGATGGCGAGCGCCGAGCGGATCACCGAGGTCCTCGAGACCGAGCCGTCCATAGTCGACCCTCCTCTTGCGGCCCCGGGCGTCGCAGGGCGCAAGGGTGGCCCGGCCGAAAAGGGCCTTGTCGAGCTCGACGATGTGAGCTTCGGCTACCCGGGCAGCGAGCGCCCTGTTCTCGAGCACGTCAGCTTCGCCCTGCGGCCGGGGGAGACGACGGGCATCATCGGGGGAACAGGGAGCGGGAAGACGACGCTTCTCAACCTCATTCCCCGCTTCTTCGACGCGACCTCCGGCAGCGTGCGGGTGAACGGCATCGACGTGGCCGAGCAGGAGCTCGAGACGCTGTGGGCTTCGATCGGCCTCGTGCCCCAGACCGCCTACCTCTTCAGCGGTACCGTGGCGAGCAACCTCCGGCTGGGGCGCGAGGACGCGAGTGACGAGGATCTCTGGCACGCCCTCGACGTCGCGCAGGCGACCGACTTCGTCGCGGCGATGCCCGGATCCCTCGAAGCCCCCATCGATCAGGGCGGCACGAACGTCTCGGGCGGCCAGCGACAACGCCTCTCGATCGCCCGGGCACTCGTGCGCGCCCCGGGCATCTATCTCTTCGACGACTGCTTCTCTGCCCTCGACGCCGCCACCGATGCGAGGCTCAGAGCCGGGCTCCGCGCGGAGACCGCCGACGCGTCCGTCCTCATCGTCGCCCAGCGTGTGAGCACGATCATGCAAGCGGACAACATCATCGTCCTCGACGAGGGCGAGATAGTCGGCGAGGGGGCGCACCGTCAGCTGGTCGAATCCTGCCAGGCCTACCGCGAGATCGTTCTCTCGCAGCTCGGGGAGGCAGCAGTCGCATGATGGGCGGGCGGGGGGCCGCGATGGTGGGCCGGGGTCCCGGCCGGATGATGCAGGCGGCACCGGTGGAGCGGAGCCGAGACTTCTGGGGCACCTTGAAGCGGCTCCTGCGCATGCTCGGTCCCGACCGCCTGCCGCTCGGCGCGGCCGTCGTCTTGGGCATCGTGTCGGTCGCCCTCACGGTGTCCGGGCCCCGCGTGCTCGGCAATGCCATGAACGTCCTCTTCGACGGAGTGGTGGGCCGGCTCATGCCGGCAGGCGTGACGAAGGCGCAGGCGGTGGCCGGCCTACGGGCGCACGGTCACGGACAGCTCGCCACGATGATCTCGGCGATGGACGTCACGCCGGGCAAGGGCGTGGACCTCGCCGAGCTCGGTCTCCTGCTCGGCGTGGCGGCGCTCGTGTACGTGGGCGGCGCTTTGTTCAGCTTCTTCCAGAACTACCTCATGGCAGGCATCGCCCAGCGGGCGATGTACGCACTCCGCCGCGACGTCGAAGCAAAGCTCAGCCGGTTGCCCCTCAGCTACTTCGACAGCCATTCCCACGGCGACATCCTGAGCCGGGTGACGAACGACATCGACAACCTCACGACGACGCTGCAGCAGGGCCTCAGCCAGCTGCTCACGTCCATCCTCACGATCATCGGCGTGCTCGCCATGATGTTCTACATCTCGCCCATCCTCGCCGGCGTCTCGGCCGTGATAATCCCGATGGCCGTCGTCATAACGGTCGTCATCGCCAAGCGGTCGCAGGTGCACTTCGGCGCGCAGTGGGACCGGACGGGAGCGCTCAACGGCCTCGTCGAGGAGACGCACACCGGTCACGCCCTCGTCCAGGTGTTCGGACGGCGGCGGGCGACGATGAAGGAGTTCGACGAGCAGAACGGGAAGCTGTACGAGGCGAGCTTCAAGGCACAGTTCCTCTCGGGCGTCATCCAGCCGACGATGCAGTTCGTCTCGAACCTGAACTACGTGGTGATCGCCGTGTTCGGCGGCTACCGGGTGGCGTCGGGTCTCATGTCGCTCGGCGACGTGACGGCGTTCATCCAGTACTCGCGGCAATTCACCATGCCGATCACCCAGATCGCCAGCCAGATGAACCTGTTGCAGTCGGGCATGGCCTCGGCTGAGCGAGTCTTCGAGTTCCTCGACGCGACCGAGGAGGCGCCGGACCTCGAAAGCGCCGTCGTGCCCGACCTGCCAGCTGCGGTGGCCGAAGCGCCTCTCCGGCCTTTCGTGCCCTTCCGGCCGAAGGAGGCAGGGAGCGTCGTCCTCGAGCACGTCTTCTTCCGCTACAAGCCGGACGAGCCGCTGATCGAGGACTTCAGCCTCACCGTCTCCCCCGGGGAGACGGTGGCCATCGTCGGGCCGACCGGCGCCGGAAAGACGACGATGGTCAACCTGCTCGTACGCTTCTACGAGATCGATTCGGGCCGGATCCTCCTCGACGACGCCGACTACAAGGACCTCTCCAGAGACGACGTCAGGTCCGCTTACGGGATGGTCCTGCAGGACACCTGGCTCTTCGCCGGCACGATCAAGGAGAACATCGCCTACGGGCGACCCGGTGCGACCTACGACGAGATAGTTGCGGCTTCGGCGGCGGCTCATTTCGACCACTTCGTGCGGACGCTGCCCGAGGGCTACGACACCGTCCTCGACGAGGACGCCTCGAACCTCTCCTCCGGCCAGAAGCAGCTGCTCACCATCGCCCGGGCGTTCCTCGCCGACCCGAGCATCCTCATCCTCGACGAGGCGACGAGCAACGTTGACACGCGTACGGAGGTGCTCGTGCAGGACGCGATGGGGCGGCTCCGGCGCGGGCGGACGAGCTTTGTCATCGCCCACCGGCTTTCCACCATCCGCGACGCGGACGCGATCGTCGTCATGGATCACGGCCGCATCGTGGAGCAGGGGACCCACGCCGAGCTGCTCCGGCGGCGCGGCTTCTACTGGTCCCTCTACAACAGCCAGTTCGCGGAGCTCGGCGCGCTGGCGAGCTGATCGGCGCGCCGGCCGGCGACGGGCGCGCCCACTCGCGAGGATCAGCGAAACATGACCCCGGGGTTGAGGATCCCCTTCGGATCGAGGGCGCGCTTGATGCGCTCGCTCACCTCCATCACCTCCGGGCCGAGGTACTCGGCGAGGAAGGGCTCTTTGAAGCGGCCGATACCGTGCTCGCCCGTGATCGTCCCGCCGAGCGCGATCGCCGAGCGCATGATGTCGGCGAAGGCCGCCTGCGCCCGCGCGACTTCTGCCGGATCGGAGGCGTCGTACACGATCGTCGGGTGGGTGTTGCCGTCACCGGCATGCGCCACGAGGGTCACCTCGACGCCGTGCCTCTCGCCGGCAGCTGCGACGGCGCGGACGAGCTCTGGCAGGAGCGGCACCGGCACCCCGACGTCCTCTATGAGGAGATCCCCCTTTCGCTCGAGCGAGGTGAGCGCGGCACGCCGGGCGGCGAGGAACGCCTCCCCCTCGTCTGGGTCGTCGGTCCAGTAGACCTCGGAGGCTCGGTTGGCGCGACAGGCCGCCTCGACCGCGGTGATCTCCTCCTGACCGACGTCAGAGCGCGCCACGAGCAGAGCGGCGGCACCACGGTCGAGGCCCATCGACAGGTCGTCCTCGACAGCGTTGATCGAGGCCGAGTCCATGAGCTCGAGGGTCGACGGCCGGACGGCCGAGACGATGGCGACGACCGCCGCGACGGCATCGTCGAGCGAGGCGAAGTTCGCCACGAGCGTGCACGCGCCGCGCGGTTGTGGCAGGAGGCGCAGGGTGACCTCGGTGACGACCCCGAGCGTTCCCTCGCTCCCGACGAACAGCTTGGTGAGCGAGAGACCCGCCGTGTCCTTGAGCCGCGGGCCACCGAGCCGGAGCAGCGTGCCGTCGGCGAGCACGACATGCATGCCGAGGACGTAGTCCGTCGTGACCCCGTACTTCACGCAGCACATCCCGCCGGCGTTGGTCGCGGCGTTGCCGCCGATCGAGCACATCTCGAAGGACGACGGGTCGGGCGGGTACCAGAGCCCGTGCGCCGCGGCCGCCTTCTTCACCTCCACGTTGAGGGCGCCCGCCTGCGCCACGGCGACCCGAGCGGCCGGGTCCACGGCTACGCGCCGCATGCGCTCGAGGCTGAGGATCACGCAGCCGTCGATCGCCGTGGCTCCTCCCGAGAGCCCGGAGCCGGCGCCCCGCGGCACGACCGGTACCTCATGGGCCGTCGCCCAACGGAGCACGGCCTGCACGTCGGCCTCGTCCGTCGCCCGCACCACCGCGAGCGGCGACCCGACCGACGGGAAGTGCGACCAGTCCTGGCAGTAGCCTGCCATGACGTCCGGGTCCGTCGCGACGGCTCCCTCCGGCAGCGATGCGAGGAGGTCGTCGAGGATGGTGGGCTCTGCGAGCATCAGTTCACCCCTTCCTGCCCGACGGTGCCGTGGAGTCCGGCATCGGCCCTCGCGAGACAAGGCGGTGTCCTCGCGAGACAAGGCGGTGTCCTCGCGAGACAAGGCGGTCTCCTCGCGCGGTGAGGGTGGGGCGCGACTGCGAATCGGCTCGGCACGCCGCCGTTCTACCTCGCGACGGCCACCGCGCGCATGCGCCGTCTCGCGTCCAACGTCTCAGGCGGGCCTCACACCGCTTCGCCGTCAGGCGAGCTTGCCGATCTTCACGGCGGTGCTGTACGCGCAGATCTCGGTCCAGTTGCCGCCCATCTCAGAGGTATCGAAGCGCATGGCCAGGATCGCGTCGACTCCTTTTGCCGGTCGCCTCTTCCACCAAGCGAGCGAGCACCTGCCCTCGCGAGGCGGCGGGGTTCGTCGTCATCCCCTTCAGCTCTGCGCGGCGAGTGCCTTCAATCCTGCTCCCAACTGGGAGCCGATGTTGCGGCTCCGCACGCTGAGTCCGAAGACCTCGCCGAGCACGTCGGTGACCTCGCAGCCGGGTTTGTCGTTCATGGTCGATATGAGCATGTCGGTCACGCTGTTGGTGCCGGCCTCCGTTCCTTGACCCTGTCCTCGCACGTCCCGCGTCTCGGATCTCGGCTAGAACCCACCCCGTCATGGATCGGCGGCACACGACAACGAGTCGCGGGAGGCGACGGCCGGACGCGAGACCGCTCATCACGCCGGAGAGCGTCACGTTCCGCTATCTCGACGACGGCGACGATCTCCGCGCGGTGTCGCTCGTGCAGGAGGTGGTGTGGCCGCGGGAAGGCCCGCCGTTCCACAGGGCGCCCGACGGGCTGTGGGAGGTCCGGCTCCCACGGCCACCTGTAGATCGGATGGAGTACCGCTTCGAGTTGATCCACGCCGGCGAGTCCGAGGAGGGCTCTGCCACTCTCGTGCTCGACCCGGCGAACCCGCGCATCGCCCCCGGTGCGTTCGGCGAACGCTCGGTCGTCGAGTTCCCCGAGTACTCGCCGCCGTGGTGGGTCGAAGCCGGACCGGCTGCCGTGGATCGGGCGCCTGCAGGCGACGGGGCGCTCGCCGGCGACGGGGCGCTTGCCGGAGACGGCGCCGGTGGAGGGCTGTTCGAGCTGGCGCTCCCGGCACCGACTCTCGGTACCGAGCAGCCCTGCCTTCTCTGGTCGCCGCCCTCGTCGGATGCGGGCGACGAGCTGCCGCTCCTCGTCGTGCTGGACGGCTTGGAGTTCGCCCGGTTCGCCGGCTTGCCTCGCATGCTCGACCTGCTCGTCGCGTCGGGCGAGGTGCCGCCCATGCGGGCGCTCCTCCTCCATCCGGTCAAACGCGAGGAGGACTACTCCGCGAGCCCGGAGTTCGCGGCATCACTCGCTCAGGAGATCCTGCCCGCGCTGTCGGAGATCGCAGCCCTGAGAGCCGAGCCACACTTCAGGGTCGGTCTCGGCGCCAGCCTCGGAGGGCTCGCCCTGATGCACGTCCACAGCGAGCACCCGGGGGTCTTCGGCGGTCTCTACCTCCAGTCGAGCAGCTTCTTGCACGGGAGGCAGCTCCCTTCGGAGAACCTCGCCCGCATATCGAGCTTCGTCGACGACCTGCTGGCGAGGAGCCTCCGGCCCTCACCGCTGCCGGTCGTCATGACCTGCGGCACGGTCGAGCAGAACCTCGGCAACAACCGGGCCATCTTCGCCGTGCTCGGCGAACAGGGCTACCCGGCCGAGCTTCACGTCGTGCGCGACGCCCACAACTGGATCGCCTGGCGCGACGCCTGGACGCCGCACCTGCCCGCCCTCTTGCGGGAGCTCTGGGCGTGAGGCGGGACCAGGTCCTCCGGACGATCCCGCTCGGCGATCAGCACGTCGTCTGCTACGGGCACTACGGCAGGCCGGTCCTTGCCTTCCCCTCCGACAGCGGGCGCGCCGGCGACTTCGAGGCGAACGGACTGCTGGGCGCGGTGCACGACCTCGTCGAAGCGGGCAGGGTGAAGATCTACTGCATCGACAGCTTCGAGACCGCGAGCTGGCGCCGTGCGGATCTGCCCCTCGAACGCAGGGCCACTGAGCACAAGCGGTTCGAGGACTTCGTGGTGAACGACGTCGTGCCGTTCATCTACGAGGACTGTGGCGGGAGGCAGGAGCTGCTGGCGACGGGATGCAGTTTCGGGGCGTTTCATGCGGCCAACCTCACCTTGAAGCGGGGCGACCTCTGCCGGGAGGCCATCTGCATGTCCGGCGCCTACGACATGTCGAGGCTCGGCTGGGGCGAGAAGGGAGATGCCTTCTACTTCTCCAACCCGGTCGACTACGTCGCCAACCTGCACGGCGATCATCTGAACTGGCTCCGGGGCAGGGTCCACCTCACTCTCGTCGTCGGGCAGGGCGCCTGGGAGGACGACAGCGCGAGCGGAGCGCTGCCCTCCACGCTCCGACTGGCGGGGCTCCTCGCCGAGAAAGAGATCCCGCACGAGCTCGACATGTGGGGACACGACTCTGCCCACGACTGGCCCTGGTGGGCGAGGCAGCTGGCGTATCACCTGCCACGTCACTGCTAGAGCTCGGCCCTGCGCACCCTGCCCGGCCTGCCCCGGCCCACCGGCCACCGGCCACCGGCCCCCGGCCACGGGCTACGAGCGACGAGGACCTCATCAGGCGGATGATCGCCGAGGGCCACGCGACCGTCGAGGACACGATGCATCACCGCGGCGAGCTCGTGTGGAAGGAGGGCGCAGCTGTCAGGCACCCGGGGGCCGCGGAGGGAGCCCCGAGGCTCCTCCTCCAGCTCGTTCCGGAGGGAAAGAGGGTGAAGAACCGGGTCCATCTGGACGTCCGCGTGGGTGAGGACGAGTTCGCGGCGGTCGTCGAGGGGCTGCTCTCGGCAGGCGCCACGCTCCTGCACGAGGGCACGCAAGGTCTGCACCGCTGGGTGACGATGGCCGATCCGGAGGGGAACGAGTTCTGCGTCTCGCCCTGAGCGCGCCCGCGCCCTGAAGGGGCGGGCCTCAGCTGACCAGCTCGCGCGTCCCGGGTGGATCCGTGCCGCCTGCGTCCGCCAGACCCGTCACGGTCTCGGCGGCGACGGCGTCGACGACCGCCTGGAGAGAACCGGTCTCCTCGAACACGGCGAGCTGGCGATCTGCGCTCGTCCCCTCGCGGGCGATCTTCTCTGCGTAGGAGGCCTCGGCCCTGCAGCCGAGCTCGTCGACCACGTCGTCCACGAAGCTCAAGAGCTCGTCGACGAGCGTCGCCATGGGCACCTCGGCCGCGCGGCCGAAGTCGATGAGGTCGCCGCGTACGCCGTGGCGCATCGCCCGCCACTTGTTCTCGGCGATGAGGTGCGGCGAGTAGACGCGAAAGCCCAGGTTGGAGCGGCGCAGCTTGAGGAGCTTGGCGCAGATCGACTGCGTGAGGGCGGCGAGGCAGAGCGCCTCGTCAAGGAGCGTGACGGCATCGCAGACGCGGAACTCGAGCGTCGGGTAGTGGGGGTGCGGGCGCAGGTCCCACCAGAGCTTCTTGCCGTCGTCGAGGCAGTGCGTCTTCACGAGCAGCTCCACCAGGTTCTCGAGCTCGTCGTAGGACGAGAGCTGCGGGGGGATGCCGCTGCGCGGGAAGCGGGACCAGACGACGCTGCGGTACGACTTGAGCCCGGTGCGCCTCCCGAGCCAGAACGGCGAGGACGTCGACAGCGCGAGAAGGTGGGGGAGGAAGTAGCGGGCTTCGTTCATCACGTCGATGCGCATCTCGCGGTCGGGGATGCCGACATGGATGTGCATACCGAAGATGAGGAGCTCGCGCACGATGTCCTGCATCTCGTCCTCGAGCACCTTGTACCGCTCGGCTTCGGTCACCCGCTGGTCCTGCCAGTGGGAGAAGGGATGCGTGCCGGCGGAGGCGAGGCGCAGGCCGTCCCTCCTGAGAAGCTCCGCCAGCCCGCCGCGGAGCCGCCGCAACTCCGAGCGCGCCTTTCCGACGTCCTCGCAGATCTGGGTACCGATCTCGACGACCGACTGCAGCATCTCGGCCTTCACGTCGGCTCCGTAGATCGGGACCGCCGAGGCGAGCAGCGTGTCGATGTGCGCCGTCAGCTCGCCACCGGCGTCGATGATCTGGAACTCCTCCTCGATGCCGATCGTGAGATCCCGGCCGAGGTCGAGGTCGCTCATGACACCACCCCCGTATCGCTTGCATGCACTCCTTCGACCACGTAGGTGGGCACCACGCTGCCGTCGCCGGCGGTCACGTTGAGGAGCGCCGAGGACGACAAGCGTACGAGCGCCCCGCCCACCTTTCCTTCGTACAGGTAAGGATCCATGTCGACCGCCATGTCGACGAGATCCACGACGCCGCCCGTCACGAGCGGGAACGTCTCTCTCGGAACGGGAACGGCTTCTTGGACCACGCAGATCTGCCGGAGCGCTGCGGCGAGGGCGCTCGCCCACTCGGAGTCGCTCACGGTCCAGCCGAGCACGACCCCTTTGCCGCCGTACTCGTCGTTCGGCTTGAGGACCATCGAAGAGCGGCGCCCCCGCACGAAGGCCACGAGGTCGTCCACCTTGTCGCCGTTCCAGCTCGAGGCGCCCTCGGCGAGGCGCCGGGTCCACGGCACGTGTCGGCGGACCGCCTCGAGCTCGTCGGCCGAGTAGAGGTGCTCGTAGCGCTCGTCGCTCAAGAGGGCCAAGCTCATCTTCTTGTGCAACAGCTTTGCCCTGAACGAATTGACGACGACGGCGGCCCCGTCGAGGTAGGCGCGGCACATGGCGTTCGACTCGCCGTCGACCGAAAGGAGCTCGCTCGTGAGCACGCGGCGGTACACGAGGTTGACGGGCTCACCGCTCGAGGTGGTGAGCCGTCCTTTCCGGTAGCGGAGCGACGCGGGGTCGCAGATCGTGCAGGCCACGCCTTGGGAGAGGAGGAAGTCGCGGAAGAGCTCGAACTCGGTGACGGTCGGCACGCCCACCCAGTCGACGATCGCGACGGCCGGCTCTGCCGAGGCATCCCAGCGGCGAAACGCAGCCAGCATCGCCTCCACCTGCATCCCCCGCGTGGGAAGGGCGCGCAACGAGAAGAGCCGGCGGAAGCGCTCCATCACCGGCAGCGAGTCCATGACCTCGGCGAGCACATCGCCGTAGGCCATTCCGGCCGGGGACTCGGCGTTGTACTCGACGTAACGCACCTCGTCTGCCGTGAAGCTGTCGAGGCGGGAGGAGGGCGACGAGCTGCCGCCTGGTGGCTCGGCGAGGGCGAGGCGTTCCTCTCTCGGCTCGAGCCCGAGCTCTGCGCGCAGCGCCCGGTCCTCGAGGAGCGCCCGCTCGAGCGTCGAGAGCGCTCCATGGACGCTCTCGGCCGCCTCGACTGCGTGGTCGAACTCGGCTTCGCTCACGAGCCTCGGCCGTAGCGACACGCTCAGTGGGTGGTCACCGAAGTAGAGGCGCCGCTCCTTCTGACCGCGTTGCAGCCGCTCCGCGCTCGCGGCCGCGAGGGCCCGATCGGTGAGCAACTCGTTGTATGTGTCGACCAGAGACCCCACGATCAGCGCCGCTCCTAGGTCGTCACGTCAGGCGCCGCCCTCGCCGACGAAGTCCCACCAGCGCTGCCTGCCGTGCCATGGGGGCACACGTTCGCCCCTCGCGTAGGAGAGGACGAGGTCGCTCATCTTGTCCACGACGAAGGCAAAACCCGCCTCCTTGATCGAGAAATTGTCGAAGTCCGGCGCCGGGTTGAGGAAGTCGATGGCATAGAGGATGCCGTCGCGCACGGCGAACTCGACGGTGTCCATGTCGTAGCCGAGCGCGGCGGTGAGCTTCAGGGCATCCTCTGCCGCTCGCTCCTGCAGCCATCCGGTCGGAGGGTCGTCGGTCACGTAGCGCTCGAAGAAGCTCCGGTTCGGCGCGTATCGGAAGACCAGCACCTCGCCCCCGATCACCACGCAGCGGACGTAGTCCTCCCAGTCGATGAACTCCTGCAGGATCATCGTCTTCGTGCCGGATCCGTCGTAGTCGCGGATGAGGTCGTCCATCGAGCGCACGACGAAGACGTCGCGCCAGCCCCCGCCGGTGTTCGGCTTCAGAACGGCGGGAAGGCCCGTGTAGGAGACGATGGCGTCCCAGTCGAGAGGGAATTGCAGGTTGCGAAGCGACTTGTCGGGCACGATGCCGGGTACGTACTCCTTGTTCGGCAGCACGACCGTCTTCGGCACCGCGACCCCGAGCTTGCGCGCGAGCGTGCACTCGAAGAACTTCTCGTCCGCCTCCCACCAGAAGGGATCGTTCACGACGACCGTTCCCTGCAGGGCGGCGCTCTTCAGGAAGGCCCTGTAGAAGGGCACCTCGTGCGAGATGCGATCGACGACGACCTTGTACCGCTGCGGTGACTCCACCTCGGCCACCTTGCCGAGGACGGCGAGCTCCGCCCTGATCCCGTCGGCGCGCCCCTTGTCGTTGACGGCCTCGAGGAACGGCGCGGGAAACGAGTTCTCCATGCCGACGAGCAGGCCAACCGTTGTCCCCACCGCACTCCTCTCGCCGGCCGACGGAACGACCAGGGCCTGAATGCTTGCCTGGCCGGGCTCGCACGTCAAGGTCTTCGGGCCATGTCGCAGTGCCCGTCCGCACGCGCCGACTCGCAGGCGGCGGCTCGCCAGTGCCGGCGCGCCCGCTCAGTAGGCTCGGTTCCGTGGCACGACCCGTCATCGCCGCGATCGCGAGCTTGCTCCCACGAAGCGAGACGCCGAACCGCCCTTCGGGGCACGTCGCCGTCTCCGAGCGCTACGTGGAGGCGCTGCAGCGGGCCGGAGCCCGTGTCGTTCTCTTGCCTGCAGTCGCCGGTGGTCCCGACGTGCCGGCGGGTGAGCTGCTCGCGGGGGCGGACGGTCTCTGCCTCATCGGTGGCGGCGATCTCGATCCTGCCGTCTACGGGCAGGTGCGGCACGAGAGGAGCTACGGCTTCTCAGCCGAGCGCGACCGGGTCGAGCTCGTTCTCGCTCGTCACGCGATCGGAGCCGGTCTCCCGCTGCTCGCGATCTGCCGTGGCTGCCAGGTCGTGAACGTGGCGATGGGAGGGACCCTCCACCAGGACCTGGCGGACGTGCCGGGCATCGACCCCGGCTTGCACGGTCGGCCACACGACCTCGTGACGAGCGCTCACGTCGTGACGGCCGAGCCAGGTTCCCTTCTCTCTCATATCGCCGGCGCGACGTCGATCGAGGGCTGCACCTGCGCCCACCACCAGGCGGTCGACCGCGTAGGGTCGGGGCTCACTGTCACGGGACGCGCCCCCGACGGCTGCGTGGAGGCGGTCGAGGGGAGCGGGACGCCCGGCCTCGTGCTCGCCGTCCAATGGCACCCGGAGCTCACTGCGGCCGACGACCCCCTGCAGCAGGCGCTCTTCGACGCGTTCGCCGCCGCGGCAACCGCGCGCCGGGAGGCGCAGGAGCGAGGCTACGCGCAAGCTTCGTCGCGGTGACCAGCCGTCTGACTCGCGGCCTGCGGCCGCCGACGTCTGACCAGCCGCTGCCGGCCGGCCGCACCGCACCCCGGGGGTGAGGCGGCCGCACCCCGGGTCAGGCGAGCACCTCGAGCGCCTCGACCACTTCGAGGAGCGCCGAGGCGGCTTCGCCGGCGACCTCTGCGAGAGCTGGACTGCTCGTGCCTGTCACGCCGAGCAGCATT
>JAJYVX010000075.1 GCA_021791795.1 Actinomycetes bacterium | reverse complement strand
GCTACCGGCCCCGGGCAAGGCGGCGGCACGTTCGAACGCGAGCGACGCCAGCACTCCGTGTCGCTCGCGGCAGGGGCACCAAGGTGCGCGGCGCGCCTACGAGAGCCTCTACGTACCGCGTCGAGCGCTCAGGCGCCGACCTGTACGACCTGAGCATCACCGAGCCAGGCGGCTTCCTGCGTGGGGGTGATCGGACCCGATCTGAGCTCAGGCGGCCCGGTAGGGATCGACGCCGAGCAGGCGGTCGACGGTGGTGAATCGATAGCCGCGAGCAGAGAGCCCGGCGATCACGAGATCGACCGCGGCCACGGTGCTCGAGCGGTCGCCTCCTCTTGCGTCGAAGCCGTCGTGGAAGATGATCAGGCCGCCGGGTCGCGCCTTTGCCACCGTCCGCCGGGCGATCCGCTCGGGTGAAGGCTGGAACACCTCGAGCGGGTGAGCGAACTCGCCCGACACCAGGTGCAGGGCATGCCGGCGTGCGAGGTCGAACAGAGCGGGCGTGCGGAGCAGCCAGGGTGGCCGGAACAGGGCGGGCCGGAGTCCGAGGTGCCGCGTGAACACGTCCTCGGCCCGGCGAAACTCGTCCGAGAGAGCCGCCCTCCCGGTGCAGCGACGGACGTCGTGGGAGTAGCCGTGGCTGCCGAGGACGTGGCCGTCTTGAAGGATGCGCCGGGCCGTCTCAGGATGGCGCTCGACGCACGCGCCGACCGCGAAGAAGGTCGCCCGGACGCCCGCCTTCGCGAGGAGATCGGCTATCTGCGAGGTGTACGGCTCGTTCGGACCGTCGTCGAAGGTGAGGGCCACCACCGGCTCGCTCGTCCGCCGGCGGTACGGAAACGGTCCGAGTAGCTGGGAGTACGGCGACATGAAGATCCAGTAAGAAGCGGCAAGCAACCCGATCGTGCCCCCCGCGCGCCCCCACGGGATGCGTCTCTGCTGGGCGGCGGCCGGGGGCCCGCCGGGCATCAGACGAGGCCTATCACATAGAGCCCGGTCCGGAACATGACGACGCCGAGGACGAAAGCTGTCGACGCGAAGAGGAGGCGGCCAAGCCAAGAGGTGATTGGCCTCCGCCGAGTCTCGCGTCGGAAGGCAGGTGCTGTGCCGAGCACTTGGCGGCCGGCCAGGCGGTTCAGCCAGTAGGCGAGCAGGTAATAGAAGAAGAAGGTGACGACGAGGTTGTAGGCGAGGCCCTGGCGCAGGCGGCGCGGTGAGGTGAACGTGGGGTTGTGCCGGTCGAAGACCACCCGCCCTCGTCGCCGCAGACGCCGGAGCAGGTCCAACTCGTCCCCACCCTGGGTCATCTGCGTGTCGTAGCCCGGCCACGCGTTCCGCCGGAAGGCGATGTTAGTGGCGGTGACGTAGAAGACGTGACCCGTCACCCGGTGTACGAGGGCGACCGCGCCGAACAGGAGACGCGGGTAGATCGTCGCCCACCAGGGGCCCGCCGTGAAGCGGCAAGGTCCGCCGACCGCGACGCAGGACGGGTGCTGCTCCAGCACCCGGTCGATCCGGGACAGCCATGCCCGGTCGAAGGTGGTGTCGGCATCGGTGGACACAATGATCTCGCCGCGTGCGATCGCCGAACCCCGCTGGCGGGCGGAGCACACGCCCGGCTGAGCCTCGTGAACCACGACAGCGCCCAACGACCGGGCGATGGCGGCCGTCCGATCGGTGCTGTTGTTGTCCACGACGATGATCTCGACCTCGCCTGCGAAGTCCTGTCGGGCGAGGGACAGGAGGCAGTCTGCCAGGTACCGCTCCTCGTCAAGAGCGGGAACCACGACGCTGAACCGAGGCCGCGCGCCGGATTTTGTCGCAGGCCGTTCCTCGTCCATCACCGTCTCCTCAATCCGGTCCACGTCCCAGGCGAGCGGTGCGGACCCCGGCACCGTATCAACTCCCGATCAGGACCGCGCGGCATGAGCTTCAGCCCGGCGCGGGGACCGTAGCGCGCGCGTCGTCCGGCGTTGATCAGAGCGCCCTGGCGGGGCGTCCTGCCCGCCGTACCGCCGCCTGTGCCGCGGAGGACCCAGGCGGGGCCTGAGACGATGCAGGCCCCGAGTATCGGGCGGGCCAGATAAGCCCACCAGGAAGTCCTATCGTCGAGAGCCAGTGCACGCCCCGCTGGCCATGTTGTGTCTACTGCCACGGCGCGGGCGATGCTCGGCCGACCAAGCTGCACCGCTTGTCGCCGTTCCCGGGGGGATCATCCGATCGGTATGGAAGCCTGACGTGGGCAGTTGCTCGTGTAGAAGAGGATTTCGGCTCTACTTGGATCTCCAGCTGCGAACGACACTGAGGCCTTCGCACCGACGCGCGCGACAAGGCCTGGCATCGAGGTGGACGGGACCGGGGCCGGCTCCTCGGTGTTCAAGGAGGTGAGGGATGTCCACAGACTGGGCGTCGCTGGCGAAGAGTTGTCTCGTCCATCCCGGTTCCACCGTGCGGCTCGACAGGGATTTCGACCCCGGACGAAGAGACAGGAACATCGACAAGGCGGCCGGCAAGGCGGCTCTGGCGCAAGCGACGGCTCACCTGTTCGACTACCAGGATCGCTTCTACGCCCAAGCCGACACAGCGCTCCTGATCGTGTTGCAGGCCATGGACGCGGGCGGCAAGGACGGCACCATCAAGCACGTCATGACGGGTCTCAACCCCCAGGGCGTGGACGTCTTCAGCTTCAAAGCGCCTTCGGCCGAGGAGCAGGCTTACGGGTATCTGTGGCGTCACCAGGCTGCCCTACCGGCCTTGGGACGGATCTCGATCTTCAACCGCTCGTACTACGAGAACGTCCTCGTCACCCGCGTACACCCCGAGCTGCTGTGGCCCGACACGCCGGCGGAGGCGCGGCACGGGCTCTGGCAGAGGCGGTACCGGGAGATCAACGACTGGGAGCGTTACCTGGTCGACAACGGCACTGTCCTCGTCAAGCTCTACCTGAACCTCTCCAAGCAGGAGCAGGAGCGGAGGTTCCTGCGGCGGATCGACGATGCGGAGAAGAACTGGAAGTTCTCGTCGGCGGACCTGCACGAGCGAGCGTTCTGGGACGACTACACAGAGGCGTTCAGCGACATGCTCACCCATACGAGCACGACCTGGGCGCCGTGGCACGTCGTCCCGGCGGACCACAAGTGGTTCAGCCACCTCTCTACGAGCGCCATCCTCCTCGAGACCATGCGAGCCATCGACCCGCACTATCCGGAGGTCGGAGAGGCGGCCAGGGCTGACCTGGCGCAGGCCAAAGCTCAGCTGACTGGAGCCGGGAGGTGAGCGGTGCGCAGGACCGCAGATCTCGCCGCGGCGCACTGGGCCGTTTGCCTCGGCTCCGGGGTCGAGGTCACGACCTCTGCGTCACGTTGATGTCGTCGAGGTCGTAGACAGGCAGCTCTCGTTGCAGTCACGACGTACTTCTGCATGTTCGCCTCGGGCGACACCCCGCGTTGAACCGCGGACTCCTCGTAGCTGGCGGCCGGGCGGAGACCGCCGCGGACTTGCCACCTCCTCGAGGGCCCGAAAGCGTGCCGTCGGGAGGACGCCGCAGGTCACTCACCAGATGTAGGGAAAGAACCTGAAGCGAACCTGCCGCCTGTAGTCGCCGTACTCTGCGCTCTCGGCGAGCACCTGCTCCTCGGCGAAGGCTCGGCCGGCGTTGCAGCCGGTCGAGAGCACCACCACGAGGACGTTCCACACGGCGGCGTTCGCCAACAGGAATCCGAGCTGGACGAGGAAGTAGCCCAGGTAGATGGGATGCCGCACCACGGCGTAGGGACCGCGCCGGACGAGACCCCGGTCGGCTGCGACGAAGCCGAAGGCGCGGCCGAGGGCGAGCAGTGAAGTGATCGAGATCGCGAGGCCCGAGACCTGCAGGGCGAGATCGGCGCCGACGCTCCAGGCGGCATGGACCCCGATCGGCCTCAAGCCGAGCCCGGCAAACGTCCCACCGAAGGCGAGGAGCCAGTCCCACGACCGCCGGCTCACGTGACGGGCAGGGCGCCGGAAGAGGAACAACCCGACGAACAGCGTCTGCTCGACGACGAGGAGCACACCGATCGGGCTCGGGGTCACGACGACGGAGCGAACCGACGCCACTGCGAACCACCCTGCACCCACCGCACCACCGATGTTCACCGCGAGTCGCCGCAACTGTGAGAGCGCCGGCATGCTCAGTGAGCGAACAGGTGGTAGCCGGCATAGGTCCACGCCACCACGGCGAAGGCGTTCGCCGCCCTCGGGGTCGTGACGAGACGGAGGAACTGCTCCGCGTTGGCCACGCGGCCGCCGCTGCGTCGGGCCATGACCTCGATGACGAGTGCCGCTCCCACCACGCCGAGCCAGAATGCGACGCCAGCGGCGCGGTTGTTCGGGAGTAGCAGGCCGGCGACGGGCGCCGTCAGCACGAGACCCGGCGCGCCTATGAGTGGGAGCGGGGAGAACAGCCTCCCCCGCGAGCCGGAGACGGGAGATGTCGGTGCCGGGCCTGCGGGCGACCTTGCCCGCATGACGCCGTAACCGATCCCGACGCTCACCCACACGAGGAGCATCGCCGCGTTGAGGGTGCGGAACGTCTCGGTGAGCGCGCTGATCGTGAGGTGAGCAGTGTGCCGTCCGGTGACGAGGCCGAGGACGTCCCAGACGAGCACGACTAGAGCGAGTGTCACCCAAGGAGCTACGCCGGCGAGGACGGTGGTGTGCCGCGCACCGGTCGGCGGCCAGCCGAAGGCCACCGGCTCCAGTCGCACTCCCGGCCGAAGGCCGCGTCGTCCGCGCCACAGCAGCAGGTCGACCGCCACGATCGCGGCGAGAGAGATCCCCCACGTGATCCTGGCCGGCGCCGTTCCCCGATGGAACCCGCTCACCCACCCGCACCACGCACCGAGCACGACCGCCGAACCGGCCAGTAGAGGGTAACGACGCGTCACTGCTCGCCATCATGGCCCCGGCACGCCGGTCGGTGTGCTGAGTGAGGCTCCCTAGGGGCTGTGGAAGAGCACCGCCTGAGTCGCCGGATACGTGACTGCGGGTGGCGGAGGAGTACTGGATCGGGACGCGTCGACCGTCGCGAGGGCGGCATCGGCCGTCGCGAGGGCGGCGGCGAGCGCCGCCCGATACGATGCCGATCCGGTGTTCACCGGCGCTGCCGGTGTTTTTCGCAGGTCGAGCCCCGGCTGCCACAAGACGTTCACGGGCAACCCGATGCGTGCCACCGCTTCGACTCCATAGGGGTCTTGGAGGCCAGGGACGAACAGACCGTGAGCGCCCGCGTCGCGGTAGGCACGGCATCGTTCGAGCGTGCTGACGAGGTCATGCCGACCGGACCAGAACTCGTCGACGCGGGCGTTTAGGAACACGCTGCCGTTGCCCCGGCGCACTGCTGCGACGATGGCCTCGTGGGCGCCGGTGCTGCGACCGCCGTCCTCGAGGTTGACGCCGACGACACCCCGGGCGGCGAGGGCGACGAGCTCGGCGACCGAGGACGGGTCCTCGTCGTAGCCTTTCTCCAAGTCGACCGAGAGAGGCACGCCGAGGCGGCCCTCGAGACGCCGGACGAGCTCGATTGTGAGCTCACGCCCTTGCCCGGCGCCGTCCACGAGCCCCGCCGCCAGCGCAACGCCTGTCGTCAATGCGATCACGGCGAGCGCGGCCGTCGCGTCGCGGCACTGGAAGAGGATGCTGGTCCGGGCGACGTCCGGCAGGGTCCCGGACGCCTCTCCGCTGCTCGAGAGCAGGTCGATCTCACGGCTGACGTCGCCGCAGCCGAGCTCGTCGCCCAGCACGGCCACCGGGACGCTCATGAGGATCGGCATGACGTCGAGGCACTCGCCGAGCAGGGCCGTTGTCCGGCAAGCAGCTGCGGCACCGAGCCCGTCGGAAGATGGCAGCACGGCAAGAACTGCCTGCCGTCTCGCCAGATGCTCGTCGCCGTTGCTGAACCGAGCGATCTGCGCCAGTTAGGGGTGAGGATTGGCAGGCACCGGGAGCTCGAGGGCTCGGTCCTCCTCGGCGCGGGTCACGCCGCGACGGTATGCGCGGGACTCTTCGCCGGGCGCCGAAGTCTCGTCCCCGAGCAGGGCCGACCCTCGCTTCGGCGGGCCGTCGTGCGGGTCGAAACACGCCCGCATGGCGATTGACACTCTCCCCGAGGACGGGCAAGCTTGCGGCCGAAGCAGCGGGAAAGTGGAGGGGAAGGGCAGGTATGGAACTCGTTCGTACGCGGGCGGCCCGTCTGGTGGGTGCGCTCCTCGCGGCGGCATGGATGGGATTGTCGGTGGCGGTGACTCCTGCCATGGGCTCTGGTGTCTCGAGCATCAGGGTCACGATCTACACGAAGTCTGCCAACCCCGTGGTCTCGGGGGACGTGTGGACCTTGTACGCCGCGGGGAAGTATTCCAAGGTCACCATCCACGGCAGGGTGTTCGGAGCGCCGAACGCGGCCGAAGTCGAGCTGAAGGCGCTCGCCTTCCCTTTCCATTCGGCCCCGAAGACGGTGGCGCACAAGGTCCTCAGTGGCGCGGACAAGTATTCGTTCAAGGTGACGCCGAGCTTCGCCACGAGGTACTGGGTGGCGGTCGTCTCGCCAGGGTCGAAGTCGCCGCTCACCACCTCGAATAAGACCACCGTGTATGTCGCTGTCCGTTACTTCGCCTTGAACGGCGCGACCAACTGCAACACGACGGGCAACCGACCCGTCTGCCACCAGATTTACGAGCTGGGCTTCTACGCTCCGGCCAGGGTGCTCTCCCGAGAAGGTCACAAGCACCGCTACACGTACTTCGGCTTGGCATTGAGCCCGTCCAAGGAGCCGCCGCCGCCGAAGGTCCTCAAGCTGGTGAAGGACTTCTCGTACGGCTCGCTCGTGAAGGTCTCCTCGTCCGAGTACAAGGTCTCCCTGCACTTCTCGTTCGAGGTCGGCACCGACGGCTACTACTTCGCGTTCGACGTCTGCACGAAGAACACCGAGTCGGTCGACGGGATCGGGCTGCCTGGCCATCACGGCTGTGGCGGGAACCAGGTATCGTTCAACAGCAAGTACCTGGGCTGAGGCACCAGGGTCTCTCCACGAGCCCGTAGGCCTGCGGAGAAGCGCCGCCCCGACTGGAGCCAGCTGTGCGCCAGGAGTGTCGCGCGTGCGCCCGAGTGCTCACCCCGGTCCGCCTGCTCTCGGATTGTCAGCTGTCCCTAACCGTCTCGTCCCGCATCTGCAACTCACGGCGTGATAGATAGGCCAACCACATTTCGTCCCGCCGCGGAGGTCTCTCGGGTGCAAGCTGCTGGCCAAGGTATTGCTGCTCGTCGAAGCCCGCAAAGGCTCGCCGAGAGCGGCGTCTGGGTGCTCTTCGTCCTGCTGGTCGCGGTTGACCAGGTGACGAAGGCACTGGCGTCCAGCCCCTCGGTCAGCCTTGATCCCGCTGCGGGGACGCTGATGCCGCGGATAGTTGGCGACCAGTACGCGGGACCGGTGACCGGGGCACTTCTCGACTCAGTGGGAGTGTGCCTCGTCGCGGGCGCGATATTCCTCGTCGCCACCCGCCTGCGTGGACGCCTCCCACGTCTTGGGGCGGTCGTCCTGCTCGCCGGGCTGAGCTCGAACCTGCTCGACCGGCTCGGCTTTGCCACGCTCACCGACGGAGCGAGGGAGCGCGCTGTGGTGAACTGGTTCTGGCTCGGCCTGGGGCCGTTCAAGGCGGGCAACATCGCCGACTGCTGTTGTGGCATCGGCGTGCTGCTCCTGCTGGTCGCAGCGAGCAGGCATCTCCCACGACTCAGGAATTCAGGCTTGCGGCCGAAGGGCCGTCCAAGGCTGCGTGTGCAGGCGAGATGGACTGCACCGGTGGTCTGTGCGCTCGCAGTCGGCGCTTTGTTCGGGTGGACTGGGTACTGGCAAGGAAATCGGACCGCCGCAGTGGCGTCCGCCGAGGCCAAGGCGGCAGAAGCCCAACTGCGCCTCACCGGGAAGCAGCTGGATCGGGCGATCGTCTCCGCCTTCCTGCGCGGCGACTACGCCGCTGCCCAGCTTCTTCCAGCGAGCCAGTGGGTCGTGTGCTCGCCGCGTGCTTGTGCCGTCATGGGCATGAGCTCCTCCACTCATGTGTCCTCATGGCAGCCAGGTGACGGGAAGATCCTCGCCTGCGCCACGGTTCGATCGAGCACCCGGTCACAGTCGGGCAACCGTTGCCCGCTGGCGACCCTGTAGGAGGAGGAGAAGAAGATGGTCGAACCGGACGACGGGCGCGAGTGGGACGGGGCGTACGCCGGCGGGTCGCCGCCGCCCTGGGACATCGGGCGCCCGCAGCCGGCATTCGTTCGCCTTGCCGAGGTCGGCGCGCTCAGCGGAGCGTTCCTCGATGCCGGCTGCGGAACCGGCGAGCACACGATCCTCGCAGCGGTCTGCGGTGCCCGCGCGCTCGGCATCGACATCTCCGTACGAGCCGTGGAGGAGGCCCGGCGCAAGGCGGCCGAACGACGTGTCGAAGTGGCCTTCGAGGTGTTCGACGCCCGTCGTCTCGATGCACACGGCCCGGCCTACGACACGATCGCCGACAGCGGGCTGTTCCACGTGTTCGACGACGCAGACAGGGCCTGTTACGTCACGGCGCTGCATGCCGCCCTCCGGCCGGGTGGCCACCTGCATCTCATGTGCTTCAGCGATCGCCAGGCGGGCGACTGGGGTCCTCGCAGGGTCACCGAAGACGAGCTCCGCTCTGCGTTCGCCACCGGCTGGCGCATCGAGTCACTGCTGCCCGGCCGTTTCGAACTGAGCGTCCCCGCCGGCGCGTCCGCCGCCGGCGCGTCCGCCGGCGGCACGTCCGCCGCCGAAGCCTGGGTCGTCGACGCCGTCCGCCTGTGAAGCCCCTCAGCCCCGGGATGCTGAACCCCGCACCGAGCAGTCTCGGCAGTGCGTGACGCCGACGTCCACGAGGGTCCTCGACGCCAACCGGACCGCCCGGCCGCGGGTCAGCCGAACATGGCCATAGAGGAGGAACGAGCGGTCCGTCCGAGGAGCGGAGTCGCGACCACCGTTGCGGCTGCCACACCGCCGAGGATGGCGAAGGCCAGGCCGAGGTGCGCCTCGGAGCTCCCCATGATCAGGCTGGCCACGAGGGGGCCGAGCGCCTGACCGCCGGTCGAGCCGATTCCCCATACGAGCGCGTTCCCGGTCGTGGACGAGCTCTTGGGCACGTAGTCGGCGACGAGGGAAAGCAGCAAAGGGAACCCACTGAACGTGAAGAGCCCGAAGACGACGAGGGCTACGAGAGCTTCTGCTCCGTGTCCGGACGTCGAGAGGAACCAGAAGATGCCCCCGGCAGAGCCGAGGCTGTCGACGGCGAGCACGAGGCGCTTGTCGAACCGGTCGGCCAGCAGTCCGAAGAGGGGCTGGCCCGCGATCCCTCCCGCGTACATCGCCGTCACGGCGACGCCGAGTCCCGTCGAGACACCGGCATGCCGCTGGGTCGTGAGATAGATCGGAATCCACGACACGATCCCGATGAAGGCGAGCGACCGGAAGAAGGCGATGCTCGTGAGCGCGACGACACTGCGGCTCAGGATCGACCGGAGCGAGGCAGCGGGCGAGCCCGCCTCCGCTCCGGGGCTGGCCCCGGCGGCCGGTGCCGACAGGTGGCCGTCACTCTCCCCAACAGATGTTGCCGCCCCCGGTGCCGCCACTTCGGCCGCACCGGACCGGCGTCCGCCGAGGTCGGTCGCATCTCCCGGGAGCCCCACCGCAACGAGCACCGCGGCGAGAATGCTGAGGCTGCCGAACACGATCGTCGTCGCCGGCCTTGATATCCCGAAGGCCGCGATCACGAAGAACAGCGCAGGGTAGAGAGCACGACCGAGGCTGCCGAACGCCCCGTTGATTCCGAGAGCCCTGCCGCGGGAGCTGGCCGGGAAGCCGAGTTGGAGGACGGACCCGCCGAGGGGGTGGTAGAAGGAGCTTCCGATGCCGGCCACGGCGGCTGCCAGCAGTGCGAGCACGTCGCTCGAGACACCGGCTGACGACAGCGACGCGTAGAAGCCGAAGAGACTCGCTCCGAGAGTGGCGATGCCCACTGCGAGCATCGGTCCGCGCTTGCCCACCGCGTCCGCCACCAGGCCGACCACGATTCCGAAGCCCGCCGAGGTGACGTAGAACGTCGTCAACATGGCCGTGATGAGGACTGTCGAGACGTGACGATCCTGCGCGAGCAGGTCGCCGATCACCGGGATGAAGAAGACAACGCCGTCGTTCAGGAAGTGGGCGAGGGACGTGACGGCGAGCAGGCGCGCAGGGCCGTGGCGAACCTCACGGCCGACCTGATCACCGACTTCGAGCGCGGCGGCATTGGTTGAGGCCGACGCCGTCTGAACGAGGGAGGTGGGCTCGACTGTCATCGGTGTCCATTCTCTGTCAAAGTTCCGTGGCGCCGCCCGATGCCGGGAGCGCGCTCGCTTCCGGCAAGTACGTACTCGAGGCGATCGAGGAGGTCGTTCAGCTGTTCGACGCCGCCGGCGCCGAGCAGCTCGGAGAGGCGGCGGTCCGAGGCGGCTGCCCTTGCGGCTACCTCACGGGCCAGCACGAGACCCTCGTCGGTGAGGGCCAGCCCGCGGCGCTGACGGTGCGAGGGATCCGCCAGAGAAGACAGGAGCCCAGCCTGCTCGAGATGGTCGGCGAGGCGCTTGGCGTTCATGGGGTCGGTGCACATCTGCCGGGCGAGCTCCCGCACGCCCGAGCCGGGTTGCTCGGAGATCGCCCGCAGGATCGCGGCCTGTGGCGGACTGAGGCCGAGGTCGGCGATCTCGAGCGCCCAGACCTCACGCAGCGCTCGGTGCGCCCGGCCCAAGCGGAAGCCGAGGCCGGCCTCGAGGGGTCGATGAGGCCGCGCACTTCCGTCTCTTGCCGTCGCGCCTTGCTCTCTGTCGGGTGTCATCGACTCATCTCGCCTTCGTGCTCGTGGTAGTGGCATAGGGAGCAACCGTAGCCATAGCTACAGTATTCCCTTAGGGCTCGTCCGCATCGGAGCCTCGACCTGGTCGTCGTGCCGCTTGACCGAAGAAAGTCAACATACGTAGAATTCTTCGAGCGTTGAGATAGGGGACCGACCATGTGGGCGATGGTGGCGAAGGAGTTCCGCCAGCTCCGGCGGGACCGGCGCACGCTGACGATGATGATCGTCCTGCCGGTGCTGCTCCTCGTCGTGTTCGGGTACGCGGCGAACTTCGACGTCCACGACATCCCGACGGTGGTGGTCGGGCCGAACGCTCGGACCGTCGCCTCGAACCTGGGTGCGCCTTTCCAGGTGGTGGAGATCGACCCGGCAGGGGGAGAGGCCACGGCGAGGTCGCACCTCCGGGACGGAAGTGCCGTGGTCGGGGTGGTGACAGCGCCCGGGGGTGCCCTCGTCCTCATGGACGGGACACAGCTCTTCTCGGTCCAGACGGCCGAGGCTGCCTTCGCGAAGCTCGCGCCTTCCGGCCGGGTCGGGGGACACGCGGCCCGCCTGCAGATCCTCTACAACCCGGAGCTCAAGACGTCATGGGTGATGGTCCCAGGCCTTGCCGGTTTGATCCTCGTCTTCGTCGGCACGCTCATCACGAGCCTCGGCGTCGTGCGCGAGCGTCAGTCCGGCACGCTTGAGCAACTGGCAGTGATGCCGTTTCGCGCCTTCCAGGTGATCGGCGGCAAGATCGCCCCGTACCTCCTCGTGGCCGCGTTCGACCTGGCTCTCGTGGTCACAGCGGGGATGGTCCTATTCCACGTGCCGTTCGTCGGCAACGTGGGCTCGTTCCTGCTCGGTGCTGGTCTGTTCCTGCTCGTCACGCTCGGCATGGGAATCCTCGTGTCGACGCTCTCGCAGAACCAGGGCCAGGCGATCCAGCTGGCCTTCTTCCTCATCCTGCCGCAGGTGCTGCTGTCCGGCCTCATCTTCCCGGTGAGCTCCATGGCGGCCGGCGTGCGGTGGATCTCCTACGTCCTCCCTCTCACGTACTTCATCGAGATCAGTCGCGGCGTGATGCTGAAGGCAGCGCCGGTCGGAGCCCTCCTCGAGCCGATCGGGCTGTTGGCGCTCCTCGCGGTCGCGGTCCTCGGCCTCGCCGTGGCTCGGTTCCGTCGAGATCTCGCGCCGAGCGTTCCGAAGACACGGGTCGGGCGCTCGGGCGACGAGACGGTTGCAACATGAGCTACGGGCTGGAGGAAGTCTCCGTCCGCCTGGGGAGGCGGACGGCGCTCGAGGGCGTCAGCCTTCCCGTGGACCGAGGGCATGTGAGCGTGGTCGTCGGCGGCGACGGCGCCGGCAAGTCGACCTCACTGGCGGCGCTCGTCGGCCTCGTCGTCCCGGTGAGCGGCGTCGTACGGCGACCCCGGAAGGATGAGATCGGCTATGTCCCGGCGACGGCAGGGCTCTACGGCGATCTGACGGTCGAAGAGAACCTCGACTTCATCGCGCAGGTGTTTGGGATGGCGCCTGCCGAGCGGGACGCACGAATGCGTGAGTTACTCGAACAGACCAGCCTCAGTGACGCTCGCCGGCGGCTCGGCTCCGCGCTCTCGGGAGGGATGCAGCGGAAGCTGGCGGTGGCCATGGCACTTCTTCACGGCCCGAAGCTGCTGGCGCTCGACGAGCCGACGACCGGCGTCGATCCCGTCAGCAGGGTCGACCTGTGGCGGCTCGTCTCACGCGCAGCTGCGTCCGGCGTGGCGGTGGCAGTCTCCACCACCTACGTGAACGAGGCGGCCCGGGGCTCATCGGTGGTTCTGCTCTCGTCCGGTCGCTGCCTGGCGAGCGGATCACCGGAGGTCATCCTGCGGTCGATACCGGGGGCGCTCGGCACGATGGAGGCGAGCTCGCCTCCGACGGATCGATCGTGGCGCCGGGGTGCCTCTTGGCGAGTGTGGGCGCCCGACGGGGTTCTGCCGGAAGGGGCAGAGGCCACCTCGGCGGACTTCGAGGACGCCGTCGTCGTAGCGGAGGTCGCCGCGGGAGGGGCATCGACGTGAGCCGCCTCGTCGAGGCTCGATCCGTGACGAGACGCTTCGGGAGAGCGACAGCGGTCGAAGCGGTCAACCTCGTCGTCGAGCCCGGCGAGGTGGTCGGCCTGCTCGGTGCGAACGGAGCCGGCAAGACGACTCTCATCAGGTTGCTCCTCGGTCTCTTGCAGCCAAACAGCGGCACCGTCCTGCTATTCGGCTCCACACCGTCGCTCGCGACCCGTGCCAGGGTCGGCTACGTGCCGCAGTCGCTCGGTCTCTACGACGACCTGAGCGTGGAGGAGAATTGGGTCTTCAATGCGGCAGTGTTTCGCCAGGTCGAACGCTCGCTTCCCGACGCTCTGTCGGCATGGCGGAGCAGCCTGGTCGGCGACTTGCCGCTTGGCGTGCAGCGTCAGGTCGCGTTCGCGGTCGCCTTGGCCCATCGCCCCGAGCTCCTCATGCTGGACGAGCCGACCTCGGGCGTCGGTCCGCTCGCGAGTGCACGGCTCTGGGAGCAGATACGGCAAGCGGCGGATGACGACGCCGGCGCTCTGGTGACGACACACAACATGGAGGAGGCCGAACAGTGCGACCGCCTCGTGATAATGGTCGACGGGTCCGACGCGGCCGAGGGGACGGCGGCTCAGATCATCGGAGGGCGGACCGTCGCCGAGGTGCGCACCGAGGACTGGCCGAGGGCGTTCTCACTGCTGGAGCAGGCCGGCTACTCGGTACAGCTCCACGGGACGGCCCTAAGGGTCATCAGCACGGCACAAGAGGTGGAGCGGCTCTTCTCGGCTGCGAGCATCGCCGCGCAGGTGGACGGGGTGCCTGCGAACCTGGAGGAGGCCTTCGTCGCCATCGCCGCCGGGTCGCCGCCAGGCCGGCGGACGGCAACGGGTGCACGATGAGAAGGACCGGGCGGAGGCCGGGGATGCCTGATACGCGGGGGGTGATCGTGGTGGCCGCGCGGCGACGTTTTGCCACTCATGGCTACGACGCCACCTCTCTCCGGTCCATCGCGTCCGATGCCGGCGTCGACGCCGCCTTGCTCATCCACTACTTCGGGAGCAAAGAGGCACTGTTCATCTCCGCCGTCGGGCTGCCTACGCCGCTGCCGGACCTGTTCGCCGACGTTGCCCGGCTCCCCCGCAGGCGGGCGGCCGAGGCGCTCGTGCGGCGCTACCTCGAGATCGCCGACAGCGAGCACAGCCGCAACACGATGCTCGCCCTCGTCCGTTCAGCCGTCTCGAGCGAACAGGCTGCGGGCCTGTTGCGCCGGTTCCTCACCGAAGCGCTCCTCGGAGCGATCGCGCAGCGTGGGGGAGAAGAGGACCAGGCGCTTCGAGCCTCGCTCATCGCCGCGCAGCTCGTCGGCATCGCCATGCTCCGCCACGTGCTCCGGCTGCCTCCGCTCGCAGAGGCAGGCCCGGACGAGGTCGTGGCGCTCGCGGCGCCTGCGATCGAGCGGTACCTGAGCTAGTGTCCCGAGTCGCTGGATCGATGCATAAATCACCGATGCGTGGTCTGGGCGTCTGCGGCGGCGGACACGCGCTCGCAGTAGCGGGCGAGGGAGG
>JAJYVX010000351.1 GCA_021791795.1 Actinomycetes bacterium | reverse complement strand
TGGCGGATCCGCTCCTCGTACGTCCGGATCAGGACCATCGTGCGGTACAGGTCCAAGCGCACCGACGCTTCCAACAGCTCGTCGGACTGGGCGACAACAGCCATCGCACGCCTCCTCCGCCGACCCGCCGCTCCCCGCTTGGGACGCCGCACGGTCGACTAATTCGGATAATTCGGATGCTACGGCCGCGACCCCCGCGCGACAAGAGGCGATGTGCCATCCGCCAGCACGTTGGGAGCACCGTTCCGCCACTATCGCGGCTTGGTACTGGCTCCTCGTCCCAGCTCTCGTGCGGGCCGAGCACGTCGTCGTCCGCCCGATGTCGGCACGTGATCCGGCGACCTGCTATTTGAGGGCCGTGCTGGGATCTAGGTACCTGCAACCGACTCGGGCCGGAGTACTACGTCTTCCATAGCTACGGCTGACGTAGTGCAGTGCACGTGTGACTCCACCCTCAGCCGGTCCCCAGGACGCTGGGCACGAGACGCTTTCGGGGGCGCTACTCCTCGTGCTCATGAGCCTCGCCGCAGGCCCGAAGCACGGCCACGCGCTGATGAAGGACGTCTCTGCGTTCGCCCATGTCCGCCTTGGTCCAGGAACCCTCTACGGGGCCATCACTCGTCTCGAAGAGCGCGGTCTCATTGCGGCGCTCCCCGCTGATGACCGGCGTCGTCCCTACGAGATCACCGGCCAGGGCGAGGCGGTCCTCGAGGCATCGGTCGCCGACCTCGCAAGAGTCGTGACCGCGGGGAAGGCGAGGCTGCGATCGCTTCGCGGCGCTCGCGGCGCTTCACCACAGCCGGCACTCCATGGCGGCAGCGTGTGAGAGGGAACGTGAGTACGCGATGGCTGCGGGTCTTCCCGCGGACCTGGCGCAACAGATACGAGGACGAGCTCGCCGCGCTCATCGAAGATCTCGAGCACGACGACGACCTGCGCGCCGTCGACCGTCTCGACATCATGCGCGCTGGGCTGCAGGCTCGAGCGCGCGGCCCTCACCGCCGTGCCACGATCTTGGCAACTACCGGCGCAGCGACTCTCGCATCCACGCTGGGAGCGCTGACGCTCGCGGGGGTCCTCACGTCATCGCCCCGCCCCGCAGCCGATGTTCCGTCGAGATCAACGCCAAGACGGGAACGATCATCTGGGAGCGAGGAGACTGCGGCACTCTCCCGCGACGAGTCACCGGAGCCGTCACATTGCTCGAGCCGCACACCTCCCAAGGGTCACCGAGCTCGCCCCGGCCGACGTCACGACGAGGAGGCTCGGAGACTGGCGGCGCCACGCTTCTCGTGGCGCGGTAGCCGCCGAAGCGTGCGAGGCGACCCGTACCATGAGGGCCCCCTACCGCCGGCAGCGTGTCACCCGCGACATCAGTACTGAATGTCGAGCGCGTATCTGAGGGCTCTATCGAGCTCCACTCGCTTCTCGATGCCGAGACTTCCCACTGGCTCCGGGTCGAAGCAGAGCTTCGGCACCGTCACAAGGTTGTCGCAGCTCACCACGCTCGGTTCAGGAAGGCCCTCGTCGGGTCCGACCACGACCTCCGAACGAATGCCGCGGATCGTTCGGGTGATGGGGGCGCACGTGACGGCCGCAAGCACCTCCACCGCGGCATCTCTGGTGAGCACGCAGACCGGCCGCCGGTTGGCAGGTGGGCCGAGATCGGCCCAGATGACGACGCCGCGCGCTACCACCCGGGAGCCGTGCGGGCAGCGAGGCTCCGAGCCGCCTCGACGAGGGCAGGGTCTTGGGGGACCTTGCGGTAGGCGTCCTTCAACTCACGATCGGCGGCAGCCAAGTCGGCAGCCTCGAGTACAGCTATCGCCCCTCGCCGAAGGAGATCTGATCGGCTCGTTCCCTGGGCAGCAGCGAGCTCGTCGAGTCTGCTCACGAGGCCGTCATCTAGCTGGACCAGCACCTCTTTCCTTGCCATTACCCCCATATGGTACACCATATGCCTTCCACCAGGCAGCAGGGTCCTCCGGGGTCGTTCCGTCACGATGCTCGGCAACGAGGGACGCCAGCTCCCTCGTGAGCTCCCACCCCGTCTTCACCCCGCCGTCAAGACCCAGAACCGATCAGCGCCACGTAGGTTCCTGGCGCGGTGCACATCGACGCCGCCAGCGAGAGGAACGGATCCACGAGCGCCGGCTGTCGTTTGCCATCTCGTAGAGCTTGCCCCAGGAGAAGCTCGAAGAGCTGATATCCACCGTCGATCGCCGCCACCGACAACGATGGTGCTCGTCTCCGAGCGCTGCCGCTCACCCCTGCCGGGCCTCGAGCGACCACTCGGCGGGCTCGAGCGCTCCGCCGGCGGCCTCGAGCGCCCGGCCGAAGATGACGCCGAGCGTCTCGGCGGCCTCTAATCTGGGGATGTGGGCGCAGAGGGGGGCGAGTGCCATGCCTCCGCGATTTCGGGGGAGCCCGAGGCACCGAGTGCGGGGGCGCCAGCAGATCGGAACGAGCCCGGTGGTTGAGCACGACATCGTTGCGGCGCT
>JAJYVX010000350.1 GCA_021791795.1 Actinomycetes bacterium | reverse complement strand
ATGGCCCGGACCGTACCGTGCGGGCGCGGCCGGCGCGGCCGGCGCGGCCGGCGCGGGCCGTCCGGGGATCCGGAGGTCCTAGCGGAGGCTTCCGGGCTAGCGCTCTGAGCTTCTTTTCGGGCCTTCCCGAAGTTTCTTCTGAATAACCCTCTGACCAGCGCGTTTACCCTGGTCAAAGGCTCGCGTTTTGGCGCTGGAGGGTGTATGACCTAATACATGACTTCGATCATCGGCAAGACCATCAAGGGCCAGACCTACTACTACTCCCGAGAGGTCGCCCGTGTCGGCGGCAAGCCGAAGATCATCTCCCAGACCTACCTGGGCAAGGCAGCCGACATCGAGGCCGCGGTGGCGGGAGCGACGTCGATGCCCGATCGCTCACGCCACCTCGCCTTCGGCGACGTCGCTGCGGTATGGGAGATGCTCCGGCGCCTTCATGTCGCGGAGATCGTGGACGAGGTCATCGGCGCTCGTCGCAGTGACGCCGGAGCGTCGGTCGGGACCTACATCGCGCTTGCGACGCTCAACCGCGTCGTCGACCCCTGCTCGAAGCTCGCCTTTTCGGACTGGTGGGACACCACGGCCTGTGACCGGTGGCTGCGTCTTTCCCCCGGTGCGCTCGACCACCGCAGGTTCTGGGATGCAATGGACGCGATCGGCGAGGACGACCTCAAAGAGATCGAGCGGCGCATCGTGGCGCAGATGGTCGAGACGTTCGCCGTCGATCTGTCCGGCCTCGTGCTCGACATGACGAACTTCGCGACCTGGATCGACTCAGCCAATCCCCGTGCGCCGATCGCCCAGCGGGGACATTCGAAGCAGAAGCGCAACGACCTGCGCATCTGCGGGCTCGGCCTCGTCGTGTCCACTGACGGCGGCATCCCGCTCGTCTCTCATGCCTATCCCGGCAACTTGCCAGACGTCACCCAGTTCGCCTCGATGGTGACCGAGCTCGTCACCCGCTTCTCGAGCCTGCTGACAGCTGATAGCGGTGCTGGTGCTGGGCGCCTCACCTTGGTCTATGACGCCGGGCAGAACTCCGACGGCAACTACGAGCTGCTCGACGCCACGTCGCTTCACTTCGTCGGCTCGCTGCCGCCGTCGGACCACCCCGAGCTGCTCGCGGTCCCACCGGAGCGCTACGCAGTCGTCGACGAGGAGGCCTTCCCCGGTCTCGTCGCCTTCGAGACGACAAAGGTCGTTTTCGGCAACGAGCGGCGCCTCGTTTGCTGTCACTCGAACGGGCTGCACGACAAGCAGTCCCGGGGCTTTGCCCAGACCCTTGCAAAGGCACACCGCCAGCTCGCAGCAGTCCAGGACCGTCTCGCCCGTGGCAGGTGCCGAAAGTCAAGAGAGAAGGTCGAGGCCGAGATCGCTGCCATCCTCGCCCCGCGCTGGGTGTCACGGGTGATGGCGACCACGCTCACCGGCGAGGATCCGGCCGAGCTGCGGCTCAGCTTCGGGATCGACGAGGGCGCCCGGGCAGAGCTCGAGACCGAGCTGTTCGGCAAGAGGATCCTGTTCAGCGACAAGACGGCAGACGAGGCATCAACCGCGCAGATCGTTGCCGAGTACCGCTCCCAAGAGGCCGTCGAGGGCGACTTCCGCCAGATGAAGGACCCGAAGGTCGTCTCGTTCTCCCCGATGTTCCACTTCACCGAATCCAAGATCCGGGTCCATGTCCTGTACTGCGTGCTCGCCCTCATGGTCGCCCGGCTCATGGTGCGCGAGGCGGACCGGGCAGGCATCCACCTCTCCGTGCGGGCACTGCTCTCGAGCCTTGCGGGGATCGAGGAGACCCTCCTTCTCTACCAGGGTGAGCGGGGACGCCCCCGTGCCCGGCGCATGCTCACCGAGCACGACGCCACCCAGCGCCGCCTCTACGACCTGTTCGGGCTCGACACCTACGCCCCGAAACGCTGAGCAGGCGGCGAGTTAGGTACTACAGACCGGCAGCGCGAAAACCGCTATCTACCTGGTCAAATAGAGCCCCGCCACGAGCTAGCCCGGAAGGTTCCGCTAGTTCCCGAGGTGCTCGAGGACGTAGGACGCGACGTCGTCGACGGCGATGCGCTCCTGGGCCGTCGAATCCCTGTCGCGCACCGTGACGCGACGGTCGACGAGGCTGTCGAAGTCGACGGTGACGCACATCGGCGTGCCGATCTCGTCCTGGCGCCGGTAGCGGCGGCCGATCGACTGCGTCTCGTCTCGCTCGCACACCACGTGCCGGCGGCACGCTGCGAGGATCTCCTCGGTCAACGGCGCGAGCTCGGGCTTTTTCGACAGCGGGAGCACCGCGACCTGGTACGGCGCGAGGCGAGGGTGGAGGCGCAGCACCGAGCGGCGCTCGCCTCCCACCTCGTCTTCGTCGTACGCGGCGATCAAGAAGGCCATCATCGTCCGCGTGGCCCCGGCGGCCGGCTCGATCACGTGGGGCACGTAGCGCTCGCCGCTCGCCTGGTCGAAGTACTCGAGCCGCACGCCGGAGTGCTCCGAGTGCGCCTTGAGGTCGAAG
>JAJYVX010000349.1 GCA_021791795.1 Actinomycetes bacterium | reverse complement strand
GGGACAGCCGCGCGGCGTGAAGCGCCTCGTCGGAGTAGGCGTTGCCGACGCCGGCGATGAGGGACTGACGCGAAAGAGCGTGCTTCAGGTCACCCTTCTCACCCGAGAGAAGCTCACCGAGACGCTCGTGGCTGAAGGCGGGGTCGAATGGGTCTATGCCGAGCGTCGCCACACCCTCGACGTCTGTCGGGGAGGAGACGAGGAAGAGGGCGAGCCTCTTCTCGGTGCCCATCTCGGTCACCTCGAAGCCTCCGACAGCGAAACCCACCCTCAGCGCCAACGGCCCCCGCCCCCACCTCCCGCTCGGCGGCGGCAGCTTGTCGCGCCAGCGCACCCAGCCGGCGCGGGCCAGATGGATGACGAGGAACAGTCCGCCTGCCTCGATGCAGACGTACTTGCCGCGGCGCCCGACCCTGTCCAGCGTGAGGCCGCTCAGCGCCGATATCGGCGGGGTGTGGGTCTTGAGCGCCGCTACGGAGGCGACCTCCACCCTCGTGATGGCCTGGCCTCGCGTCCGCTCCTCCAAGCGGCGGCAGAGGATCTCGACCTCGGGCAGCTCAGGCATGCGATCCGAGGCTAGCTACCGGGGCTCGAGGTCTGCCGAGTCCCGCGACGGTCCCCGGGGCGCGGCACCCGAGCGTCCTACTTGAGGGTTGCGATACCGCCGTCCACCGGGATGACCGCGCCGGTCACGTAGCGGCCCGCCCGGCTTGCGAGGTAGATGGCGGCGCCGGCCATGTCGTCCGGCCGGCCGATCCGCCTGAGGGGTGCCGCGGCGGCGATCTCGTCACCGAAGGCGGCGAGGGTGGCCGCCATCATCTTCGACTCGAAGGGTCCCGGAGCGATCGCGTTGACCGTCACGAGCGGAGCGAGCCGCTTCGCGAGGTGACGGGTCAGCTGGTGCACGGCCGCCTTCGAGGCGGAGTACGAGTAAGTCTCGAGCTCGGGCACGTGCAGCCCGTCGATCGAGCCGATGTTCAGCACCCGTGAAGGATCCTCCGCCGTCCCTGCGGCCTCGAGGAGCGGCACGAGGAACTTCGTGAGGAAGAAGACGCCCTTCACGTTCAGGCCGATCACCCTCTCGAACGACTTCTCGTCGTGCTCGGCGAGAGGGGCTCCCCACGTGGCGCCGGCGTTGTTGACGAGGATGTCCAGCTTCTCGAAGCTCGCCCCGACCGCGTCGGCGAGAAACCGGCACCCGTCCTCGGTCGAGAGGTTCGCCTCGACCGCCGCGCAGGTCCCCGGGCCGAGCGAGGAGAGCTCCGCCGCGGTGCGCTCGAGGTCGTCGAGCTTGCGCGACGAGATCAGCACCCTCGCGCCCGCCTGCACATAGGCGCTGGCGATCATCCTCCCGATGCCACGGGAGCCGCCGGTGACGAGGGCGCTCTTGCCCTCTATCGAGAAGAGCCCGTGGACGTCCGGCCGAGCGCCGCTCACTTCGGCGCGACCTCCTTCGGCCACGCCTTTGCCTCGTGAAGCGTCCGCTCCTCCGATCGTCGGGCTGCCGGGTCGGCGGACGAAGGCAGCATCCAAGCCCGTCGCCACGGTGACACCGGCGGGCCACGAAATGCGGTGGTCTCGCCCTTCGCTGCCCGTAGGCGCGCCGACCACCAGTCGGTCTCGGCCTCGTCGGCGAGGAGCGCCACGGCCTGCTCGATCCGGAGGGCGAAACGGCGGGCGTCTTCGCCCTCGGCCGGCCAGAGCGCATCGCCGAAGCGGACCTCCGTCTCGCCGGGCCGGACGCGGGAGGAACCCTTTGCTGCGATGGCGCGGGTGCCCTTGAGGTGGACCGGCACGACCGGCACGCCGCATCTCTTCGCGAGGTAGGCGGCCCCACCCTTGAACTCCTGCCCCCAGCCGTCAGGAGAGCGACCGCCTTCGGGGAACATGACGAGCGACCAGCCCTTCTCGACGAGGTCGGCCGCTATCTGCGCCGAACGGCGGTTGACCTTCACGCGTTCCATCGGGATGGCCCCGAGGGCGAACGCCCAGAGCGCAGCCTTCCAGTGCCTGTCGAAGAAGTAGTCCGCCGCAGCTCCGACGACGGCGTGGTGGCGGAAGCGAGCCGGCAGGCTCGAGAGCAAGAGCGTCGTGTCGAGGTGGCTCGAGTGGTTGGCCGTGAGGATGATCGGTCCCTCGAGCGGGTCGAGGTGCTCCCTGCCGTACACGGTGGGCGACGCGCCGAGGCGCACGATCGGCCTCGCTATGTCGTCGAGCAGCATCGCCCGGGCGAGTCGCACCGGATAGCGGCGGGCCCAGGAGGTCTCGTAGTCCACCCCGAGCCTGTGCTCGAGCGGCAGCGGGTCGGCTCCTTTCGGCCGGGTGGGCGTGCGGAGCAGGAAGGAACGCCCGTTCACGTGACGTCCGCGATGAGCAGCGGCGGAGCGTGGAGGTGAGTGATCGACGGGTCGCGCCCCACGACGTCGGAGGCGATCTCGAGCGCGTCCGAGAGCGTCGAAGCAGGGGCGAAACCCAGCCGTCTCACAGCCGCCCGCTCTCCACCCACGATTATCACCTTCCCCACGTGCTCGAG
>JAJYVX010000348.1 GCA_021791795.1 Actinomycetes bacterium | reverse complement strand
CGCCCTGATCCTCACGGGTTTCTCCGCGATCTTCACGGGCGTCAACATCGTGACGACCGTCTTCTACCTGCGCGCTCCGGGGATGACGATGTTCCGCGTCCCGATCTTCACGTGGAACATGGTCGTGACCGGGATCCTCATCCTGCTCGCGTTCCCCGTCCTCACCGCGGCGCTCGTCATGCTCTGGGCTGACCGGCACCTCGGGACCCACATCTACTCGGTCGCGGGCGGCGGAGTGCCCGTGCTGTGGCAGAACCTGTTCTGGTTCTTCGGCCATCCCGAGGTCTACATCCTCGCCCTGCCCTACTTCGGCATGGTGACCGAGGTCCTCCCCGTGTTCTCGCGCAAGCCGGTGTTCGGCTACCGCGGGATGGTCTTCGCGACGATCGCGATCGGTGCCCTCTCGACGAGCGTCTGGGCGCACCACATGTTCACGACCGGCGTCGTGCTGCTGCCGTTCTTCAGCCTGATGAGCTACCTGATCGCCGTGCCGACGGGGATCAAGTTCTTCAACTGGATCGGGACGATGTGGCGCGGCTCGCTCAAGTTCGACACGCCCATGCTGTTCGCGGTCGGCTTCCTCATCGTGTTCCTCTTCGGGGGCGTCACCGGGATCTTCCTCGCCTCGCCGCCGATCGACTTCGCGACCCACGACACGTACTTCGTCGTCGCGCACTTCCACGAGGTGCTCTTCGGCTCGGCGGTCTTCGGAGGCTTCTCGGGCCTGTACTACTGGTACCCGAAGATGTTCGGCCGGATGCTGCGCGAGAGCCTCGGCAAGGCGAGCTTCTGGTTCATGTTCGTCGGATTCTGGGTGACGTTCATGCCGCAGTACCTCCTCGGGCTGCACGGCATGCCGCGCCGGATCGCGGAGTACTCGGCGTCGACGGGCTGGACGACGCTCAACCGCGTCTCGACGGCCGGCTCCTACCTGCTGTTCATCGCCGTCGCGATCATGGTCGTCAACGCCTACGTGTCGTGGCGCCGGCCGATCCAGGCGCCCGCCAACCCCTGGGACGGCCACACCCTCGAGTGGGCGACCTCCTCGCCTCCGCCGCACCACAACTTCTACCGGCTGCCGCCGATCCGCTCCGAGCGGCCGCTGTGGGACTTCAACCACCCGGAGCACACCGTGCGCAAGTACGAGGAGCAGCGCCACGGCGCCGTGCCGGCTGTGGCTCCCGCCGGGGTCGCGGCAGGTCCGAGCGACGGCGGTGACGCGCGATGAAGACCGAGTCGTTCATCCTTCTGCTCTTTGCGGCGTTCGGCGCAGTCATCTGCGCGGTCTACTGGTTCACGAGCTACGAGGACGCCGGCACGGTGATGCTCGCGGCGTTCGGCCTGCTCGGGCTGTTGCCGGGCGGCTACTACTTCTGGTGGTCGCGGCGGATGACGCCGCGGCCGGAGGACGACCCGGAAGCGACCCATGCCCAGGCCGCCGGAGCGGTCGGCGCCTTCCCGTCGACGAGCATCTGGCCCTTCGTCCTCGGCCTCGCCGCGCTGCTCGTCGCCCTCTCCCTCGTGTTCGGGTTCTGGACGGCGATCCTCGGCTTCACCCTCGCCATCTCCGCGGTGATCGGCGTCATCGTCGAGAGCCGGCGCGGCGGGGTGCTGTAGGCGGTCAGGCCCCGCGGCGGGGCGTGCGTCTCGGCGGTCCGCCCGCCGGACCGTCGCGCCCCGGGGCACCGACGCGGCGCCCGAGGCGGCGGGTATAGCGCACGACCGAGACGACGAGCACGACGAACAGGGCGAGGAACCCCGCGAACCCCGCGTCGAAGGCCATCTAGCGACCCGGTTCGCCGGGCAGGGCGTGGTCGGCGCGCAGGCGGACGAGCCCCTCCTGGACGACGCTCGCGACGTGGTTGCCCGCGATGTCGTAGAGGGCGCCCTGGGCGAGGCCCCGCGCGCCGAACGCGACCGGGCTGCGGTGGTCGTAGAGGAGCCAGTCGTCGGCCCGGAGCGGCCGGTGGAACCACATGCAATGGTCGAGGCTCGCTGCGGCGACGCCCGGGTGCCCCGGTGAGATGCCGTGGCGCTGCAAGATCGAGTCGACGAGCGTGAGGTCCGACGCGAACGCGACGACGGCGGCGTGGACGACCGGGTCGTCGCCGAGCGGCCCGCCGGCCCGGAGCCAGAGCAGCTCGCGGTCGTGGAGCTCGCCGTTGCGGCTCCAGGGGAGCTCGGTCACGAAGCGGACCTCGAGGCCGTGCGGCTCGGGGTAGCCCCGCGGGGTGATCCCGAGGTCGTTGACCGGCCGGCCCGGGGGCTCGAGGGTGCCGGGGGGCGGCGCGTCGGGGACCTCGTCTTGGTGGACCAGGCCGGGCTCGTCGGCGTGGAACGAGCACTGGAGGTTGAAGATCGCCTCGCCCCGCTGGACGGCGACGACCCGGCGCGTCGTGAACGAGCGGCCGTCACGGATCCGGTCGACCTCGTAGACGATCGGGCGGTGGGGATCGCCCGGCCGGAGGAAGTACGAGTGGAGCGAGTGGACCCGCCCGCGCTCGACGGTGCGTCCCGCTGCGACGAGCGCCTGCGCGGCG
>JAJYVX010000347.1 GCA_021791795.1 Actinomycetes bacterium | reverse complement strand
GGAAGGCTGCTGCCATCAAGTTGAGCGCGTGACCGGTCCCGCAGCCGACGTCGGCGACACGGCAGCCTGACCGGAGAAGCCGTAGGACCTCGGGCGCCTGGGCGAGGAAGCCGTCGAGCAGCTGCTCGTCGTAGATGCGTCGCCACACGTCGTCCATCGCCTCGGTGAACTGGGGGCGGAACGCTTCGTAGCCGATGCCCCCTCCCGAGGCGAAGCAGTCCTCGAGGCTCGGCAGGTGGGTCCCGAAGTGCTCGATCATGGTCGCCATGGGGGCGAGGTTGTTCGCGCTGGTTCCGGTGAGAAGGACGGCGTGCTCCGCCGGCAGCAGGTAGGTGCGGCTCGTCGGGTCGTAGCGAAGGATCCCTCCCGACGCCATGGCGCCAAGCCACTCTCTCACGTAGCGCTCGTTCAGGCCCAGGCGAGAAGCGAGCTCGTCGCTCGTCGCCGTCGTTCCAGCCGTGGCCTCGAGCAGCCCCGTGGCGTGGCCGATCCGGATCAGCTTTGCCAGCACGCTTCCCGTGTAGATGCCGAGCATGCGGTTGGCGAACACCTCTACGTCCTCGGAGCTCGGGACTACCAACTGGTTCCTCCTCGTCGATCGACCTCGCAGCATGCCACGAGGCCGGTGTTATGGCCTCTCCGTCCTCCGATATCGTCCGAAGAGGAGGTCCGCGCGGGGATTTCGAGCCTCGTCGTCTACCGCCGGTAGGAGGATGGGCATGTGCCTCGGGATCCCAGGCCAGATCGTCGAGATGGTCGACGGTGATGCAAACCTCGCAAAGGTCGACGTCGCCGGCGTGCGCCGCAACGTCAACATCGGTCTCGTAGCCGACGAGGGCGTCGGGGTGGGGGACTTCGTGTTGATACATGTGGGTTTTGCCATGGCGAAGATCGACGAGGTGGAGGCTCGACTGGCACTCGAAGGCTTGCAGCGCATGGGACAGGCCTACGCCGACGAGATGCAGGCCGTCCGGGAGTCGGGCATATCGTGAGGTTCGTCGACGAGTACCGCGACCCGGCCGCGGCGCGGGGGCTGCTCGGCCGGGCGGCCGAGCTCTCGAAGGGCGGCGAGTACAAGTTCATGGAGGTGTGCGGCGGGCACACGCACACGATCTACCGCCACGGGATCGAGCACGTCCTGCCCGACGAGGTCGAGCTGGTGCACGGTCCTGGCTGCCCCGTCTGCGTGATCCCGATGGGCAGGATCGACGACGCCATCGCCATCGCGGAGCGGCCGGGGCTCATCTTCACGACGTTCGGTGACATGATGCGCGTGCCGGGGTCGAGGGGGAACCTGCTCGACGCCAAGGCGCGCGGAGCGGACGTCCGCTTCGTCTACTCGCCGCTCGACGCGCTCCGCCTCGCCCGCGAGAACCCCCGAAGAGAGGTGGTGTTCTTCGCCGTCGGTTTCGAGACGACTGCTCCCTCCACCGCCCTCACGCTGCTGCGGGCGAAGGCCGAGAACGTCACGAACTTCCGCGTGTTCTCCAACCACGTGACGATCGTCCCGCCGATCAAGGCGATCCTCGAGTCACCCGACCTGCGCCTCGACGGCTTCATCGGGCCGGGCCACGTCTCGACGGTGATCGGGCAGCGTCCCTACCGCTTCGTGCCGGCCGTCTACCACAAGCCGCTCGTGACGGCGGGCTTCGAGCCTCTCGACATCCTGCAGGCGATCGTGATGCTGCTCGAGCAGCTGGTCGCCGGGCGCTGTGAGGTGGAGAACCAGTACACGCGTTGCGTCCGCGAGGAGGGCAACCCGAGAGCCCTCGAGGTGCTGGCCGAGGTGTTCGAGCTCCGGCCGCACTTCGAGTGGAGAGGGCTCGGCTTCATCTCAAAGAGCGCCCTCAAGCTGCGCGACACCTTCGCCGACCACGACGCCGAGCTGTTCTACGAGGTGCCCGGCGTGCGCGTCGCCGACCCGAAGGCCTGCCAGTGCGGCGAGGTGCTGAAGGGCGTGATCAAGCCGTGGGAGTGCAAGGTGTTCGGCACGGCGTGCACTCCCGAGACACCGATCGGGACGTGCATGGTGTCCTCCGAGGGTGCCTGCGCGGCGTACTACAACTTCGGCCGGCTGCACCGGGAAGCCGCCAAGGCCGTCGCCCTGCACCGCTGAGGCCGGCCGGCCTCTCTCGCTCGCCACGGCCACCGAACGCGCCTCCCGGCCTGCGCTCGCGAGCCTGCCACGGCCCTCCGGTCAGGCGTTGCTCACGGCGGCGGCCACCGCCGCCTGGCCGAGGCTGATCCCGCCGTCGTTCGGAGGGTAGCGCTCGTGCACGAGCACCCGCAGGCCGGCGCTGTGCAGCTCGGAGCACATGACATCGGTGAGGAGCACGTTCTGGAACACCCCTCCGCTCAATGCCACCGTGTCCAGCCCATGGCTCCCAGCCAGCTCCGCGGCAAGACGGGACGCTCCCACCCCGAGTCCCCTGTGGAATCCGGCGGCGACCGACTCGCGGGAGAAGCCCCGTCCGAGGGCATCGACGACGCCGGCGACAAGGGGTCGCACGTCGAGCACGCCGTCATGGACCTCCGGGACCGGGATCGGGCTTGCCGGCGCCCG
>JAJYVX010000346.1 GCA_021791795.1 Actinomycetes bacterium | reverse complement strand
GCATGGCGATATGCCCGCGCCAGGAGATCCGTCGGCTCATCACGAGCATCTCGACGGCGTCGCAATGCACGACCGAGTTGTTGGACCCTTCAAGTTGTTACAACGTCAACGAGACCGGACAATCTGGCCGTGACGCTGGCCGCCCGTCAGTCACGCGGTCCAGTTGCCGTCTTCGACCCGCAAGGACTCGCGGCGCACGTCGACCTTCCGACTCTTCGATGGTCGCTTGTCCGAGGCTGCGAGAAACCGCAGACAGCAATGATCCGAGCTGAGGCGCTGGTGAGCGACGCCGGCAAAAGCGGTGTCGAGAACGCCAACTTCTGGCGGCAGCAAGCACTCGCCGCGACCCGGTGTCTGCTTCACGCTGCCGCCCTGGACAATCGGTGTGCGTCGGACCTGTACCGCTGGTTTCACTCCGCTCCCGGAGCGAAGGAGGCGGTGACCATCTTGACTTCACACCCGGCAGCGACTCCTGGCTGGGAGCGAGCGCTCGACGCGATCATCGGATCAGACCAGAGGACGAGAGACTCGGTGTGGGCCATGGTCGCCAACACTTTCGCCCCGCTGGCCGACCCAGCAGTGCTCTCAGCGGTGAGTCCCGACACTGGCCACGAGTTCGACCCGGTGGCGTTCTTGGCGATGAGAGGGACGCTGTTTCTCATGGGAACCTCCGCCGGGGCGTCGGCGACGGCGACGCTCGTCGCCGCGCTCATCGAGGACGTGATCGACGCCGCACGCCGGCTGGCGTCAACTTCGGCAGGACAACGCCTCGACCCGCCTGTGGCGCTCATCCTCGACGAGGCCGCCAACTATCCGCTGCCCTCTCTGCCATCGCTCATGAGTGAAGGCGGCGGCTCCGGCATCACCACGATGGCCGTCCTACAGTCGCTCTCCCAGGCGCGGGACCGCTGGGGGCGGGAAGCGGCAGGTTCCATCTGGGACTCGGCGATCGTCAAGATCGTGCTCGGAGGCTCCGGGAACGCGGACGACCTGGCAGACCTCTCTCGACTGATCGGCGAGAAGCAGACGACGGAATGGTCGCACACCATGCAGCCAGGGCAGGGCGGCCGTTCGGCTTCGTCATCGACGAGGTGGCGCCCCATCCTCGAGCCGTCCGAGATACGGCGACTGCCGATCGGCCACGGGCTGCTCCTCCTTCGATCTGCTCAGCCGATGATGATGAAGCTCCACCCGTGGACATCCCGCCGGGACGCCAAGACGCTCGCCGCCGCACGACTCGCCTTCGAACGGCCAGCGACGGATGAGCCTCCGGGCCGGTCAGCGTGAGCCTCACTGGCGACAGCGGTCAGCAGGACGTGCCCGGGCTGAAGCTCGGCGGTCTCGACCCGATCTTCGACGCGTTTGACATGGGCGAGATCGACGACGTCCCCGCAGCCACGCACTGGCCGGACATTCCGCCGGCCGACGTGCCCGATCGATGGGACGAACTACGTGGGTGGGTCGAGCAGCTTCAAAGCCGCTTTGCCCACCTCGATCACCATGTCATCCCGCGCTGCTGGTGGCGGCATAACGAGCATGTCGAGGCGCTCTCCGCCCTACGGGATCACGAACTCGTCAGCTTCGCCGAAACCGCCCCCGCAACGGCACCGGTCGACTGGTTCCGGGCCTTGCGCGACATCGCCGCGTTGCTGCGATCGTGGACCGGCGAGCTGTCGTGCGGTGCCGATCACAAGGATTCGGCTGCCGCGCCGAGTGGTCCGCTCGATGAGGAATGGGAGGCGTTCGTGCAGGGGGACCTCGAAGAACGGATCCGGGGGTCTGACCGTGTTGATGGGTCCCCTGACCCCGCATGACAGCCCTCCGACAACAAGCCCTGCGACCATTGACGGGATGGAGCGCTCGTCCGAGTCAACTGTCACGTCCCGTGACGGGACCTCGATCGGCTACTACCGCATGGGCACCGGTCCTGGACTAATCCTCGTTCACGGCGCAGGACAGACGGCGGAGAGCTTCCGAGCGCTTGCAAGGGACTTGTCGCCGGACTTCACCATCTACGTCCCGGATCGCCGGGGCCGGGGAATGAGCCCGTCGTACGGAGCGTTCCGGGGACTCCGGAGTGAGATGGACGACCTGAGCGCCCTCTTGGATACGACGAGAGCCCGGTATGTATTCGGTCTCAGCGCTGGAGCTGTGATCGCGATCGAGACCGCATTGGCTCGGCCAGAGATCGCGAGGCTTGCGCTATACGAGCCGCCCTTGTCCTTCGATGGCGTCGTGCACGGGGCCTGGGCTCCTAAGTACGAGCGCGAGCTAGCCGCCGGCAGACCTGGCAGGGCTCTCGTCGCAGTCCTCAAAGGGACTTCAGATCGAACCGCGTTCCGGTTCATGCCGGGTTTCGTTCTGGGGCCTGTGCTGGACTTCATCATCAAGCACACCGGAGAGCAGCCGGTGCAGGCGGGCAACTTCTCCCCGAGAGAAATCATCCGGGTGTGGCTACTTTTCGACGACTCGAAAGTCCCTGTTCAGGGGGTAATTCTGGGCACGTGAGGCCGCCCCTTAGGGGTCCTAAACCCCGGGATATCGCCGGCGCGGCCTGATATCCCGGGGTTTT
>JAJYVX010000345.1 GCA_021791795.1 Actinomycetes bacterium | reverse complement strand
TCGTCGAGTCGATCGACATCATGAGGAGCGCGAGCGAGACCGTCGCGAACACGGGACCACGGCGCACCTCCGGGGTGCGGCGCGAGATCTCGCCGCCTCTGGTGTTCTCTGCGCTGGCGGATCGCGGAGGCGAGAGGGCGTCGGTGCCGAGTGTCGCCTCAGTGCGACCGTGGCCCTTCAGCCGGCCCTTCGGCGCGCCGCGGCTCGCCATGCCGAGACGGGTGATGAGAGACCCCAATGCGACCTGCCCGCTGCGGTGCCGACGCCCGACCTAGCCCGCGCAGAAACCCCCGCGCCTGAGATCCAGGCATACCAGCCCGGCGAGCGTGACCCCGTCGTCTTCGAGCACGACCAGCCTGCTCGAACCTTCGGCGTCGAGGATCGCTAGCGTTTCGGGCACGGGCAGGCTACCCGTGATCCTCGTGACGTCGCGGCGCGCATAGACGCTGATCGGCGCCGAACCCGGGGCTTCGTCAGGCAGGTCGTCTCGGGCCAGCAAGCCGACGAACGCGCTGCCATCGGTCAGGACCGCCTCGACCACCTTCGGGTTCGCAAACAAGGCGCTCGCGTCGCGCACCGACGCGTCGTGAGCGAGGGTCTTCGGAGATCTGAGCATCACGTCGCGAACGCGCCGCGATGCAGCGCCGGTCCGAGTGACCTGAGCCGCGTCGCACGTCGCCAGGCTGGCATCGCGCGAATTCGATCCACCGGTTCGACCGACAGCGACCATGGTCACCCTCTTCGGGAGGCTCCATGCCCTCGTCACTAGCCCCTTTTCACTCTAGCGGGGCTCCGTTGCATGGCAACCCGTGCCCACGATCGGGGCGTTCACGGGCTTGCCGCTCTCCGAACCCACGAAGGCGGCGTACCCGAACTGAAGATGTCAGCGTCGGCTGCCACGAAGCGGTAGGCGGCTGTCAAACGGAGGGTGGCCACCGCTCGGGGCTCATCGGGAGCTGCCGGGTGGCTCGTCGAGCAGCTGGCGCAGCACATAGGGCATGATCCCGCCGTGACGGTAGTACGCGGCCTCGGCGGGCGTGTCGACGCGGACGACGGCGTCGAAGGCGGTTGCACCCGCGTCGACGTGCACCGTGGCGGGGGTGCCGCCCACGTTGAAGCCGTCGACCCCGCTGATCTCGAAGATCTCCTCGCCGGTGAGCCCGAGCGAGTCGGCGCTCTCACCTTCGGGGAACTCCAGCGCCAGGACCCCCATGCCGATGAGGTTCGAGCGGTGGATGCGCTCGTAGGACTCGGCGATCACGGCTCGCACGCCGAGGAGCGCCGTGCCTTTTGCAGCCCAGTCGCGTGACGATCCCGAGCCGTACTCCTTTCCTGCCAGGACGATCAGCGGGATGCCCGCGGCGGCGTAGTCGACCGACGCGTCGTAGATGGTCGTGACCGGGCTGTCGGGACGCGAGAAGTCACGGGTGAAGCCGCCCTCGGTGCCGGGGGCCAACTGGTTGCGCAAGCGTATGTTGGCGAAGGTGCCGCGGATCATCACCTCGTGGTTGCCGCGCCTCGAGCCGTAGGAGTTGAACTCGCGCCGGTCGACGCCGTGCTCGGTGAGGTAGCGGCCGGCAGGCGAGTCGGCCTTGATGGCACCCGCAGGCGAGATGTGGTCGGTCGTCACCGAGTCGCCCAGCTTGGCCAGGACCCGCGCACCGGAGATGTCGGTCACCGGATCGGGCCGGGCGCTCATGCCCTCGAAGTAGGGGGGTTTTCTCACGTAGGCCGACGCGCGATCCCACGCGAACGTGGTCCCAGCCGGCACCGCCATGGCCTGCCAACGCACGTCGCCGGCGTACACGTCGGCGTAGTCCTCGGCGAACATGGCCGACTCCAGGCAGCTGGTAACCACCTCGTCGACCTCTCGTTCGTCCGGCCAGATGTCGCGGAGGTAGACGGGCTGGCCCTCGGAGCCGGTCCCAAGCGGGTCGTGCACCAGGTCGGCGTGCAAGGTGCCGGCGAGGGCGTAGGCGACCACGAGCGGCGGGGAGGCGAGGAAGTTCATCCGGCACTCGGGGTGGATTCGCCCCTCGAAGTTCCGGTTTCCCGACAGCACCGAGCACACCGTCAGGTCGTTGTCGACGACCGCCGAGCTCACCTTGGGGACGAGGGGCCCGGAGTTGCCGATACAGGTGGTGCAGCCGTAGCCGACGAGGTCGAACCCGAGCCGGTCGAGGTATGGCGTGAGGCCGGCTCGGTCCAAGTAGTCGCTCACGACTCGAGATCCAGGGGCGAGCGACGTCTTCACCCACGGCTTGGTCGACAGGCCGCGCTCGACGGCCTTCTTGGCGAGGAGCCCGGCGCCGACCATGACCGACGGGTTGGACGTGTTGGTGCAGGAGGTGATGGCGGCGATCACGACGTGGCCGTTGTCGATCTCCGCGGTCGTGCCGTCGTCCAGCGTGACGGCCGCCGGGCGGTGCGGCCAGTCGTGGTCCGTGCCGCAGCTGCACGGGTTGCTCGGCGCGTCCTCCGGGGAGTCGTGGTCGATCGCCACCGGATCGCTGGCCGGGAACGACTCGGCGGAAGCCTCGTCGAGGCCTGCCCCCGCCGCCACAGCGGCCGTCCT
>JAJYVX010000074.1 GCA_021791795.1 Actinomycetes bacterium | reverse complement strand
CGGCGTGTCCGACCGGTATCGCGCGTTCGGGATCCCGTAGCGCATCGACCGAACCGGTGAGCGAGAACTCGGGGAACACGGCGATGTCGCAGTCCTGCGAGGCGGCTTGCTCGAGAACTGCGACATGACGCCCCAGGTTCAGCGCGAGCTCCCCCTTCTCGGCCATGACCGCCGCCAGCAGGGCCCTCACGGTCTCGCGTTGCCCTTCACGAAGGCGGAGCGCGCTGACACGCGCTTCACGCTAGGCCGGGGCGAAGCCCGTACGGCCGCACCGTGTCGAGGGACGTCCGGGCTCCTGCGACGGCGCTACGCGCGGGCCGGCGTGCGGGGCGGCCTGCATGGTCACTTCGAACGTCGGGCAGACTCGCACCGTGACCTTCACAGAGGAGCTGCTAGAGCGAGCACGGTCGAGGACCCCGGCGGAGCGAGGGCTGCCCGCACGCCCCTCAGGAAAGGTCGCCATAGTCGCCTGCATGGACGCGCGGCTCGATCCCTACAACATCTTCGGGCTCGCCGCGGGTGAAGCCCATCTGCTGAGGAACGCGGGCGGTGCCGTGACGGACGACACCATCCGCTCCCTCTGCTTGTCCCAACGCCTTCTCGGCACCGAGGAGGTGATCCTCGTCCACCACACCGACTGCGGGCTGCTCGGCCTCGACGAAGAAGGGTTCCGCCGCGAGGTGGAGGATGCAGCCGGTGAGAGGCCGCCGTGGTCTCTCGAGGCGTTCGCGAGCGTGGACGACGACGTGCGCAGGTCGATCGAACGGGTGCGCGAGAGCCCGTTCCTCGCAAGTCGCGGTCGAGTGCGGGGCTTCGTCTACGACGTGGCCACAGGCGAGCTGCGGGAGGTCGACTGAGCGGGCTCCGCCCGGGGTGTCACGAGTAGTCGCCCGCGCGGCCCGAGCGCGCGCGGTCCGCCATGGTCGAGAATGTCGCCCATGATCGACAGAGGACGCCTGAAGATGCTGACCGGCGACGAGCGAGCGCTCTACGAAAAGCTTCATCCGCGGTCGCTCGAAGCCGCGCGTGCGACCGAGAACCTGCTCTGCGGAGTGCCGATGACCTGGATGGCCAAGTGGGCGGGAGGCTTCCCCCTCCAGCTCGCGAGCGCGCGAGGCTCGACCGTGACCGACCTCGACGGCGTGGCCTACGCCGACTTCTGCCTCGGCGACACCGGCGCCATGGCAGGTCACTCACCCGCCCCGACGCTCGCAGCCGTGCGCAAACGTGTGATGGAGGACGGAGGCATCACCGCGATGCTCCCGACGGAGGATTCCGCCGCGGCGGCCGCGGAGCTCACGAGGCGCTTCGGCCTGCCGCTCTGGAGCTTCACGCTGACGGCGACCGACGCCAACCGGTTCGCCCTCCGCATCGCCCGGCAGGTGACCGGGAGACCGAAGGTCCTCGTCTTCAACTGCTGCTACCACGGCAGCGTCGACGAGTCGTTCGCGTCGCTCGGCGACGACGGCGTGGTCCGCTCGCGCTACGGCAACGTCGGGCCCCAGGTCGACCCGAGCCAGACGACCCGCGTGGTCGAGTGGAACGACGCCGGGGCGCTCGAGCGGGAGCTCTCGCACGGTGACGTGGCCGTCGTGCTGGCCGAGCCCGCGCTCACGAACATCGGGATCGTGCTTCCCGACGAGGGCTTCCACGACGCCATGCGGGAGCTCACGCGGGCTGCGGGCACGCTTCTTCTCATCGACGAGACGCACACGCTCTCCGCCGGCCCGGGGGGAGCGACGGCGCTGTGGGGTCTCGAGCCCGACATCCTGACCCTCGGAAAGGCGATAGCCGGCGGGATCCCGACGGGCGTGTACGGGCTCTCCGCCGAGGTGGCCGACCGGCTCCTCGCCGACCCGGAGGCCGACCTCGTCGATGCCGGCGGCGTGGGCGGCACGCTCGCCGGTAACGCCCTCTCGGCCGCGGCCACCCGGGCGACCCTCGCCGAGGTGCTGACCGACGAGGCGTTTGCCCGGATGGTCGCGCTCATGGAGCGCTACGAGCACGGGGTGAACGGCGTGCTCGAGCGCCTCTCTCTCCCGTGGTGCATCGCGCGGGTCGGGGCACGGGCAGAGTTTCGCTTCTGCTCCCCCGCTCCCCGCAACGGGGGGCAGTCCGCCGCGGCCGACGATGCCGATCTCGACGAGTACCTCCACCTCTATCTCGCCAACCGGGAGGTGCTCCTCACCCCGTTCCACAACATGGCACTCGCCTGTCCCGACACCACAGAGTCGCAGGTCGCTGCACTGCTCGAGGCTTTCACCGGGGCCGCCGAAGCACTCGTGTCATGAGCGCCGCCCCGCCCTTGCTCGACCTCAGCGGGCGTCGGGCGCTCGTGACCGGCGCCGGAAGCGAGACGGGCATCGGCTTTGCCAGCGCGAGGTTGCTCGCGGCGCTCGGAGCGAGCGTCTTCCTCACGGCGACAAGCGACCGGGTGCGAGAGAGATGCGAGGAGCTGAAGGCGGCCGGCGCTGCGGCGGAGGCGGCCACGGCCGACCTGACCGACGCGTCTCAGGTGACTCGCCTCGTGGGAGAAGCGCAGCGAAGCGGTCCCGTCACGGTGCTCGTCAACAACGCGGGCATGGTGTCGCTCGGCGACCCTGCAAGCGGCGGCGACGCCGAGTCGCTCACACCCGACGCCTGGCGCAAGGAGCTCGACAGGAACGTCACGACCGCCTTTCTCGTCTCCCGGGCGCTCATCTCCTCCATGCGTGCCGCTCGCTGGGGCCGCATCGTGAACGTCTCTTCCGTTACCGGCCCGGTGGCGGCCATCCGTGGCGACGTCGCCTACGCGGCGGGCAAGGCCGCCATGGTCGGTCTGACCCGGGCGCTCGCCGTTGATCTCGCGCCCGCCGGCATCACGGTCAACGCCGTCGCTCCGGGCTGGATAGCAACCGGCTCCTCGCTACCTGACGAGCTGGAGCTCGGGCGGGGCACTCCGGTAGGCAGGCCGGGATCGGCCGACGAGGTCGCCTCGTCCGTCGCCTGGCTCGCCTCGCCCGGCGCCTCCTATGTGACCGGGCAGGTCATCGTCGTCGACGGCGGCAACACGATCGCCGAGGAAAGGGTCCTGGCCCCTCGAGGCTGAGCTCGGCCAGGGCCGCTCGGAGCCGGTCAGCAAGCCCGCGGGTCGTACCAGGGCAGAGCCTGTGCCGCGCTGCTCACCTGGCCGAGGTAGCTCGCCGGCGAGCCGTACGCCGAGCTCCCCGAGCTGCCTCCGCTCGAACCTGAGCCCGAGCCGGAAGGGGCGGGGCCCGAGCCCGAGCTCCTGGCCGACGACCCCTTCGGCAAAGGGACGTAGAAGTTGGACCCGGTCACGAGCGTCACGTCGGCTCCTCCGACCGTCGGCCCCGCCGCCATGGAGACGATGCCGTGGAGGGAGTCGAGCAGGCGCTGACCCTGGTAGCGGTGGCCAGGCTTGTAGTAGACGATCGCCTCGGAGAGCGGCCCTACCGGGGTCTGCGAGCCGATCGTCGGTGAGACGTTGAAGCCGATCTGCTTCAGCCGCGCGGCGATCTGGCTCGCCTGGGTGGCGGAGTTCGTGCCGTCCACGACCGAGACGGTGAACGACGACGGGTTGAGCTTCGAGTCCGGCGGCTGCTTCAACCCGAGGAACTGGTCGACGGCCTGCTGGTCCTGCGGGTAGGACGGGAACACCACCGAGCCGTAGTCGAAGCCCTGGAAGTAGTAGTCCGTGTGGAGCTCGATGTTCGGGAGCGTCCACTCGGGCACCTTGTTCACGTTGACGCCGTGGAACGCCAGCACGATGTCGACCATGTCGTGCAGCGACAGCCCCGCGTCGATGGTCAGCTTCGGCGCGACCGCCTCGATTATCGAGTTGTCCGTGATCGGGTTGCCGAGGCCGCGCTTCGCCACGGAGGCGGCGAGCACGCGGAGGAACTCGTGGTCCCTGATGATGCGCCCGAGGTCGCCTGAGCCGTCGTAGAACTGCAGGTGGGAGCCGTACTGGAGGTGCCGTGCACGCACGACGGCGAGCGCTTGGAAGCCGTTCAACAGGTGGCAGCCGGCGGTCGTGATGTTGAGCGAGGAGTAGTCGTCCTTCTCCGGCGTCGGGAAGTACATCTTCACCCCGCCGAGCGCGTTCACGACGTTCTGGAACGAGTCGAAGTTGAGCTCGACGAAGTGGTTGATCGGGATGTTGAAGTCCTGCTGGACCACCGAGACGAGTTGGCTCGGTCCGTTGGCGAGGGCGGCGTCGATCTTGTGGAACTGTCCGGGACGGACGTTCTGCAGCACGAGATCACGGGGAAGCGAGAGTATGGCGACCGTGTGCGTGGTGGAGTCGACCCGCAGCAGCAGCACGACGTCGCTGTTGACGCCGGTGACGCCGGCGGCGCAGCTGCCGAACGCCGCCGTCTGCTTCCCGTTCAGGACGCAGCGGGACGTCGAGCCGATGAGCAGGAACGTCTGGATCCCGACGTTGGGGCCTTTCGTCGCCTGGGGCGAGAGGCCCTTCACGACGACGCGGTGGAGCTGGTGGTTGACGTAGGTCGCGTAAGCCCACAAACCGCCGGAGAGAAGGCCGAGGAGGACGAGGAACGAGACACCGGTGATGCTGAGGCGCTTCAGCCACTTGTGCTGGGCCAGGTAGTTGCGCACGCCACCAGTTTCTGGCTTCAAGCTGACGATCTCCTGAAGATTGAGATTTGCAGAGGATCGCGGCCGGAGCTGATCCGTCCCGTCGCTGCGATCACGACAAAGCTATACAAGGAACGTGCGCGTCTTGGTGGCAGAGGACGACGACCGGCTCCGTGACGTGCTCCGACGCGGCTTGGAGCAGGCGGGATACGTCGTCGACGCCGTGGCGGACGGCCACGCGGCCGACGATCACCTGAGGACCTACGAGTACGAGGTCGCCGTCCTCGACTGGAGGCTGCCGAAGAAGACGGGCGTCGAGGTGGTGTCGGAGCTGCGCCGGACCGGTCGCAAGGTGCCCGTGCTCATGCTCACGGCGCGTGACCGCCCGGCCGATCGCGTCCTCGGTCTCGACTCCGGGGCAGACGACTACCTCGTGAAGCCGTTCGACTTCGACGAGCTCCTCGCGCGCCTGCGTGCCCTGCAGCGCCGGCCCTCCGCCACACAACCCCCCCTTTTGTCCGTCGGCGACATCGAGTTCGACCCGGCGACTAGGGCGGTGAGCGTGGCCGGCGACGTACGCTCGCTCACCCCGACCGAGCTCTCGATCCTCGAGCTCCTGCTCCGGCGCTCGCCCTCGGTCGTCGCCCGCGGGGCGATAGCACTCCACGCCTGGGCAGAGGAAGCCGACGCTCTCGGTTCGAACACCATCGAAGTCCACGTGGCGCGCCTGCGATCCAAGCTGGCCGGCAGCAAGTGCCACATCGAGACGGTCCGCAGCATCGGCTACCGGCTCGTCGAAGGCTGAGGTGACCGTGAGACGGGCGACCGGGCTCAGTCGTCGCCGCGGACCCAACAGGCCGCCGCGGCGACGCATCAGCGCAGCTCATCGCAGGCATGCTCTCCGGGTCGCCGGTGTCGCCGCTCTTGCGGTCGTGGCTCTCGGTCTGGCGGGCGTGCTCGTCGTGAACATATTCGTGAGCGACCGTCTGACCTCCCAGGTGTCGGACCAGGTGCACGCGTCCCTCGCAGCCGCGCTGCACGACCCGGCGAAGGCGCTCGCGTCGCGCGGAAGTCCGCAGTTCCAGGATCCCGGCGGTCGCTACGGACTCGGCATCTACGGCAGCCCGATCCTCTTCTGGCAGGTGTCCGGCGGCAGGGTGGTCCGCTCCAGCGCCGGCGCTCCGCCGCTTCCTGCGGCAGGCTTCGACGCGGACACCTCCACACTGCGCGTCGGCTCGGCGCCGTTCCTCGTGGCGGGTCGCCGCGACGCCCTCGGCATCCTCGTCGCGGGCGAGAGCCTCGCCGAACTCGAACACGTTCGGTCCGTGCTCGAGATCTCCGAGTTGCTCGCACTGCCGCTGCTCGGCGTGGTCGCCTTCCTCGGCGCCCTGGCCATCGGCATCCGCTCGGTCGTGCCGGTCGAGGAGGCACGCCGGCGCCAACTCGAGTTCACGGCGGACGCCTCGCACGAGCTCCGCACTCCGCTCAGCGTCATCGAGGCCGAGATCGCTCTGGCGCGAAGCAGCCCGAGTGGCGGGGAGCCGTCCGCTGGCGACGGGGAACGGCCCGCCGGCGACGGGGAACGGCCCGCCGGCGACGGGGAACGGCCCGCCAGCGACGGGGAACCGTCCGCCGCCGGAGCCGGAGCGGGCGGTTCGGGCTCGCTCGGAACGGCCCTCGACCACATAAGGTCCGAGAGCCGCCGGCTGACGACGATCGTGGAAGACCTCCTCTGGCTCGCCCGTTTCGACGCCGAGCCACCGCCCCCTGGGCACGAGCCGATCGACCTCGCGACCATCGCCGCCGGCTGCGCGGGGAGGTTCGTGCCCGTCGCCGCCTCCAAAGACGTGACCCTGTCCGTGCTCGCTCCCTCCGATCACTCGGCGGCGGCGCCGCTCGTGAAGGCACCGGCCGAGTGGGTGGACCGCCTCGTCGGAGTTCTCGTCGACAACGCCTGCAAGTACTGCGGCTCGCCCGGGACAGTCCGGCTGCGAGTCGACACGGAGGGCAACAGAGCCCTTCTCCGGGTCGAGGATTCCGGCCCCGGGATACCGATGGAGCAGCGAAACGAGCTCTTCGACAGGTTCCGCCGCCTCGACGCGGCCGGCCGGGGACACGGCCTCGGCCTCGCGATCGCCGACTCGATCGTGCGCTCGACAGGCGGACGCTGGCGGATCGCCACCTCCGAGCTCGGAGGCGCTCTCATGGAGGTCTCCTGGCCCGTCGCGAGGTGACGGTCGCGGAGGGAGGAAGCCGGGGGCAGCAGGCAGGCTACGGTCTCGGCGTGAGCTCATCGCATCCGTTCGTAGAACCGGTCGGGTTCCTCCTCGGCGAGTGGGCGGGGTCGGGAGAGGGCCTGTGGTCACCGGGGTTCTCGTTCTCGGACCATGTGGTGTTCACCGGAGACGACGAGGGCGGGAGACCGATCGTCGAGATGAGACAGGTCACGACAGGGGCCGACGGCGCTCCCTCGCATTCGGAGGTCGGGTTCCTCATGTGCAGGCCGGACGGTGCCGTCTTCGCCACGGTCGCCCAACCCTCGGGTATCACCGAGGCACTCGCGGGCAGGGTGTCGGCACCGGAGCGCCTCGAGCTCAGCTCGGTCGAGATCGGGCATGCGCCCGAGACCGATCCGGTGACCGCCACCGCACGCCGCCTGTATCTGGAGGACGGCTCTCTGGTGCTCGAGGTCGACATCTCCGTCGGCAACGAGGGGCTCGCTCCCCATACCCGATCGGTGCTGCGTCGGGTCGGCTGAGAGGATCCGAGATGGACGTATACGAAGCGCTCTACACGACCCGGGCGATGCGCCGGGTGAAGCCGGATCCGATTCCGCCTGACTCCCAAGGCCGGATCCTCGACGCCGCCATCCGCGCGCCGAGCGGGGGCAACGCCCAGCCCTGGCGGTTCGTCCTCGTGGACTCGCCCGAGGTGAAGGCGCTTCTCGGCCCGCTCTACCGCGACAGCATGCAGACGCTCTGGAGCACGTTCTACAAGGAGCGGATCGACCGGGCGATGGCCGACCCGGACACGCCGTCGCACCGGTCGATGCTGAGAGTGCAGCGATCGGCACAGTGGCTGGCGGACCACTTCGAGGAGGTCCCGCTCTTCATGTTCTGCTTCGTCCGCAGCGGCGGCGGCGAGGGCTCGATCTTCCCGGCGGCCTGGAGCGCCCAGCTCGCCGCTCGGGCGGAAGGTATCGGGAGCGCCCTCACCTCGGTTCTCGGGATCTTCCACCCCGCCGAGGTGAGGGACATCCTCGGGGTGCCGGACGACAGCTGGAGCAACCCCTGCACCGTCTCGTTCGGCTATCCGCTCGGCCGGTGGGGCACGGCACCCCGACTGCCGGTCGACAAGGTCGCCGGCCGGAACCGCTGGGAGGGCGGGCTCGGCTTCACCGTCCCCGAGCCGCTCTGGCCCTAGCACCGCTCGGGCGGGGCCAACGGGCGATGTCCCGCCCCGGTAGCCTGGGCCGGTGCCCGACAAGCGGTCATCTTCCAACTCGACCCAGGTCGGCGCGCCTCGGAGGTCGAGTGACAACGCCGACACCGTGCCCGCCGCCGCGCAGAAGCGGCGAGACGCGGCCTCTCCGAAAGAGGGCTTCACGCCCCCCAACTTCCTCGCAGCCATGAAGCAGGCCGGTCCTTTCCGCCGCGGCGGCATCTCGGGCTCGGCCGGCTCGATTCCCAGGCCCAGCGCCGCTGCCGGCGGCAGCCGGTGGAGCCGGTGGAAGGAGGCGCAGACGCGGGCACAGCCCGCCACAGGCACCGAAGAGGACCGCATCCGTGTGACCTACCTCGAGAAGCGCGAGATCGTGATCGGGTGGGCGCTCTCGGGCTTCATGGTCCTCTCCACGCTCGTCCTCTTCTTCCAGTACATCCATTACACGAACAAGAAGAACGCTCACCTGGCAGTGGACTACCACCACGCGGCGCCCTTCATCCTGATAGTCGGGCTCGTTCTCGCCGGGCTCCAGGTCGCCGGCACGCTCACCAAGAGACGGGCGCTGCTCGGGTTCGCCCTGCTTCTCAGCGGGTTCGCCCTGTTCTCCGCGTCGGCTGTCTTCGGCCTCGTGTACCTGGTCGTCGGTGGCTGGATGATCTTCCGGGCGCTTCGCAGGCCACGGCCGGCGGTCGCAGGCGCCGGTGCGACGCCGACGCCGACGGCGCCCGCCGGGCGCACGAGTACCGCCGCCCGCGACGGGACCAAGAGGGCCGCACCGGCGGCCAAGCCTCGCAGTGCACCGGCGGCCTCGAAGCGCTACACACCGCCGAAGCCTCAGCCGAAGAACGGCTCGCGCCCGAACAGGCCGGCCTCGGGCCTGCCGCCCGACGCCGAAGCCGTGTCCGGCGGTCGTCTGCGCCGGCTGCGCCGCAGGCAGAGCAGCAGCTGATGCGGCACACGAGCCGTCGGGTGGCGCAGAGCCGCGGGTAACCAGAGCCTCGCACCGGCGGTCCAAACATCTGAGGTTGCCAGACGGGGCCGCGCATCTGTGACAATCGGCGAGCACGACAACGAACGGACCGTGTACGAGATGCACGGCGCCCGCAATCGAGAGGAGCCGCATCTTGACGAGCGAAGCGACCTGGAGCGCCGTAGACGAGTACTTCAGCACCGCGGTCCTGCCCGACCCCGATCCCGTCCTCGAACACGCCCTGTCCGAAGCATCTCGGCACGGCCTGCCGGAGATACAGGTGTCGCCGCCGCTCGGACGGCTGCTCCAACTTCTCGTCATGTCCACCCGCGCCCGCCGCGTCCTCGAAATCGGGACGCTCGGCGGATACTCGACCATCTGGCTGGCCCGCGGCGCGTCCGCGATCGCGCGTGAGGGCGGGAGAGCCGAGATCATCACCTGCGAGGTGAACCCGGCGCATGCAGAGGTTGCCGAGGCGAACTTCGAGCACGCCGGGTTCGCCGACCTGATCGAGATCAGAGTAGGGCCGGCGGCAACGACTCTCGCGGCGCTCGTGGAGGAGGGTGCAGAGCCGTTCGACTTCGTGTTCATCGACGCCGACAAGGTGAACAACCCCGTCTATTTCGCGGCGGCCCTTCGCTTGTCGCACGTGGGTGCGCTCATCGTCGTGGACAACGTCGTGCGCGGGGGTCGTGTCGCCGACGCCGGCTCCGACGAGCCGGACGTGGTCGGCACGAGGAGGCTCGTCGAGCTCCTCGGCGCGACACCGGCGGTCACCGCCACCGCGGTGCAGACCGTCGGGGTCAAGGGATACGACGGGTTCGCCATCGCCCTCGTCACAAGTCAACCGTGACCCCTGCACGGACGAAGGCCGGAGGTCTTGCCGGAGGTCTTGCCGACCGCCTCGCTGGCAAGCGCATCGCCGTGACAGGCGCCACCGGCTTCCTCGGCACCGCTCTTGTCGAGCGGTTGCTCAGGTGCGCGCCCGGCTGTGAGGTCGCCGTTCTCGTGAGGCCCGGCCGGCGCCACTCGGCCGCCGAGCGGGCGAGGCGGGAGATAGTGCGCAACGACTGCTTCGACAGGCTGCGAAGCGAGCTCTCCGACCGCTTCGACGACGAGATCGGTGCCAGGCTCATCCCGATCGCCGGGGACGTCGCGACCGACGGCTTGAGGCTCGACGAGACGGGCCGCAGCGTGCTCGCCTCGTGCGACACCGTGGTGCACTCTGCGGCGACGGTCAGCTTCGACGCGCCCCTCGACGGAGCCGTCGAAGTGAACCTGCTCGGGCCGAGCCGGGTGGCGCAGGTCCTCTCAGCGCTCGACCGTGAGCGCTCCGCGGCGGTGCGGCAGAAGACGCATCTCATAGCCGTGTCCACCGCCTACGTGAACAGCGGGCACAAGGGCGACGCGAGCGAGGAGCTCATCACTGCCAGTCGCTGGATCACCGAGACCGACTGGCGGCTCGAGGTGAGCGTGGCCCGCCGCGCGAGGGAGGACGCCGAGCTCGAGAGCCGCAGCCCCAAAAGGCTCGAGGCCTTCGTCAGGAGCGCCCGTGCGGAGCTCGGTGCCGCCGGCACGGCGCTTCTCGCCGAGAAGACGGAGAAGCTCCGCCGGGAGTGGGTGAGCGATCAGATGGTGAGCCTCGGCCGCAGCCGGGCACGCGCCCTCGGATGGCCCGATGCCTATGCCTACACCAAGGCCCTCGGCGAGCGGGCGCTGCTCGAGACGAGAGAGGACCTGCCGGTCACCTTCGTGCGACCCTCGATAGTCGAGTCGGCGCTCGCAGAGCCGAGACCCGGGTGGATTCGCGGGTTCCGCATGGCCGAGCCGGTGATCATCTCCTACGCGAGGGGTCTGCTCCAGCAGTTCCCCGGAGTTCCCGAGGGGATCATCGACGTGGTCCCGGTCGACATGGTCGTGGCGACGATCCTCGCCGTCGCGGCGAACGGTCCGGACGAGCCGGCCGACACGCCCACCGTGTACCAGGTCGCGTCCGGTGCGAGGAACCCGCTCACTTACGGGGAGCTGGTCGACACGATCGAGACGTGGTTCATCGAGCACCCCCTCTACGACCACCGCGGCCAACCGATCGTCGTCCCGAGGTGGTCTTTCCCCGGCCGCGGCAAGGTGCAGGGGGAGCTGCGGCGAGCGACGAAGGTCCTCAGCTCGGCGGAGAAGGTCCTGAACACGCTCCCGGTGAGAGGAAGAAGAGCAGAGCTCGTCTCGAAGATCGAGGAGCGCCGCTCCGAGGCCGAGCGCGCCCTCGACTACGTCGAGCTCTACGGCTCGTACGTCGAGACCGAGGCCCGCTTCCGCATCGACCGGACGATCGCGCTCCACGAGACGCTCTCAGAAGCGGACAGGGAGAGCTTCTGCTTCGACCCGGCCGTCCTCGACTGGCCGTCCTACATCGCCGACGTCCACCTCCCCTCGGTCGTGCAGCACGGACGCGTGAGGACGGCGCCGGGCACGACGAGGACGCTCCGGTCGAGGAAGGAACGCTCACTTCTCTCGATCCTCTCCGAGGAACCGCGCCTCGCCGTCTTCGACCTCGAGAACACCCTCATGGCCTCGAACGTCGTGGAGTCCTACGCCTGGCTCGCCACCAGGCACCTCGAGCGCAAGGACCAGGCCCGCGTGGTTGCCGGCCTCGTCGCCGAGGCGCCGAAGTTGCTGTCACTCGACCGGAAGGACCGCGGCGACTTCCTCCGCAGCTTCTACCGCCGGTACGAGGGTGCACCGGCCGACCGGCTGCGCACCGACGCGGTCGAGCTGTGGAGCGACCTGCTCGCGCTGAGGTCGTTCCCCGCCGGGCTGGCCAGGGTGCGCCACCACCGGGCACTCGGTCACAGAACGGTTCTCATCACCGGTGCGCTCGACTTCATCGTCGAGCCGCTCCGGCCGCTCTTCGACGAGATCGTGAGTGCGAGCCTCGGCGAGCGGGACGGCGCGTTCAGCGGGGAGATGGTGAGCGCGCCACCGACCGGCGAGGCGCGGGCGATCCTCATGGAAGAGCGCGCGGCGAGACTCGGCCTCGGCCGCGAGCAGATCGTCGCCTACGCGGACTCGACGAGCGATCTCCCGATGCTCGAAGCGGCCGGCCTGCCGGTGGCGGTCAACCCGGAGGCGAAGCTTGCCGCCATCGCCCGCCGGCGCGGCTGGCTCATAGAACAATGGGGCCGCTCTGCCGGCGGGCCGAGCAGGCCGCTCGCCGTCTCGACGTTGCGGACAGGCCCGCGCACGGCCGGAGCGAGGCTGTGAAGGCGCTCGTGTTCGAGCGGCACCTCCCCCGCTTCGCCGCCTCGCGGCTCGCCTCGAGCCTCGCAGGTTCCGGCCACGGCGTAGGCGTAGGGCCCCTCGAGCTGCTCGAGGTCGACCCCCCTCAGCTGCCGGAAGCCGGCTGGGTGAGGCTGCAGCCGCGCCTCGCCGGCATCTGCGGATCGGACCTCGCCACACTCGACGGGCGCAGCTCGCGCTACTTCGAGGCGATAGTGAGCTTCCCGTTCACCCCGGGCCACGAGATCGTGGCCGACGTGGCGGGAGGCGAGACCGACCCGAGACGCGTCGTGGTCGAGCCCGTGCTCGGTTGTGACGCCCGTGGCATAGCGCCGAGATGCGGCGCGTGTGCAGCCGGGCACAAGGGCAGCTGCGGCAACCTGACTTTCGGACGTCTGAGGGCCGGCCTCCAGACCGGCTACTGCGCCGACACGGGGGGCGGCTGGGCGGGCTCGCTCGTCGCACACCCGAGCCAGCTCTGGGACGTGCCGGCGGCCATGACCGACGAGGAGGCTGTCATGGTGGAGCCGACGGCCTGCGCGGTGCACGCCGCCTGCTCGGCTGGTGTCGCGAGCGGAGCCAGCGTGGTCGTGCTCGGTGCCGGGACTCTCGGTCTCTGCACCATCGCAGCCCTGCGGGCGTTCTCGCTTCCGGGCAAGCTGGTCGCCGTGGCGAAGTACGAGGACCAGCGCCGCCTCGCGGCTGAGCTCGGCGCCGACCAGGTCGTGCCGCCGGACGAGATTCGCCGGGCGGCGCGGCGCGTCGCGTCGACCATGGCGATCTCGGTCCTCGGCGACGGCGCCGGCCGGATCCAACGGCTGGCCGGAGGGGTCGAAGCCGTGTTCGACTGTGTCGGGAGCGCCTCCTCGCTCGAGGACTCGCTCGCGATCGTCCGTCCGGGCGGCGACATAGTGCTCGTCGGTATGCCAGGCGCCGTCCGTGTCGACCTGGCACCACTTTGGCAGCGGGAGGTCAGGTTGCAAGGGGCATACGCCTACGGGACCGAAGAGCGGCCGGAGGGTCCGCGACCGACGTTCGAGCTCGCCATGGAGCTCGTGGCCTCGGCCGGCCTCGGCCGGCTCGTGTCGGCCACGTACCCGCTCGAGCGCTACGAGGAGGCGATAGCGCACGCGGCCGAAGCCGGCCGGCGCGGCGCGGTGAAGATCGCCTTCGACATGCGGCGTGCGGAGCGAACCGGGCGGGACGGCGGCACGCCTCGCCGGGCCGGAGCTCCACCGCAGGCCGACAGGGCGCGGTCGTGAGCCCCCGGCCGGGTTTCGTCCTCGAGACCGACCGCTCGACGCCGTCGACCCTCTTCTGGCACGGCGAGTCGTTCCGGCTCGAGAAGCTCCCCGTCGGCAGCCGGATCATCTACCCGCCCGAGCCGCTCAAAGCGCTCGAGGATCCCGACGCTGCCATCGCGCAGGCGCTCGAGAACCCGCTCGGCGACTCGGCGCCGCTGAGCTCGCTCCTGCGGCCGGGCATGAAGCTCACGATCGCCTTCGACGACATCTCGCTCCCCCTCCCGCCCATGCGAGCGCCCGACGTGCGCCAGCGGGTCATCGAAGCTGTGCTCGACCTGGCCGCGGCGGTGGGAGTCGACGACGTCGTGCTCATAGCGGCGCTCTCGCTCCATCGACGTATGACGGACGACGAGCTGCGCCATGCGCTCGGTCCACGCGTCTTCGACGCGTTCGCACCGCATGGGCTCTTGCTGCAGCACGACGCCGAGGATCCCGAGAACCTGACGTACCTCGGCCAGACGCCGGAGGGCGAGGACGTCGAGATAAGCAAGCGGGCGGCCGAGAGTGACCTCCTCGTCTACGTCAACATCAACCTCGTGGCGATGGACGGCGGCCACAAGTCGGTGGCGACCGGCCTCGCCTCGTACCGGAGCCTCCGCCACCATCACAACGTGCGCACCATGCGGGCCTCGCGCTCGTTCATGGACCGCCACCGCTCCGAGCTGCACAGCTCCAACTGGCGGATGGGCAAGGTCATAACCGATGCCGGGGTGAAGATCTTCCAGATAGAGACGACGCTCAACACCGACACCTTCCCGCCCGAATTCCGCTTCCTGCAGCGCCGCGAGTGGGAGTGGTCCCTCCGGGACCGGGCCAGCTACCTCGCGGCCGCTTCGGCCCTCGCGCGCACGCCGCCGGAGATCGCCCGGCGGATCTTCCACGCAGTGCGGGCGCCGCACGAGATGACCTCGGTGCAGGCCGGCGAGGTCGGGCCGGTGCACGAGCGCACGCTCGAGATGGTCCACCGCCAGCAGCTCGTGCACGTGAGCGGGCAGACCGACGTGCTCACGATGGGCCTTCCCTACATCAGCCCGTACAACGTCAACTCGATCATGAACCCGATCCTCGTCGCCTGCCTGGGGCTCGGTTACTTCTTCAACCTCTACCGGGGAAAGCCGCTCGTGCGCGAGGGCGGCGTCGTGATCATCTCCCACCCGACGCCATGGGCGTTCAACCCGGTGCACCACCCGAGCTACATCGACTTCTTCGAGCAGGTCCTGTCCGAGACGACCGACCCGCTCGAGATCGAGGCGAAGTACGAGCAGTCCTTCGCCACCGATCCGTGGTACCGTCACCTCTACCGGACGGGCCACGCCTACCACGGCGTCCACCCGTTCTACATGTGGTACTGGTGCGCGCATGCCCTCGACCACCTCGGCAAGGTCATCGTCGTCGGCGGCGACCGGGCGGCGGTCCGGCGACTCGGTTTCTCGCCTGCGAGCACCCTCGCCGATGCCCTCGAGATGGCCGAGGACGTCGTCGGCCGTGATCCCTCGATCACGCACCTGCACGCGCCACCCCTTCTGATCGCCGACGTCCAGTGACGAGGCGGCCGAGCATGCCGACCGGCGCGGCGGGCTT
>JAJYVX010000344.1 GCA_021791795.1 Actinomycetes bacterium | reverse complement strand
GCAGAGCGGGACGTGTTGCTTGCGAGGCGTCGTACGCGGCGAAGTCGTCGGAGCTCTTGCGGTGCCGCGAAGCAACGCGGACCCGCTGAAGGCGGGAGAAGCCGTCATGGACCGCCTGGTCTCGGCCTTCGGCACAAGCCAGCTCCTCGTTGCCCTTGGCAATCCGATGGGCCTCCTGGACGTGGATCTCCACTCCCCGTACTTCCACTCGTCGTTGCTGCTGGCGACGTGTGCGTATCGGCTGCTGGGTCGCGCCGACCAAGTGGCACCGGCTCGATGATCGGTCGGCTCGTGCTCGGGGTGCGGTTGGCTCGGACCGGTTTCGGCTGACCCAGCTCTTTGCCGAGCTCCGGCTCGTCCCGGTCACGACCCGCCGAACGCCCGCAGCTTGAGAGGCTCGCGCAGTGCGCGCTTCAGCTGGGCGAACCCGCCGAAACGCGCCAGAGCCACCACGTGCTCCCACAGCTCGAGGCCGGCGGTGTGGCCTCGCTCGTCGTCGGGAGGGAAGTGGGCGGCGTAGTCCACGTCTGCGTTCACGAACCGCACGAGATGAACCGCCACTCCGCCCGGCAGTCCCGCTGGGCGGCGACGAGGTGCACCCACTTGCTCGTCATCCAGGTGAAGAGGCAGATCGGGTCGAAGTCGAGGTCGGTCATCGCGCCGATCCTCTCCCGATCCTCTCACCTGCCGTCGCGCACCCCGCCACAACGGTCACTGCGCCTTGACCATCCAGAAGGCACGAGGATCCTTGCGGCTGTGGCCCTTCCACTCGATGAGGCCCGCGTGTTCGAGGGCACTGAGCTGCGCTCGCACGAATGGGCGCGAGCGCCCGGTCGCGTCGACGAGCTCTCCAGTGCTCGCTCGGCCGGCTTCCCTGATCACTCGGAGCACCTCTCGGGACCCCCGCGGCAGGCGCGCCTCGAGCGCCCGATCGACAGGGGCAGAGAGGAGGGTGACCCGGACGCTGCCGGCGGTCTGGACGTACTGCGGATCGGCCAGACCCGCAAGGCGCATCTCCTCGAACATTCGCCGGATGCCTTCACCGAGCTCTTGGCCGAACCTGAGGTCGGCGCAGACTCTGGCGATCCTCGGGTTGCGAGCGAAGCGGGTGATCTCGAGCGGATCACGGGTACCGACGATTCCCGGAAACCTGCCGGGGCTCTCCACCTCGACACGATCGTCGAAGACCTCGACGCGGATGTGATCTCCGCTCACGCTGTACGACCGATGGATGGCCGCGTTGACCAGGCCTTCCAGCCATGCGTCCTCGGGGATCAGTCCGATCCGCTCGAACCTTCCGGCTCGTCCAAGGGCCTGGCGCGCCGGGATCCTGTCGAGGATCGAACGTCTGGCGCTGTGCAGCTGCTCGGGGATGGGCCCCTCGAAGCGCTCGTCGCTCAGCAGCCGTTGCCGGGCGCCGGTACCGCGTTCGGTGCCCTGATAGCGGAGGACTCGGATGTAGGCCTCGGGGAGCCATTGCTGGGGCTGCGTGGCGAAGAGCAGCACGGCCCCGACGGTCATACCGCCCTCCCGGGTGGCGAGCCCACGGGCCACGAGGAGACGATCGGGATCCGGGTGCTTCAGCGCTTCGGCGTAGCTCATCAGCAGATCGTCGTCGAGGTCCCGCCGAGAAGCTCCCTCGACGACGGTGCTCTCGAAGCTGGCTTGCCCCTTGTCGTACTGCAGTTCCTGGCGCTGGTGGAAGCTGAGGCGTCGATTCTCGTCGCCAACCCGCAGGAAGACCTCGTCCTTCTGGTTCGAGTGGACGAGCGCAGACGTCTCCACCTCGACGACCAGCAGGTGATCTCGCTCGCCACGATCGTTCACGCACTCGACCAGCCGGGTCCGCGCTGGGACCGGGGGGACGGAGTAGTCCATCGCGGCCTGCCGCCATGCGTTCACCGATCCCGAGCGCGCCGCAACCCCTTCGACCTTCCCAGCCGAAAGGCCGACGACGATGAGCCCGCCCTCGGCGTTCGCGAGCCCGACCATCACGTTCGCGAGCTCAGCGGGTTTGATCCGATTGCTCTTGCGGTCGTACCACTGGTCCTCTCGGAGAGCGAGGAGCGTCTGCCCGCGCTGGTCCGGTGGTTGGGCGAGCGCCTGTTCGGCGGTGACCGTCGACATGAAGTTACTCTAAAAAATTTAGAGTAACCCGTCGAGAATCCGACCGCCGCGCAACGACCGGCGACATTGAAGAAGAGGCGAAGATCCAGCTACCGCGAGGACGGCCACCGCTCCACATGGGTGAAGGGCGTTGCGTCATGCCGGCAACGGCGGGTCCGAGCACGGCACTCCCGCCATCAGCCTCGCGGGGGCGCGGGCAAGGTGCACATCGTCAGCAACGAAGGTACGGTCTTCGCCCTCGAGCATCGTTCGGCGTCGTCCTCCAGACCCACCCGCCACCGAACCGCGTCATCGGCCCATGCTGGCGCGCCGTGGCGCGCCCTTCGCGCGAGCGGTGCTCGTCCTACGGGGCCGCCGAGCTGCTCACGAGGTGCTCTTGACCCCAGCGCTCGAGCGCCTCGAGAGCCGGACGCAGGGCCTCGCCCTGGGTGGTAAGCGCGTAGCGCACGCTGACC
>JAJYVX010000343.1 GCA_021791795.1 Actinomycetes bacterium | reverse complement strand
TCGTCTCGCGGTTCACCGGCTCGCCGCTGCGGGCGGCGTCGAGGTCGACGACGTGCAGCCGCTCGGCCCCGCCCTCGAGGTAGTGGCAGGCAACCTCGACCGGGTCGCCGTAGGCCGTCTCGGAGGCGAAGTCGCCTTGGTAGAGGCGGACGCAGCGCCCGTCTTTGATGTCGATCGCCGGCCAGAGATCCATCGTCAGCTCCTGCAGCGCTCGGCGAAGCGGGCCAGGAGACCAAGGCCGGCCCGCCCCGACTTCTCGGGGTGGAATTGCGTGGCGAAGAGGTTGTCCCGGGCGACCGCAGCGGCCAGGATGCCCCCATAGTCGCATGTGGCGGCGAGGTCGTCGGCTCGCTCGGGCTCGGCGGCATAGCCGTGGACGAAGTAGAACCACTCGGGCACCTCGAGGAGAGGAGGTGACGACAGGCCGTCTGTTGCCCCTCCTCGGTGGCGGACCGGTGTCACGAGGTTCCACTGCATCTGCGGCCGCTTCACCCCTTCGCCGAGGCGGACGACCTTGCCGGCTAGAAGACCGAGCCCCGGGGTGCCCGGGCTCTCTTCTGAGCCCTCGAAGAGGAGTTGCATGCCGACACAGACTGCAAGTAGCGGCCTTCGGGCGGCGACGGCCTCGAACACGACGGCATCGAGCCCACTTTGCGAGAGCGCTCGGGCGCAGGCGCCGAAGGCGCCGACGCCGGGAAGCACGACGCCCGCCGCATCGGCGGCCTCTTCCGGTCGGGTGACGAGGCGGGCGTCCGCACCGACGTGGCGAAGCGCCTTCTCGGCCGAGCGGAGGTTTCCGATCCCGTAGTCGAGGACTGCGATCACCCCGTCACCGCCTGCCCGAGGGCCTCATCGGAGGGCTGTCACAGCACGCCCTTTGTCGAGGGAACGGCCGTGCCCTCGATCCGAACGGCCTCGGCAAGCGCCCGTGCGACGGCCTTGAACGACGCCTCGAGCACGTGGTGGGCGTTACGGCCATATCGGAGCGTGACGTGCAAGGTGATGCCGGCGCGGTGCGCGAACGCCCGCCAGAACTCCTCGGCGAGCTGGGGGTCGAACGGCGGGCTCCCGAGCGGCAAGGTGTCTGGCGCCACCTCGAGGTCGTAATGGAGAAAGCCCCGACCCGACAGATCGAGCGCCACGTCGACGAGGGCTTCGTCGAGGGGGAGCGAGACAGAGGCAAAGCGCCGGACGCCTGCTTTGTCCCCGAGCGCTTCGGAGAACAGGTCCCCGAGGAGGATCCCGACGTCCTCGACGGTGTGGTGGGCGTCGACCGCGAGGTCGCCCGAGGCGCGGACCGAGAGCGAGAAACCCCCGTGCTTCCCGAGCTGCTCGAGCATGTGGTCGAAAAAGGGCAACCCCGTCTCGATCTCGGGCGGCGCCGGGTGGTCGAGATCGAGATGGGCGGCGACGTCGGTCTCTTTCGTCGTCCGGTTCCGTTCCGCCGAGCGGCCGTGCGCCGCCGGCGCCATGCCCGTCAACGGATCCCTCTCACAGGTAGAAGCGGAAGACGGTCTCTGCGACGCAAGAAGGCTTCTCGCTCCCCTCCACCTCGAAGCTGAGGGCGAGGACCACCTGCGCGCCTCCTTGGATCTCCTCGATCGACTGGAGGCTGGCGCCGAGACGGAGGCGGCTTCCCACCGGGACAGGCGCCGGGAAGCGCACCTTGTTGCACCCGTAGTTGACACCCATGGTGACGCCACTCACCGAGTAGACCTGCCCGAGCAGCACGGGGGCGAGCGACAGCGTCAGGTAGCCGTGCGCGATCGGGCCGCCGAAGGGGCTCTCGCGCCGTGCCCGCTCTGGGTCCACGTGGATCCACTGGTGGTCCCCTGTGGCCTCGGCGAAGAGGTCCACCTGGGATTGGGTCACGAGATGCCAGTCGCTGTAGCCGAGGTGCTCGCCGACTTTCGCCTTCATGGACTCGATACCGTCGAAGTGCGTCGCCATGACCGGGGACGCTAGGCGAGGCGGGGGCTGGTCGCCACCTCGATCGACCGGTGGGAGCGCCGGCCGGGCCGCAGGACGCCCGGCGCGAGTCCGGCGGCGAGCTGGCCGCAGGCCGCATCGGATTCCTGCCCGCGGGTGTCACGGACGGTCACGTTCACGCCGAGCTCGCGCAACCGGTCGCGGAACGCCCGGACGGCGGCCTTGCTGCTGCCGGCGACGAGGTAGCCCGGCGTGGGGTTGAGCGGGATCAGGTTGACGTGCGCGCCGAGCCGGCGGGCGTGGGCGCCGAGCTCCCGGGCGTCAGAGGGGCGGTCGTTCACCCCCGAGATGAGGGCCCACTCGAACGAGAGCCTCCGATGTGTCGCCTCGCAGTACTCCTCGCATGCGGAAAGCAGCGCCGCGAGCGGATAGCGCTCGTTCAGCGGGACGAGACTCGAGCGGAGCTCGTCGTTCCCGGCGTGCAGGGAGACGGCGAGGTTCACCTGCGGCGCCTCGGCCGCCAGTCGGCGAATCCCGGGCACGACGCCGACGGTCGAGACGGTGATCGAGCGGGAGCCGATGCCGAGATCGCCCTGCAAGCGCCGGATCGCCTCGAACAGCCGGTCGGGATTGGCGAGCGGCTCGCCCATCCCCATGAACAC
>JAJYVX010000342.1 GCA_021791795.1 Actinomycetes bacterium | reverse complement strand
TCGGAAGGGTTCGCGCATTCCGTCGGCTTGGGCGGTGTACGGACGTTGATCACGACGAAAGGAAGAAGATGGCGCTGACGGCACGGCAGGAAGAGATCAAGGAGCGGTTCATCGCGGTCCGTGGCGTCTGGGGACCGTCGTGGCAGACGGTCCTCGAGCTCGATCCCGAGTTCCTCCTCGCCTACCTCGAGCTCTCGGCGGTCCCATGGACGAAGAACCACCTCTCGGACCGCGTGAAGGAGCTCATCTACATCGCCGTCGACGCCAATGCGACGCATCTGTACCTTCCCGGAGTGCGCCAGCACGTCCAGGCAGCGCTACGGCTGGGCGTGAGCCCGGCAGAGATCATGGAGGTCCTTGAGCTCACTGCCACTCTGGGCATCCACGCAATGAACATCGGGGTCCCCATCTTGGTGGAGGTCCTCGAGGAGAAGGGGCTCAGATCCGGTCCGGACCCGCTCGGCGAGCGCCAGCAGCGACTGAAGGCGGAGTTCACCGAGATGCGCGGCTACTGGCACACCTTCTGGGACGAGATGCTCGAGCTCGACCCCGAGATGTTCGCGGCCTACACCGAGTTCTCGTCGGTGCCGTGGAGGACCGGAAAGCTTGAGCCGAAGGTGAAGGAGCTCGTCTACATCGCCTTCAACACGGCGGCGACGCACCTCTACACGAAGGGCCTCAAGCTCCACATCGAGAACGCGCTCGGCCTCGGTGCGACACCTCAGGAGATCCTCGAGGTGATGGAGATCGCCTCGGTGCTCGGCATCCACGCCGTGCTGGCGGGCGCGCCAATTCTTGCCGAGGAGCTCGAGAACACCGGCGGCTCCGACTGAAGCACTCAGTGCCCGAGCAGGTCGGAGACGTCGCCGATCTCCTCGAGGTGGGCGACGCCCTCGGCGATGAGACGCGTCCGTTGAGCTCCGAGGACGGGCTCGACGAGAGCGGTGAACTTGGAGAGGAGCGCCGGGTACTGTTCGTCGGGGCGATCCGTCCACGAGGGCTGGTCGCTGCTGGCCGTCGACGCCGCGGCACGGCCGTCCACGGTCCGCACGACGCACTCCGAGCTGAACGGGTGGATGTCCACCGACGGTGCGATCTCGACCTTCTCGCACAGCGCCCGGAGCTCGGGTGCGTGTACCGCATCGTCGGAGAACCAGCTCGGATCCGCGCTGCCGCGGGCGAGCGCGAGCGCCGCGACGTAGGCCATGCTGAACTTCCCTTCGAGCCCGGTCTCGGGCATGCGGATGCCACATGCCGAGAGCAGGTCGGGGTGGACGCGGACCTCGATCCGCTCGATCTCCTCCGGGGCCACCCCGTAGCGAACCTTCTCGAGGGCGTTGAAGATCGAGTGCGTGTAGTGGCACGAGGCGTGGAGCTTGAACAAGGTCCGCATCAGGTACCAGGGAGACCCGAAAGGCGACGAGAGCACGTCCGGGTCGGACGCGTCAGCCTGGGTTGCCCCGAAGCCCTGGTCGCATCCGATGACGTCGTGCGCGCTCGTGAAGCCGCGTGCGGCGAGCCGGCTGGCGAAGAGCCCGTTGGCCGCCGCCTTGCCGGCGTGGAGGGGCTTCGTCATGGTGCCGAACTCGCACTTCAAGCCGGCTGCTTGAGCACCGGCTATCCCCAGGGCCGTCGCCATCTCGTCTGGTCCGAGCCCGAGGAGCCTGGCGGTGGCTGCCGCGGCGCCGAACGTGCCCACGGTGCCGGTCGCATGGAACCCGCGTCGATAGTGTGACGGGGCGACTGCGGTCCCGATCCTGCCCTCGACCTCGAAGCCCGAAACGAACGCTTCGATCAACGAACGGCCGCTCGCATGCCGTTCCTCGGCGAGGCCGAGCACCGCAGGGACCACTGGCGCAGAGGGGTGGGCGGTCATGGAAGTCAGGACGTCGTCGAAGTCGAGCGCGTGCGCGGCGGTGCCGTTGATCAGCGCGGCGGCGCTCGCCGAGGTGCGCTGTCCGGGCCAGCCGAGCAGCGAGGAGCTCCCCGGTCGCCCCTCTGCCAGCGTCACCTCGTGGACCAGCCGGGCCGCCGGCTCGTCGGCACCGGCGATCGCAACGCCCAGCACGTCGAGGATGCACTGTTCGGCAACCGTCACGACGTCGGGCGGAAGGTCTTCGAAGTGGACGTTCACTGCATGCTCAGCCAGCGTTCTCGTGGCGCCGGACGACCGGTTCGATGATGGCATGTGGTCCGCTCCTCGACCGTCGCTGGCGGCGCTCGGAACCAGCCCGGAGCCCGTCTGCCGGGCCTGGTCAGGCCGTGCCGCTCCCGGCAGTTCTTGACCCGCTGCGGTCCGTCGGTCATCGTTGTGACGGATTGCCTGACAATCAGGCTGTCAGGTGAAACTAGTGACGGTAGTCGCGCTGCGCAAGCACGAGCGCATCGGACCGACGCGAGCCCGGTCGCCACAGGGTGGGCAAATTGGACGTCTCGTCGGTTCGGACCGAGCTCGTGGTGCCTCGGCGCGGCGAGCAGCGGATGTGCAGACGTGGCGACGACGCCGTTGGAGGACGTGAAGGTCCTCGACATGTCCCAGGTCCTCGCCGGACCGCTCGCAGCCATGTTGCTGGGCGACATGGGCTGTGACGTCATCAAGGTCGAGCCGC
>JAJYVX010000341.1 GCA_021791795.1 Actinomycetes bacterium | reverse complement strand
TCGCCCGCTCGAAGGCAGAGCTCCTCGCGGTCCTGCGACAGCACACAGATGCCGTCGAAGCCGCCTGTGCACGTCATGGCGCCCATAACCTGCGCGTGTTCGGGCCCGATTTCGACGGTGACGAGTGGTCGGTCGCGGTCCTGGCCGACATCGACGAGGGGATCGACTACAGCGACCTCGAGCTCGCTTCGTTGGAGATCGCCGAGACGACAGGCTACAGAGTCGTGATCGACCCGAGTTCGATCGTCGGTCAGCTGCCCGACGGCCATCTGGTCCATGAGGCGACTGCACTGTGACGGTCTCCTCGGAGGACCGGCTCCGGGGATGTCTCCAAGCAGCGACCAAGGCATTGGAAATGGCCTCCAGGGACACGCTCGCGTGATCGGGGGATGGCCTCGTCCGCCCCGCCTGCTACTGGTGGGTCATCTGCGCCGCCGCTCATGCCACGAGCAGTGGCCTTTGCACGTAGGGCGCTCGGGTTGTACCCGAGGACGAGCCGGGTGACGGCCGCGCCGAACCGAGCGACCGCGCGCCCCTGCCCGTCCTCGACGCCGGCGACGACGAGCCCCGTCGGCCCCCGCCCTGCGTCGAGGCGCTCGCCGACCCAGTTGGCGAGCGACTCGGAGACCTCCCCAACCGAGAGCTTCTTGTCCACCGACGCGCCGAAGTCCTCCATCGCGTCGGCAAAGGGCGTCGTCGCGACCCTGGCCTCGCCGTGATGAGCGACGAGGATCGCTTCGTTCGACGGCGGCAGCGCGGTGCTCGAGGTCGACGAGGCCGCGTTCGTCGAACAGCGTCGACGCCGTGTGTGCTGACAAGGTCGGGGCGCAGGCGCCCGCTGCCGTGAGCTCCGGCGTATCGGGCGGACGCTCGGGTCCTGATTGACCCGAGCTCGGTCGTCGACCAGATGCCTCGTGACCAAAGCCGGACGGTCCACCTCGCCCCGGCGATCGCTGGTACGCACCCACGCGATGCGTCCGCTGTTTGTGTCCGGCGCTAGGATCGTCCCATGGACATCGGCAACATCGTCGCGGAGCTGGAGGTCTCCGAGCCGCTCGAGATCGCGCGGCTGCGGGCCGAGGTCGCCCAGCCCGTGCTCGGCACAGCACCCGAGCGTGTGCCGTGGCCAAGCATGCAAGAGCCACAGGACACCGCCGATGTCGTCGCTCGCCGATCTTGAGGACGGACCGCCCGACCGACAGGCCATCCCCGACGCGGGGCATCTCCTGCCAGAACTGCCTGGCCTCCCGGTGCTCCACGGCCCGACCGGCTGGCGGTCCGGCGAACCGATCGCCTGGGGCCCGCTCCTCATCGTGCCTCCGCTCCCGGCGGCCAAGGCGGCCGATCCTGCCAAGCCGCCGCCGATTAGGGGCTGGAAGCTCGCAGGAGGCATCCGGCTGACCGAGGGGCACTGGCGGTTCCTGCCCCTGTCCAGTGGCCATGCCGCCTACTCCTCCCTCGACCGTGCCCGCTGCGACGCTCCAACGGTCGGCCACCGAGCACCGGGGCGGGCATGTACCTGCGGGTTCTACGCACGCGCCGAGGTGCTCGCAACCGACGCCGCGTCGAGCATCGGTGGGAGCCGAGTTCTGCTCGAGGTCGACCTCTACGGCCACATCCTCCTTGGAGAGCACGGCTTGCGGGCAGAGCGTCAATGGGTCCGCAGGGTGATCTTTCCTCGCTGCGCCCGTGCGAGCAACCGCTGTGCTGGATCGGTCGCGCCGTGCGTCGTCGACTGGTACTCCGGCGAGGCCGAGCTCGTCGCGCTCTGCGAGGCGTGCGCGGATCGCGAGCACGCACTGTCCTTCGTCGAGGCCGTGCGCCCGATCTCCAGCGCCCAGGCCACAGGGCTCCTCGACGCGCACGTGCTCATCCTCGCCAATGCCGTGAGAGAACTTGGCACAGAGGCAATCCTCTTCGGTGGCCCCCCGTCGGCTGGGCGGCACTTCTTGTTCAGCGCCGACCCGATCCTCTCCCCGATGGCAGGGGGCACCGTGCCGGGCGACGGGGAGCGTCTGCTCATCAAGCTCGCCGAGAAAGCCGGCCGGCCGGTGCGCCTCAGCGTCGACCCGCTCCCATCTCCCCCGACCGGGGACCACCGGGAAGTGCTGCGCCAGTTCCTCGCCCTGCCGCAAATGTTCACCGACATGGCTCGCCGGATCGAGCGCCTCGAACGAGGCGGTGCGGCATCGGGCTGAGAAGGTCCCTCTCGCCACCCGAGCAGACGGATGGCGAGAGGGACCGGAGTCACGCGGCACGCAACGCCTGGTGCCAGGCGACGAGCGCCCCATCGACGCCGAGGTCGTCCGGCGGTGTCGCGCACACCTCGCCGACCAGCAGGTGTCGAGCGAAGCTCTGGCGACGGGTTCGGGCCCAGCCAGATGATCCTCAGCGAGGAGTTGGAGACGCCCCGTCCGTCGTCCGGTCATGGACGGCGGACGGGGCGAAGTCACTACGCGGCGTCGTCGTCGGCGTCCGTGCCGATCACGACGATGGCGACGCCTGTCTCCTCGGCAAGGCGCGCCCACTCCTCGCTCGGTGCGTAGTTGGTCACCACGAGCGCGACGCAGGACTGCCCGTGGCGGACCAGGATGTCCGCCCCGCCCCGGGCGC
>JAJYVX010000340.1 GCA_021791795.1 Actinomycetes bacterium | reverse complement strand
AGCCGACCCGGGCTCCCGGCGGATCCGGCTGTGCTGCGCTCACGAGGCCGGCACGCCGGCGTCGAGGCGGCGCATCCAACGGGTGAGGCTCGGCACGGTCTGCGCGCCGTAGGTCTCGCCGACGACATCGCCCTTCGCGTCGAGGAAGACCGAGACGGGCAGGAAGGCGATGGAGTACTTCGAGGAGGCGACGACGCCCCGCGGGTCAAGGCCCACAGGGTACCGGTCACCTGCGGCTGCGAGCAGCCTCCGGGCGAGCTGGGGGTCCGAGTCGTTCGTGTCGACACCGACGAAGTGGACCTCGGAGCCGTAGGCCCGGGAGACTTGACCGAAGGCGCGCAGCTCCGCACGGCAGTCGGTGCACCACGACGCGAAGAAGTTGACGACCGTCGGCCGCCCCCTGAAGCTCGCCAGGTCCACCTTGGCGCCGCCTCCGAGGCGCGCGAGGCGGAAGACCGGAGCGGGCGTGCCCTTTGGCAGCACGGCGAGCTTCGCGACGGGGAACTGCCCGACCGGCCGAGAGCGGGCGGCCTGGACGGCGTAGGCGACGAAAGCGGCAGCGCAGGCGAATGCGACGATCACTGCGACGGTGAGGCGCCGGCCGGCAAGCAGACCGCGCCGCGCAGCCGGCAGGTTGCCGGGGTCTCGCGCCGCGTCCGCGCCCGTCACTGCGTCGCCGGTCGGAGCGGAGCCGGTCCCGCGCATGCCCGCCTCACGGATGGCGGACAATCGCGGTCACCCCCATCGCGACGAACAGGACCGTGAGGTACGTGATCGAGAAGCCGAACAGCTTCATCGCGCGCTTCGGGCTGGCGTCTCGCCGGAGCGACCACGAGCGCCAGAAGAACGTCGCGCCGAGGACCATCGTGATCGCGAAGAAGACCAGCCCGAGGTGCGCCGCCGGCGCGAGAGCGGCCGAGAGCAGCCAGAGCGCCGCGGTGTAGCCGATGATGTTGCGAACGACGGTATCGATGCCCGTGGTGGACGGCAGCATCGGGACCCTCGCGTTCGCGTAGTCGTCACGGTAGCGGACGGCGAGAGCCCAAAAGTGCGGAGGTGTCCACAGGAAGATCACGCCGAACATGACGAGCGGGGCGAGCGCCACGTGGTCGGTGACGGCGCTCCAGCCGACGAGGACGGGAACCGCTCCGGCGGCACCGCCGATCACGATGTTCTGCGAGGACGAGCGCTTCAGCCACATCGTGTAGACGAAGACGTAGAAGGCCGTCGCGGACACCGCGAGCACTGCCGAGAGGAGGTTGACCGTCTGCCACAGCAAGACGAACGAGGCGACCTCGAGCCCGATCGCGAACACGAGCGCCGCCCGGGGGGTCACGACACCCGTGACGAGCGGGCGCCCCTTGGTCCGCTCCATGATCGCGTCGATGTCCCGGTCGTAGACCATGTTCATCGCGTTCGCACCACCGGCTGCGAGTGAGCCGCCCGCGAGCGTGAGCAGGACGAGGCCGGCCGAGGGGAGCCGGTGGGCTGCGACGAACATCGTCGGGACGGTCGTGATCAGCAACAGCTCGATGATCCGTGGCTTGGTGAGGGCGACAAAGCCCTTCAGGCGGACCGACCAGCTCCTCGCCGCCCTCGGCGCCGTCACGGTGCCACCGACGTCTTCGAGGCGTGGGCTGCAATCCATTGCGGTTACCCTATCCTCCTCGTGCGGGCACGGCTCGACCGAATTCTGCCCGCCCGCGGCCGTGCCGCCGACCCGAGCCGGTCCGACCGCAGAGCCTGCTCCTCCGTGTCGTCGAGCGGGTCCAGTGTCGCGCCGGTGGCGAGGCGGAGGAGCGCGTCGGCGAGGCTCGGGTTGCGTGCGAGCACGGGCCCGTGGAGGTAGGTGGCCACGACCCTGCCCGCGACCGCGCCGTCGACGGCCCCGGCGCCCGAGCCGTCGTTGCCGGGGCCGGCAAGCACGCGAGCCAGCGGGGTAGCGTCGCTCCCGAGGCGGGTCGCTCCGCCGTGGTTCGCGAAGCCCGTGAGGCGTTCGACCGCGCCGAGGACCCTGCGAGCGCCGGCTCTGGCGGCCACGCCGCCAGCGCCGTCGGAGGGCGCACAGTCGGGCACCACGTCCGCGAGGACCTCGCCGACTGCCCGCTTGCCGGGGCCGCGGACGGTCGTGACGTCGAGCAGGTCGAGCCCGGCGTGTGGAGCGCCGCCCGCGCCGGGGAACGTGCGCCCGAGGATCTGGAAGCCTGCGCAGACCGCGAGGACCGTCGCGCCCCGGGCGAGCGCCCGGGCGAGCGCTCCGTCGCCGAGCTCGTCGGCCGAGAGGCTCTGGGGGCCGTCCTCGCCACCTCCGAGGCAGTAGAGGTCGGCGGTCTCGGGTAGCGCGACGTCCGAGGTGGCGAAGAGGATCTCGGCCGGCACGCCGCGCCAGCGGGCCCGGTTGGCGAGCACGAGGGCGTTGCCGGCGTCTCCGTAGGTGCCGAGCAGGTCCGGGTGGACGACGACGATCCGGAGCGGGTCACGGCGCGCCCGGCCGTTCGGGGCAGGCTCGGGCACACGAGGGTCCGGGCCGGGGCCGGCTGCGTCGGCCGGGCCGTCGGGGTGGCCCCGACCCGCCGCTTTGCGAGGTCCGGGCGCAAGGCCGGCGATGCCACGTCGGAGCTCC
>JAJYVX010000339.1 GCA_021791795.1 Actinomycetes bacterium | reverse complement strand
GCTCCTGGGACCGAGCCCGCATCAGCTGATCGCGTCCTCCCAGGTCAACGGTGGTGTGTAGGGGGAACACTTCTCAATCGCGGTCCCGTGACCAGGACGTTCGCGAATGACCCGCCGAACTCGGGTCGGACCTCACGTCCAGGTGAGTGTCGGCGACCGGGTCGAGCGACCCGGTCGCCGTCTTCGCCAGGGTGTCCGGGCCTACTCGGAAGATCAGCTGAGGCGGGCGCCGACGGCTGCGAGGGTGTCGGCCGCGGCGACGAGCCGCCTCACGTCGCCTCGGAGTTTGATGCGCCCCTCCTCGAGCAGCTGGGCGGCGGTCACGTCGCCCGACCCGAGCGACCGGGCGTCCTCGTAGGACTCGACGATTACGACGTCGGCATCGTCGACGGACCCGACGCTCAGGCCCGTCATGTAGGTGCCGGAGAAGCTCAATGTGTAGGAGATCTCGCCGCGCCCCGGCACGGCCGTGACGACCACTCCGAGCCGGAACGGCTGCTCGGGTGCGGGAGCTTCGGCCACGAGGGCGCGGAGAGATTCGAACCACTCGTCGGAGAGGAACTCGCCTTCTACTTTGGCCGGCTGCAGCTCGCTCAAGCTTGTCCCGAGCCGGCACCCCGGGCGGCACCGGTGAACTTGGCCACCTCGGCGGCCGGAAGTGGCGCCGGGCGGCGCCGGATCTTCCGCCCGAGCCACGCAATGGGGTCGAAGGCTGCGTCGACGACGCGCTCTTTCAGCGGGATGATGGCGTTGTCAGTGATGTGGATGTCCTCGGGGCAGACCTCCGTGCAGCACTTCGTGATGTTGCACAGCCCGATACCCATCCGCTCCCGTATGTAGGAGCGGCGGTCGAGCGTGTCGAGGGGGTGCATCTCGAGCTCGGCCAGCCGGATGAAGAAGCGAGGGCCTGCGTAGTGGCGCTTGTTCTCCTCGTGATCCCTGATCACGTGGCAGACGTTCTGGCAGAGGAAGCACTCGATGCACTTGCGGAACTCCTGCCCCCGGTCGATGTCCTCTTGCTTCATGCGGTAGCCGCTGGCTGGTTTGGGGCCGGGGGTGAAGGCAGGGATGAGTTTCGCCACTTCGAAGTTGTACGACACGTCCGTCACGAGGTCCCGCATGACCGGGAAGCCGCGCATCGGTGAGACGGTCACGGGCTCGTCGGTGGGAAGAGTGCTCATGCGAGTCATGCACATGAGACGTGGCCGGCCGTTGATCTCGGCGGAGCAAGAGCCGCACTTGCCCGCCTTGCAGTTCCATCGGACGGCGAGATCGGGTGCCTCCGTCGCCTGTATGCGGTGCACGACGTCGAGGACGACCTCGCCCTCTTGGGCGGGGAGGCGGTACTCGACGAATTCGCCGCCGCCGGCGTCTCCGCGCCAGAGCTTCATCACGAGCTCGCCACCAGTGCCTCCGGCCGGCGCGCCGGACTTACGCGCGGAGCCGAAGGCCGTGCCTGATCCGGCGCCCTGGCCGGTGTCGATCGCCATTACGCCGTCTCCTCGAAAAGTGCGGCCAAGTCGTCCGGCATCTGCGGCTTGGGCTCCACGGCGAGGGTCACCACGTCGCCGGCGATCCTCGTCACCATGTTCACCTTCTCGAACTCGGCATCTGCCTTGGGGTAGTCCTCGCGCGTGTGGCCCCCTCGGCTCTCCTTGCGCTCGATCGCCCCGAGGACGGTGCACTTGGCGACGGACAGCATCGACTCGAGGTCGAGGGCCATGTGCCAGCCCGGGTTGAACTCCCGCCCGCCCGTGACGGAGGCCTTGTTCGCCCGCTCCGTCAACTCCTGCAGGCGGTCGCGGGCTTCGAGCAGCTCGGCCTCGTTCCTTATTATCCCGGCCAGGCTCTGCATCGTGTCCTGTAGTTCCTCGTGGACTGCATAGGGGTTCTCGCCCCCGTCGTGCTCGAAGTACGAGAGGGCGTGCGTTGCGGCGTCCGACAGGGCCGCCTCGTCGAGAACCGGCGCCCCGGTCGTGCCGAGGGCGTGCTCCGCGGCGGCGAGCCCGGCGCGTCGCCCGAACACCAGCAGGTCGGAAAGGGAATTCCCCCCGAGGCGGTTGGCGCCGTGCATGCCTCCGGCCACCTCACCCGCCGCGTAGAGCCCCGGCACCGTGGTGCGCTCAGTGTCCGCGTCCACGCGGACACCTCCCATGATGTAGTGGCACGTCGGCCCGATCTCCATGGCGTCGGTCGTGATGTCCACGTCAGCCAGCTGCTTGAACTGGTGGTACATGGAGGGGAGGCGCCGTTTGATGAACTCGGGCGAGCGTCGCGAGGCGATGTCGAGGAAGACGCCGCCGTGCGGGCTCCCTCGTCCGGACTTCACCTCGGTGTTGATTGCCCGGGCGACCTCGTCCCGGGGGAGGAGCTCAGGTGGACGGCGGTAGTCGGTCTTGTTCTCGTACCACTTGTCCGCCTCCTCGATCGAGGCCGCCGTCTCCTTCTTGAAGTAGTCCGTGATGTAGTCGAACATGAACCGCTTGTCCTCGCTGTTCTTGAGCACGCCTCCGTCGCCCCGCACTCCCTCCGTGACGAGGAGCCCCCGGGCAGACGGCGGCCAGACCATCCCCGTCGGATGGAACTGCACGCACTCCATGTCGATGAGATCCGCGCCGGCCCA
>JAJYVX010000338.1 GCA_021791795.1 Actinomycetes bacterium | reverse complement strand
GGAGCCGCCTCGGTATCCACGTGCCGGTGCCGGGCAACACCGAGGAGCTGGTGGAAGAGCTGGTCCGCGGTGCACTCTTGGCGAGTCGCCCCGACCAGCTCGAGCTCTTTGAGACAACCCCGGCCGCCCGCCAGCTGGAGCTCCCGTGGGAGGACGCGGCTGAGCGCGAGCGGCGCTCCCAGAGCCGTTTCGCCCAGCGCTCGATCCACCCCGAGGAGGTGGTGGACGAGCTCGCCGCCGCGCGTCGCGCTATCGGATCACCGGCCGATCTCGTCTCTTTCATCGCCGAGGCGGCGCAGGCCTGGGGCGCGACGGTCAACCTGGCCTCCGACGGCAGCCTGCGCCTTCACGCCCAGGGCATGCCCGGGGAGCTTCGAGCGAGCCTCGGTGGCGACGCTGCGACCGTACGTTTCGAGCTACCCGTCCGCACTGGCGAGTTGTACCTCAGCCGGACTCATCCTTTCGTTGCCGGGCTCGCGGCGAAGACCCTCGATGCCGCGCTCGATCCGCTTCAGCCCGGACCGGCCCGGCGAGCCGCCGTGGTGCGCACGAAGGCGGTCGCGCGTCGGACGACGCTGCTCCTGCTGCGGTTCCGATTCGAGCTGTCGTGGCCGAACCGCCCGGGCATCCTCGCCGAGGACGCTGGAATCCTCGGCTTCGAAGGCGCCCCGACGGATGCAAGCTGGCTTGATCCCGACCAGGCACTCAGGCTTTTGGAAGCCACCCCCGACGCCAACGTCGATCCCGCGCAGTCGGCGTTGTTCCTGTCCCGACTCACCGAGCACGCAGACGGCTTGACCTCCAGACTCGAAGTCGAAGCTGCCCGGCGGGCTGTTGAGATCCAGGAGGCGCACCGCCGCGTGCGCCAGGCCGCCGGTGCCAGTGTCCGCTTGGCCGTGCGTCCACACCGCCCGGACGTGCTCGGCGCCTACATCCTGCTCCCGGTCGGCACCGCGTAGATGCCGGCGACTACTACCTCGCCGTTCCCGGCCCTTCTCAGCGCCGGGAGCCTCCTACCGGCGCCGTTTCTCGCGCGCGTCGGGCACCTTGACTCGGGCCTCCCCGGACTCTCCCCTGGCGCGTACCACCTCGCTCCCGGCGAGCGCCTGGAGGAGGCGACCAGCGCCGCCTTCAACAACCTGCTCGCCCGCTGGCAGCGCCTCGATGACTCCTCAAAGACGCCATCGAGCTCGCTTGAAGCCAACGGGGAACGGCTCTGGACGCTTCCAGTCCTCGTCGCCTTCGGCTACGGATGGCTTCAGCCGGCGACGCCGCTCGTCTTCGGCGAGCGCAGCTATCCCATCAGCCACGCCTGGGGCACTGTCCCGGTGCACCTCGTCGGTTGGGACATAGAACTGGACAAGGCCGTACCTATCCCGGACCAAACGAGACGCCTGAGCCCGAGCCGCCTACTCCAAGAGGCATTGGACCTCACCGGTGTCCGAGCGTGGGGCATCGTGAGCAACGGCCGTAAACTGCGCCTCCTCCGCTCCGGCTCGGCCGGGTCGCGGGCCAGCTTCGTCGAGTTCGACCTCGAGTCGATCTTCGCCACGCAGTCCTTTGCCGACTTCTTCCTCGCGTGGCTCACCTGCCACCAAAGCCGCCTCGAGGCGCGCCCGCAGGGAGGGTGCTGGCTCGATGCCTGGGCCGACGAGGCTGCCGCAAGCGGCATCCGATCCCTCGATCGCCTACGGGGTCAGGTCACCCAGGCCATCAGCATCCTCGGCGCCGGCTTTCTCGCACACCCTGCCAACGCTGCGCTGCGCGCCCGTCTCGCCTCGGGAGCACTCTCTGGCCAGGAGTACTACCGCCAGCTTCTCCGCCTCGCCTACCGGCTCATCTTCTGCTTCGTCGCCGAAGACCGCGCCCTGCTGCACCCACCCTTGGCCGACCCGGTCGCGCGCGACCGCTACCGCCGCTACTACTCGACCGACCGCCTCCGCCGCCTCGCCGGCTCCCCAGGGCGAAGCCCGCACGGCGACCTCTGGCGGGCGTTCCAGGTGGTCGTCCGGGCCCTGTCCTCCGCGAAGGGCGAGGCGGCGCTCGGGCTGCCCGCTCTCGACGGCTTCCTCTGGTCGCCAGAGGCTTGCCCTGACCTCGACGCTGGGGAGCTCACCAACGCCGCGCTGCTCGATGCCCTGCGTCGGCTCGCCTACGTGACCGAAGACCACGCCCGGCTCAAGGTCGACTACCGCCACCTCGGCTCCGAAGAGCTGGGCGCCATCTACGAGTCCCTGCTCGATCTCCATCCCGTGCTCGATCCCGACGGACCGAGCTTCAGGCTCGACACCGCTGCAGGCACCGAACGCAAGAGCACCGGCAGCTACTACACGCACCCGAGCCTCGTCGCCCAGCTCCTCCACAGCGCGCTCGACCCGCTGCTCGACGAGACGGAACGAGCGCCCGACCCCGAGGCCGCCCTGCTGGCTCTTCGGATCTGCGACCCGGCGTGCGGCAGCGGGCACTTTCTCGTTGCCGCGGCCCGGCGCATCGCCGTCCGGCTCGCGAGGTGGCGGAGCGGCGGGGAAGAGCCCGACGCGCTCGCCTTGAGCCATGCCAGCCGCCAGGTGATCGGCCGATGCCTCTACGGCGTCGACCGCAACGACATGGCCGTCGAGCTGACC
>JAJYVX010000073.1 GCA_021791795.1 Actinomycetes bacterium | reverse complement strand
GGAAGGCGTGTGGGGCGGGCTCACGGAGCGGGAGCGCCGCCGCTTGCTCCGCCAGCGGCGCAAGAGCGCCTGAGGATCTCGTTCGCGGGCTGCGAGTAGCCTGCGACCGTGAACTTCGATCTCCCACCTGAGCTGCTCGCGCTCCAAGAGTCCGTCCGGCGTCTCGCCAGGGACAAGGTGAAGCCGCGGGCGCGCGAGATCGACGAGACCGGCGAGTACCCGAGCGACCTGTTCGAAGCGTTCGGCGCGGCCGGGCTGCTCGGCCTGTGCATCCCCGAGGAATACGGGGGATCGGGCGGAGGCATCCTCGGCCTCACCATCGCCATCGAGGAGGTGGCCAAGTACTCGAACACGGCAGCTCTGATGCTCCTCCTCACCCGTCTGCCGACCGGACCCGTCATGATCGCCGGGTCAGAGGAGCTGAAGAGGAGGTACCTGCCGGACATCGCCGAGGGCTCGCGACGAGCCGCCTTCGGGCTGTCCGAGCCCGGAGCGGGGAGTGACGTCGTCGGCATGCGTACACGGGCGACGGCCGATCCCGACGTGCCCGGCGGTTTCGTGTTGAACGGCGTCAAGTGCTGGATGTCAGGAGTCGCCCAGGCGGACTGGTACACCGTCTTCGCCAAGACGGGCGAGCCGGCGAGCCGCAAGCACGACGCGATCACGGCTTTCGTCGTCGAGCGCGCCTTTGAGGGCGTCTCGGTCGGCCGGCTCGACGACAAGATGGGCGTCCGCGGCGTGGACACGGGCGAGCTCGTCCTAGAGGACGTGCACGTACCACCCGAGAACGTGATCGGCGAGGTCGGCGGCTTCCGCCTCGCCATGCTCGGCCTCAATTCCATGCGGCCGATCGTCGCCGCTCGCGGCATAGGCCTCGCCGAAGGGGCTCTCATGTACGCGACCGAGTACGTGAAGGCTCGCCCCGCCTTCGGAGGCACCATCTCGGACCTGCAGGGGATCAGGTGGGAGATCGCGAAGCTCGCGGTCGACATAGAGGCTGCCAGGCTCCTCACCTACCGGGCTGCCGGGCTCGCCGACGAGGGCAGGTTCACCCGCGAGTGGGTGCCGTACCTCTCGATGGCGAAGTACCACGCCACCGAGGTGGCCGTTCGGGCTTCCGGGCTCGCCGTGCAGCTGCTCGGGGCTGCCGGCTACATGAAAGACCACCCGACGGAGCTCTGGTACCGGGACGCACGCCAGCTCACGATCGTCGAGGGGACCTCCCAGGTGCAGCTCGACCTGATCGCCCGGGGCGTCCTCGATCATCATCTCTGGTGGGACTGAGCCTCGACGAGCTCGGCGGGTGGCCGGCCGTGCTCGGGCGGCTCATGCGGCGCGAAGACCTGAGCGGAGAGCAAGCTCAGGCCGCCTTCGACTCCGTCCTCACAGGTGAGGCGACACCCGCGCAGATCGCCGCCTTCGCAGCGGCCCTTCGGACCAAGGGCGAGACCGTCGAGGAGATGGCCGGCCTCGTCGCCGTGATGCGAGCCCACGGGGAGCGAGTCGAGGTCGCCGGCGAGATAGTCGACACCTGCGGAACGGGTGGAGACAGGAGCGGCAGCATGAACGTCTCCACGATGGCGGCCCTCGTCGTCGCTGCTTCGGGAGCTCGGGTCTGCAAGCACGGCGGCAGGGCGGCCTCGTCTCTCGCCGGCTCCGCCGACGTCTTCGAGGCACTCGGGGTCGCCGTGGAGCTCGGTCCGGCCGGCGTTGCTCGCTGCATCGACGAGGTCGGGATCGGGTTCTGCCTCGCTCCCCGTTTCCACCCTGCGATGCGCCACGCGTCTCCCGTCCGGCGCGAGCTCGGCGTGGCGACCATCTTCAACTTCCTCGGCCCCCTCGCGAACCCCGCCGGTGCGGTCCGGCAGCTCGTCGGCGTCGGCGACCCGGTGATGGCGGAGAAGATGCTGGCCGTCCTCGAGGCGAACGGCGCCGTGCACGCGATGGTCGTGCACGGTCGCGACGGGCTCGACGAGATGTCGACGGGGGCGTCGACCGACGTGCTGGAGCTGGTGCCGGCAGGTGCCGCCGGCGCCGGATCCGGCAGGCTCCGCCGATACGAGGTCGACGCCGGCGCCTTCGGGCTGGCGAGGGCGGACATCTCGGACCTGAAGGGCGGGGACGCGGGGACGAACGCGAGAATCCTGCGGAGCGTGCTCGGCGGTAAGCCCGGTCCCGGGCGTGACTTCGTCGTCTGGAACGCCGCGGCCGGGCTGGTGGTCGCGGGGAAGGCGGAGTCCATCGCCGACGGCGTGGCGCAGGCCGCCGAGATCGTGGACTCCGGTGCTGCGCTCAGGGTTCTCGACCGGCTGATCGAGGTCTCGAACAGGGAGGCAGCCGGGTCCTAGCGGGCGCTCAGCACGGCGTCGGGTTCCAGGGCTCGGGGAGTGACTGGGGCGTGTCCGTCACGACGTCACTCGGCGGCGTCGACGAGGCCGACGTTGAGGCGGCGCCGCCGGATGCCGAGCGGGACTTCGAGTGTCCCTTCTTCGCCGGCGAGCCGGATGCCGTCGTGGCGGGGGGCGCCGAGCTGGCTCCGAAGGCGAGGAAGGTGGCGATGGTCGCTTTCGTGTAGGGCTGTGCGGGCAGCAGCACGTCCGTGCCGTTGATCACCGTAGGTGTCGTCGGGAGCACGGTGGTCGAGAGGTTCGACGAGGAGACTGAGCGGTACTTGATGCCGAGCGAGATCATCTCGCTCGAGGAGAGGTTCGAGTCGACCGTGAGGTCGGTCACTGCCGCGTCGAGGAACGAGTTGAGGCGGAACACGTCGGGGATGGCCGTGTGCACCCGGTTCAACAGGGCGTGGAAGAAGGCTTGCTGGCGGCGGATGCGGCTCCAGTCGCTCATACCGTCGTAGTGCCAGGCCTTCTTCTCGTAGTAGTAGAGGTGACGGCTGCGCACGAGGGCGAGCGCCTGCTGGCCGTCGAGCAGCTGGCAGCCCGTCTGGGTGATGTCGAGACCGGACATCGTGTCACGGACCGGCATCGAGAAGTCGAGCGAGATGCCTCCGAGCGAGTCGACCATGCCGGCGAAGCCGGGGAAGTTGACGACCATCACGTGGTTGATCGGGATCTTGAAGTCCTGCTGGATCGTCTGGACCAGCTGGTTCGGACCGCTGTTGAAGGCCGCGTTGATCTTGTCGGACCCTGTCGTGCCGGCGATGTGCACCCAGAGGTCGCGGGGGATGGCGAGCATCTCGATCCGGGAGGTGCCGGGTACGAGGCGCAGGACGATCGAGACGTCGCTCCGCTGGCCCCCGTAGGTGGTCGTGTTGCCGAAGTCGCGGGCCTGTGTCGGGTTGTTCACGAACGAGCGAGAGTCCGAACCGATGAGCAGAATGTCGATCGGTTTGCCGGGCTGCTCCGGTGTGAGGGCGGGAACGGCGACACGACGGATCTCCCCGAGCTTCGAGTCGATGTAGAAGTAGGTCCCGACGAGCAGGATCGCGATGATGATGACGAGGCTCAGAACGCCGATCAAGAGGCGCTTCGGCCACCGCCGGCCCGACTGCGGGCGCCGAGCGTGCTTGCCGCGGTCCGGGGCGAAGGCGCCGCGGCGAAGGCCGCTCAGCTCGCGCCCGTCGCGGTGGAAGGGACGGCGAGACCGCCGGCTTGATCGGTAGACGGATCGAGCCGGGCCGGGTATCCGGGGAAACTCACTCGGCACGGCGGTCGAGGATACTGAGCGCGAGCGCGAATGCCGTCTCGGGGGAAAGCCTTGCTGTCCGCCCGGGCCTCCCGGCCCGGTTCGGGCGGGTAGGTGTCTCGGCGCGCCGGCTCGTCAGCCCTTCGGCTCCTCGGCGCCCTTCTTCATGAGTCTCCGCAGGCGTAAGAGACCCACGGCGGACTCGATGCTTCGCTGCAGCACAGGGGTACGTGGCGGGCGTCGTTCTCTCACCCGGGCAGGCAGCTCGACGATGGGCACCCCGGCGCGGCTGGCCCGTACCACGAGCTCCACGTCGAAAAGGGGACCACCCATGGAACAGGCCTTCGCAAGCGGTGCGCAGACCTCCCTCGACAGCGCCTTCATGCCGTGGGCATCGGTCACGGGCAGCCGCAGGAGTGTCCGCATGGCGGTCGTGAAGCCTGCGGTGAGGAACCTCCGCATCACCGGGCGCAGGTCCTCTGCGCCCGGTGCTCGCTTGCTCGCGAGGACTATCGCCGCCTTCCCCTCCCGCACCATCGCGACCGCTTCGTCGAGGAAGTGGAGGTCGAAGTAGTCGACGTCGAAGAGGACGACCACCTGAGCGGTCGCTTGCTCGATTCCGGTCGCGATGGCTCTGCCGTAGTCCGCCTGCTCGAGGGCGAGCGCACGCACAGAGCCGAAGCTGCTTGCCAGTTTGCGCGCGATTGCCGCCGTGCCGTCGCTCGAGCCGTTCTCGACGACCATGATCTCGTGGTCGAGCTGCCGCTCCTCGAGCCCGCGCACGATCTCGGTGACGACCGCTTCGAGGAGAGCGGACTCGTTGTGGGCCGGCAGCACTACGGACACGACCGGGTGGTTCACTCCCGGCCCTCTGGCGGCCACGAACCGGACGGGTCGCTCTCGAGGTCGAGCGGGTCGTCGCTCTCCTCCGCCGGCAACGGAGAAGCCCTCGGTGGTCCGCTGCTCCTGCCTTCTGGTACGAGGTCGGTCCGGGTGGGGATGCCTGACGTGCCTTCGGCGGCCTCTGTGTCGCGGTCATTCCCGCCGCCCGGCCTCACGGGCACGTCGCCCCGCACGGGGGCGCCGGGGTCGGGCGGACGCGTGAACGCCATGGCGCCGAGCCCGGCAAGACCGAGGAGCGAGCCGGCTTTTGCCGCCCAGTCCACCGTGTCCGTGCCGTAGGTGAGAGTCACGTCGTGGCTCGTCGGCACGACGACCATGAGGTTCGGGGAGGCCTCGTACGGCCCGTCTGCTCCTGAGGCGGTCCAGTTCGGGAAGTAGGGGATCTTCACGAGCACGGGCGAGCCGAGGCGTGACACGTGGAACGAGATCGAGGAGTTGGTCGTTCGCACGTCGCTCACGGTGGTCGGCGTGACCGGGATGCCTCGCTGCTGCGGAACGAGCGTGCCGGCGCGGGCACGCGGCCAGGACGCCGGGCCTGAGCGGGCGAGCTCCACCGGCCAGTAGTTCTCCCGCTCGTACCAGGCGAGGTTGGTGTCGAGCCACTTCTGCGCGTCGGACGATTCCACCTCGGGCAGGTAGCCGAGCGGCTTCACGAGTGGGCTGTTCTTCACGAGATAGAGCTGCCAGACGGGCTTCGGGTCCGGAACGCCGTTGATGGGGCCGGGGAAACCGGTCGTCTGGGCGACACGGACGAGCGAGGGGTCGGCAGCCGCCTGCGCCTCCACCGGTGGAGACATGGCGAGGAAGTACCTGACGCCCATGAGCTGCAGATGGCGTACGCCGTCCGGCAGGTCGAAGCCGGGATAGCTGAGGTAGGAGATGGGATCGGACGCCTCGCCGTTCTGGGAGAGCTCGCTCATGTCGAGGAAGTGGTACGGCGTCGTCGTCGAGGACTCGAAGTAGATGCCGTCCGTCGACTGGATGCAGCCCTTCGTCCACATCGGGATCGACATCATCGCCTCGGTGGACCCGAAGGGGTTGGTCGTCTCGCTGAGGTACTCGTACTGCAGCCGCCCACAGCCGTAGCGCCTCCCCGCCTTGTCGAGCATGTTGATCATGCCGGAGAACTCGGGCCAGCCCGACTTGCCCTGGAAGCCGGTGTAATTCCATGACACCCAGCCCTGTACCTGGATCTGGTTCCCATGAGGCGACACGCCCGGGAACGCGCCGATGAGGCCTCCTGCGACGGCCGCCGCGGCGGCACAGCCCACATAGGCGACGACGGTTCCCGCCGCCGCGGTCGTCCTCGGCCGGCGGAGCAGCCGCCCGAGGAGAGCAAGAGCCTCTCCGATGGCGTAGGCGGCGAGCAGGCCGACGAAGAGGAACCAGAACGGGAGCCACCTCCCGTTGTAGACGAGGCCCGCCGGCATCTTCCAGAACGACAACGCCGCGCCGAGCGCGGCGAGGCCGAGCGCGACGGCCACCCTGTTGCTCCGGACGATTGCTATGACGACTCCGAGAACCGCCGGGACGAGCTCGTAGACAAAGCCGTGCGGGTCGAGCGGGACGTGCAGCCCGCCGACGCGCAGGTAGCCCATCGAGGAGCTGTACTGGAGGTCCGCCGCGAACGGGACGAGCCAGAAGGCGACGAGCAGTGCCCCCGTCACGCCGATGGCCGCAGCGATCTTGAGCGAGGACCACCGCCGGCGGAGGAGCACGATGAAGACCGCGACGACCCCGAAGGCGAGCGCGGGTACGAGATGGCAGAGGACCGTCAAGGCGAACAGGAGGGCGGCGAGCCAGCGCAGCCGGCCGGTGCGGAGGGAGTGCACGAACACGCCGAGGAAGAGCAGCCCGACGCTCAGCGCGAGGCTGAACGAGAACTCGCCCGCCAGGGTGGAGGTGAGGTTCCCGCCGTCGATCGTGTAGCTCGTGTTGAAGAGGTAGGGCAGTGTCACGAGCGACATGAGCACGGGCACCGGGCGGCGAAACCCTGCCAACGAGCCGAACGCCCACGCACACAACGGCAGTGTGACGGTGCCGAGGATGGTCACGACGTTGAACGCCTGGTTGTAGGGGAGCATCAGATTCAACGCGGCGACGAGCAGCGCGGGGAGCGGGAAGTAGAAGACGTAGAGCGGCATGCCGTCGAACCACCAGGGGTCCCAACCCGTGAGGCGCAGGTGGGGGAGGAGGTCGTGGATCAGGTAGTAGGGCGCGGCGACGTGCCCGCCGTTGTCGCCCCCGACGTCCATGTTGTTCGAGAAGATCAGTCCGAGCCGCAGCTGCCAGACGACGAAGATCGTGGCGCCGATGACCGCGGCTGCGCCGATCGCCCGCCCGATCGTGTCCGCCGTCTCGGGAGTCACGCGCGGCTGAGACGCCCGGCGCTCTCCGGTCGCGCCCTGCCCGGCGCGACCGAGCTGCAGCTGCGCGGCAGGGGCACCGTCACGCCGGGCCTCTCCCGCCTCAGCATCCTCGCCCTCGCCCTCGGCGCTTTCGGTCGCGCCGGGGTCCCCGGCTCCGGCGACCGTGTGCATCCTCGGGAATCTACCTGGGGGCTGGTGCGAGGTCGCGGGCGCGACCGCGGAAGGTGACCTGTGTGCGCGAGGAGAAGCCCCGTTGCCGCGCCCCGTCGCCGCGGCGTCCGAGCTCTTTCGCAGCACGGCTGTGAGCATGCTGTGAGCAGTCCGGCGGCGGGTCGATCGTGGCGGACCGGTGGTAACCTCGAAGACCCGACGGGCCGTTGGCGCAGTTGGTAGCGCACCTGCATGACGCGCAGGGGGTCAGAGGTTCGAGTCCTCTACGGCCCACCCGGCGGCAGCGCGAGGCTTCCAGTGGAGGGGCCCGCAGCGGGCCGGGGCCGAGATGATCTCCCCGCGACCCACGCGCGCAGCTCTCGAAAGGACGAGGACGTGAGTATCACCAGTCTGGTCACGTCCGTCGGCTATCCGATCGTGTTCGGCCTCGTCGCGGCCGAGAGCCTCGGCATTCCGCTGCCGGGGGAGACGGCGCTCATCGCAGCCGGCATCGTCGCAGGGAGGAGCCACCACCTCTCGGTCTGGCTGATCTGGGCCGTGGCGGCGGCAGGGGCGATCATCGGCGACAACATCGGCTTTTGGATAGGGAACAAGGGTGGTTACCGTCTCGCCCGGCGCTACGGGCCGAAGATCCGGCTCGACGAGGCCAAGCTGAAGGTAGGCCGCTACGCCTTCGACCGTCACGGCGGGAAGGTGGTCTTCTTCGGCCGGTTTGTCTCGGTGCTGCGCACCTACGCCGCCTTCCTCGCCGGGACGGTTCGCATGCGCTGGCGCCGCTTCCTCGGGTTCAACGCGGCGGGCGGGATCGTCTGGTCCGGTATCTACACGTGGGCGTCCTACGAGCTTGGTGACTCCATCAACAAGTTCAGCGGCACGGTCGACTACGCGATGATCGCGGCAGCCGTCGTGGCGGTCGTCGTGGTGTTCCTCGTGGTTCGACGCAAGACGGCCCAGCTGGAAGCGGTGGCCGAGCTCGCCTATCCGGGCGAGCTGGAGGATCGCTGAGCGACCATCGTGCCCGACGGGCACGATGGGGCGGGTCGCTCCCCGGACGCGAAGCGACGCCCGGCGGGGCCGGGCGTCGCTTCGAGCGGGCCGCGTCGTTGCGGCCGGCTTACAACCGAACTTCAGGAGGCGGTCTGCGTACCGGTGCTGCGACGGTGGTGGCGCCACATCACGAAGCCACCGCCGATGGCGATCAGCCCGGCCAAGCCCGCGCCGCCGATCGTGCCCACCGGAACCGGGGTCTTCGGCTGGAGCTGCACGCAGAAGCCTGCGCCGGACGTCGGGTCGAACTTGTTCGTCTGGATCGAGTTGTCCCCGTCGTTGAGCGGGCTGAAGTCGTTGGCGCTCTTCGAAGGCGAGCCCTCCTGGCCGTGCTCGTCGTACATGTTGACGCACACCTCGGGCGGGATGTCCGAGAGCGACGGGTAGGTGGCGCTCGCCGACCATGAACCCGACGAGGTTGCCGACGGGCCGGTGCCCGAGTCCGTGCAGGTGCTCGGCGAGTTGATCACCTGACCCGCGTAGTACTGGGCCACGTGGAAGTAGGTGGTCCCAGCGCCTGGGCCGGAGCCATTGATCGGTATGGAGCCGACCGAGGTGATCGTGCCGGTCGTCGTGGTGGTCGGACTGGTGACCTCTGTCGCGTCGGTCAGTGCGAAGTTGTTCGTCGGGAGCTGGCTGGAGCTGACGCCCCACCAGTCGACCGCCCAGCCCTCTCCGTAGCGACCCGAGCAGCTCTGGTTCGGCCATGTCCATGTACCGCTCAGGTTGGCCGTCACGCTTCCGTCGGCGTTGACCGTGTAGGTGCCCGTGGTGTCAGGGTTCGGGTTCGGCGCGTTGGCGGAGGCCGCCACGACTCCGATGGCCTCCACGGCCGCGAACATTGCTCCCGTCGCCAGGACGATGCGCCACCAGTGGCGGACGCGGGGCGTGCCCTTCTTCATTCGTGTCTCCTTCAAGCACCGAGGCAGTGCTGTTGCCGTCTGCCAGAGCATCGTATGAAGGCATTGTCCCGCTCTCAATAGTTACCACGACTAGTGTTCGGATGTTCACTTAAAGTGCTAGGACGTCCCTGAAGTAGGGCCTCTCTCCGCTGGGACTGGCCGCTCCATCCGGCGCCATCGCGTGGTGCTCGCGGATCGCTCAGTCGCGGGTCGAGAAGTGGAGGGATCGGTCGGCACCGGTGCGATGGTCGACCCCGACGAACACCGTGCACCTCGTCGTTTCTGTTTGACCTGGGTCGTTGGCGTTCAGGTGGTGGCAACCGCCCACTGCGCACCGACCCGGACGAGCCCGAGCACCGCCAGGCGGGCCCAGTTGATCGCCCCGGCCCGGGTGTCGAGGTCGGTGGCGACGCGTCGGAGCCTTCTCGTACGGGCTCGTCGGCCACCCCAGGCCCGGTAGACGAAGTGGGCGATCTTGCGCTCGACGATGGGCCGGTCGGCCCGGTAGCGCTCCTGCCAGCCGGCGTCGAGTTGCTCAGTGCAGGCCCGTTGCAAGAGCGCCTCGTGAGGATGGACCGTGATCGTCCTTTCCGCTCGGGCGGAGGTGCACGACGAGCGCAGCGGACAAGCGCGACAGTGCGGCGCGAAGGCGGCCTTTCCGCCACCGTCGCGGGTCGAGCGGATCGTGACGACGTGGCCGGCCGGGCAGGTGACCGTCCTCGTCTCGAGGTCGAGACGGAAGCGGTCCTTTGCGAACAGGCCCCTTGCGTTGCGCACCGGGGGGACCTTGGCCGTCATGCTGAACCCCTGCGCACCGAGCGCGTCGCTAGAAACCCGGAACGAGAGAAGCCCCGAGCGGAGCCGGCGGACCGATCCTGCCACACGGTCGCTCGGGAAGCGGAATCGGAGTGAGAGGTCTGAGCAGCATTCGGCCAGGCCGAGCGCCTAGCCGAGCGCGCCCGCATCGGGCGCATCGGGCGCATCGGCCGGCCGTTTCAGGCTGCTGACGCACCGTCAGCTCGGAATTGCCGCCAAACTGGACGCATGGAGCGCCGATGGTTCGACAGCCACCAACCCCAGACGCTTCAGATCGCGGTCGTGCTTCTCTACACGAACAGCGTGCTGCTGCTTCTGCAGGCGCTCTTCACGGGCGGCTTCGGCCTGTTCCTCCTCGTCTTCATAGTCGGCCAGGTCGGCGGTGCTCTCGGGATCGCGAACGAGAAGAAGATTGGTTACTGGGTCGCGGTGGCGTTCGCCTTGCTGCCGGTCGCTCTCACGGCCTACCTCGTCGCCCGGTACCACGTGTTCGCCGTGAGCATCTTCCAGGCGATCTTCGAGATCGCGCTCATCGTGGCGCTGTTCCATCCGATGAGCCGTTCCTACAAGAAGATCTGGTTTCGCTGAGGCTCAACGTCGCGGCCTCCCGCATCAGCTGCCAGAGGGCTTCGACGTGCGAGCGCTGCGTCGGCGCGGCGCCGATGGAGACCCTGACGATCCACCGCCCGCGGAGCTGCGCCGTCGTGAGATGCGCCCGGCCGCTCGCGTTTATCTTCTCGGCCCAGGAGAGGGTGTGCGCATCGAGATCGTCGTCGGTGAGGCCTTCGGGCTCGTGCCGCAGGCACACGGTCTGCAGGTTGACGGGCGCGAGAACCCGCCACGAGGCATCCGACGACACCTGGTCCGCCAGCCAGCGGGCGTTCGCGAGGTCGCGCCGCAGCCGTGAGCGGATCTCCTCGGCGCCGTCGAGCCGCAACTGGAACCAGAGCTTGAGCGCTCGGAACCGGCGGCCGAGGGGGATGCCCCAGTCGCGGTACTGCGTCACGTCGCCGTCCGAGGCGGAGCGGAGATAGCTCGGGCTCGTCGAGAGGACGCTCGTGAGAAGGTCCGGGTCGCGCACGTAGAAGGCGGAGAAGTCGAGGGCCGTGCCCATCCACTTGTGGGGGTTGAACGTGATCGAGTCGGCGTGCTCGATCCCGCTGAACAGGTACCGACACTCGGCCAGCAACATCGCAGTTCCGGCCATGGCCGCGTCGACATGGACGTAGAGCCCGTGCTCCGCGGCAAGGGCGCATATCTCCTCGAGCGGATCGACGGCCGCCGTCGTCGTCGTGCCGACCGTGGCGACGACGGCGGCCGGGACTCGCCCCGCAGCCACGTCGAGCGCGATCGCCTGCTCGAGGGCCGTCGCCGACATCGCATAGCTCGTCGGATCCGTCTCCACGAGGCGGAGGTTGTCCGCGCCGAAGCCGGCGAGGAGCACGGCCTTCGGCACCGACGAGTGCGCCTGCTCGGACGCATAGGCGACGAGCGGGGCAGCGAGAGACTGCAGACCCCCTCGTCGCTCGCTGAACCCGCTCGCACGCTCGCGGGCGACGAGGAGCGCGACGAGGCACGCGGTCGATGCCGTGTCCTGGACGGTTCCGTGCCAGCTCTCCGACAGACCGCAGAGCTGCCGGAGCCAGTCGAGCACGACCTCTTCGATCTCGGTGAGGGCGGGCGCGCTCTGCCAGGAGATGCCGAGGGCACCTATGCCCGTCGAAGCGAAGTCGCCGAGAACCGACGAAAGCGACGCGTTGGCCGGGAACCAGGCGAAGTTCGACGGGTGCTGGACGTGGGTGAGCCCCGGCACGACGATGTGCTCGAGGTCGGAGAGGATCGCGTCGAACGACTCAGCCGAGGCCGGCGGCGAGCTCGGCAGCAGAGCCTTCAGCGCACCCGGCTCGACGCTCGACCTGACAGCAAGACCCCCCTCCGCCAAACTCGCCCGGTACTCCGCGATCCAGTCCACGAGCCGGCGCCCGGCCTGGCGGAACTCCTCCGGCTCCACGGCTACGCCTCGAGCCGCGAGGCAAAGAGGCGAGAGAGGGCGTCCGGCTCTTCGTGCCGCGACCGGAGGCGGCAGCAACACGGGCACACCGGCGGCGTCATCACACCGATGATAGGTATCAGGCGGAGCGTTCTTCCTCAGGCGCTCGCGAAGACGACACGAGACGCCCGGGGGCGCTGCTGTCCGCCTCGCCGCTTGACTGCCGCCAAGGCACGGACCGTTCTGCCCCGGACCCTTCTGCCCCGGTTTCTCCTCGCCTGCCGGCTGGTGCCGTCCGGCCTGTTGCCCGCGGCCCGGGCCGTCGCCGCCGAGGTGCCCGCGGGCGCGCCGGAGGGCGCCGGCGAGCCGTTCTCGCCCGGGCCGGCGACCTTGGCTCCCGCGGGCGGGCGCGTGTGCTGGGCCTGCAGGGCTGGCTGCGGGTGGCTGCTCGAGGCGAGGGAGAGGCTCACCACACCCGCGAGCAGGACCGCCACCAGTCCTGCGAGAACGAGGGGCCTGCGGAAGGAGCCGGCGCGTTCGGGCCTGACCCGCTCTGTCCGGCGGTACGCCGGCGCTTTGGGTGGGGGGAGCAAAGCGGTGGCTCCGCCGGCGAGTGCCGAGGCGAGAGGCGAGACGAGCCGGCTCGGGTCTGCACCGGGGTCGCGGAGCACGCGTGCCATCTCCGCAGCGGAGGTGAACCGGTCGGCCGGATCGGGGCGGAGCGCTCGCGAGATGACCGCTACGAGCGCCGGATCAGCGTCCGGCCGCAGGTCCTCGACCGGCCGGTACCTGCCCTCTTCGGCAGCACGCGCCACGGCGACGGGGTTTGCGCCCTCGAAGGGCTTCGTCGCCGTGAGCGATTCGTACAGCATCACTCCGACCGACCACAGATCCGAACGGACGGTGGCAGGGCGGCCCTGCGCCCGCTCCGGAGCGAGGTAGCTCGGAGTCCCGAGCACGACGTTCATGGTCGTCGGCTCGTCGCCGTCGGGAGAGGGATGGGCGGCCTTCGCTATGCCGAAGTCGGCCACCTTCACCGTGCCCTCCGGCGAGAGGATCACGTTCGCGGGCTTGATGTCGCGGTGCAGCACACCGCGGGAGTGCGCCGCTGCCAGGGCGTCGAGCACCTCGCCGGCGATCCGGCGTGCCGCGGCCTTCCCGAGGGGTCCTCTCGAGATGCGGCCGGCGAGCGTCTCGCCGTTCACGAGCTCCATGACGATGAATGCCGCGTCTCCGTCCTCACCGGCGTCGAAGATCGCCACGACGTTCGGATGGGACACCATGGCGGCGGCCCGCGCCTCCTCCTCGAAGCGCGCCCGGAAGGCGGTGTCGCGGCCGTAGCTCGCCCGGAGGACCTTGACGGCGACCCCTCGCGCCAGGCGTTCGTCGAGAGCGCAGTAGACCTCGGCCATGCCGCCTCGGCCGATCAGGCTCTGCACGCGGTAGCGGCCCGCGAGCACGTCCCCGTCCGTCAGCTGTCCGACAGTCTTGTCCGGCTGCACCTAAGGGGACCCTCCCTCTCGCGAGGCCGGCTCTCGCTCGCCGACCTCGCTCGTACCCGCTTCCGGGTCACTGATACCCGGAGGCACGCGTGGCGCAACCCTGTGGGCGTCAGTCGTCGGGACGGTAGTCCCAGCGGCGGGCACGCCTGCGCTCCTGGTCACGGCGTCTCTCTGCCTGCCGCCGGTCGAGCTCGCGCTTCGTCGGTCGGGTCTCCTGCCGCTCTGGCAAGACCTCGAGGGCAGCTGCCAGCCGGGACGACAGGCGGCTACAGGCGAGCCGTCTGTTGCGCCACTGCGACCGCTCGTCCGCAGCCACGACCCGCACGACGCGGCCGAGCTTGTCCACGATCCGCCGTCTCTCGTCCTCGCCCAGCACGGCGGAGGCGCCGACGTCGAAGACGAGCTCGACGCGGGTGTTCGCCGTGTTGGCATGCTGGCCGCCCGGCCCGCCGGCTCCGCTCCAGCGCCACCGCAGCTCGCGCCACGGGATCGTGCGGCCGTCCGGCAGACGCACTCCGCTGGCGGTGCTCTCCTCCTGCGTCAGGAGCCTGCCTGCGTCAGGAGGCTCCACCGGGTCTCGCCGCCGCCGTCACAGCTTCGACCAGGCCGCCTCGAGGACGCTGCGGAGGATCTCCTCGATCTCGACGAAGTGGCTTTCGTCGCAGACGAGGGGAGGCGCGAGCTGGATGACGGGGTCACCGCGGTCGTCGGCCCGGCACACGAGCCCGGCTTCGAAGAGCGCAGGGCTGAGGAAGCCGCGCAAGAGGCTCTCTGCCTCCTCGTGGCTGAACGTCTCCTTCGTGGCCTTGTCCTTCACGAGCTCGAGCCCGTAGAAGTAGCCGGCTCCCCGTACGTCGCCGACGATGGGCAGATCGGTCAGCCGCTCGAGAGCCGCCCGGAACTTGGCCTCGTTCGTCCTCACGTGCTCGAGCGTGCCTTCCTTCTCGAAGAGGTCGAGGTTGGCGAGGGCGACGGCGGAGGAGACGGGGTGCCCGCCGAAGGTGATCCCGTGCGCGAAGCTCGCCTCTCCGCTCAAGAACGGCTCCATCAGGTAGTCGCGGGTGATCATCGCCCCTATCGGCGAGTAGCCGCTCGTCATCCCCTTCGCGCAGGTGATGATGTCGGGTTGCACGCCGTAGCGGTCGCAGGCGAACATCTCGCCGAGCCTGCCGAAGGCGCAGATGACCTCGTCCGAAACCATGAGCACGCCGTAGCGGTCGCAGATGGCTCTCACCTCCTCGAGGTAGCCCTCGGGTGGGGGGAAGCAGCCGCCGGAGTTCTGGACCGGCTCGACGTAGACGGCGGCGACGGTCTCGGGGCCTTCGAATTCGATCACCTGCTCGATCGACTGAGCGCAGCGAAGCGTGCAGCTGTCGAGGTTCGAGCAGTCGACGCAGCGGTAACGGTTCGTGTTCATGGCCTTGCGCGCGCCGGGGACGAGGGGCTCGAAGGGCTGGCGTGCACCGGGGATGCCGGTGATGGAGAGCGCCCCGAGGGTCGTCCCGTGGTACGCGATCGAGCGGCTGATCACCTTGTAGCGGCCAGGCTGGCCGGTCACCCGGAAGTACTGCCTCGCGAGCTTCCAAGCGGTCTCGACTGCCTCCGAGCCACCGGTTGTGAAGAACACGCGGTTCAGGTCCCCGGGCGCATAGTCGGCGAGTCGGTCGGCGAGCTCGATGCTCGCAGGATGTGCGTACGACCACAGCGGGAAGTAGGCGAGCTTCTCTGCCTGGTGACGAGCGGCCTCGGCGAGCTCTCGCCTGCCGTGGCCGAGTTGTACGACGAACAGACCGGAGAGCCCGTCGAGGTAGCGCTTGCCACGCGTGTCGAAGACGTACGGGCCCTCTCCGCGCTCTATGACCGGGATGGGGTGATCGGCGCTGTAGCCGCCCATGCGGGAGAAGTGCAGCCACATGTGGTCCCGGGCGGTCTTCTGCAGCACGGCTTCGTCGACCGGAGCGGCCTCCTCGACGTCCTGGAAGTCAGCGTTGGTTCGGTTCGTCATCTCCTCTTCCTGTCTCGTTTCTCGTGCCCCGGGCGCGATCTATCTCGTGCCCCAGG
>JAJYVX010000337.1 GCA_021791795.1 Actinomycetes bacterium | reverse complement strand
CTCGGTTACCCGTAGTCAGTACGTCCAGAGTTCTCCCTGGTCACTGGGTCGTGACGTGGTCGCAGAAGGAACTTCGGCCTAGCGGCCGGCCTCCCGCCGAGGGGGGCGCGACGTCCCCGTGTAGGCACGCTCCATCGGCCCTATGGCTCCGAGGTCCACTTCGACGAGAGTCGGACCGTTGCGGCCGACGGCCTTCTCGAGCGCGCCCTCGTACTCCTCGACCGAGGCGACGCTCTCACCGTGTGCTCCGAGAGCCCTCGCCACCGCGGCGAGGTCGGGCCGCCCGAGCTCCACACCGAGAGTGCGCCCGTACTGCCGCTGCTGGATGTTGCGCAAGATGCCGTAGCCACCGTCGGCGAAACACACCGCCACCACGGACAGCCCCTCCTCCACGAACGTCGCCAGCTCCGGGAGTGCGAGCATGATGCCCCCGTCGCCGACCATGAGGAGGACCGGGCGGTTCCCCCCCGAGACGGCCTCGGCGGCGGCGGCGCCGAGCGCGTGCGGCAGACCGAGCCCTATGGCAAAGCCGTTGGGCATGACCGACGTGCGAGTACCCGCGACCGGGAGCAACCGGTTTCCCCAGGTGTAGGCCGGGATCGTCGAGTCCTTCACCACGATCGCCCTGGCGCCGAGCACGCGCCCGGTCGCGTCGAGCAGCGCGGCCTGCGGACCGAGAGACGAGCGCAGGCGGGCCCGTCCGGCCCGGGTCGCTTCAAGGACGCGGGCCGGCCAGCTTGCTTCGGTCGCCGACGTCCCGAGCTCGGCGAGAAGCAGGGAGAGGCACTTCTTCGCGTCCCCCTTCACGGCCACGGCTGCGGGATAGCTGCGACCTGGCCGGTCGGGGTCTACGTCGATCTGCACGAGCGTCTCGGGCAGCTCCATCTTCCAGTTCTCCGTGTTCGGGCCCTGGAAGCGGGTGCCGACCGCGAGGAGCACGTCCGCCTCGCGGCACAGCTGACGAACGCTCGGCTCCCATGAGAGGTTGCCGACGCAGAGCGGATCGCGCTCGTCGAGCACGCCGCGGCCGTTCGGGCTCGTGAGGACACCGGCGCTCAGTGCCCGGGCGACCGCCTGCAACTCGTGCTCGGCACCTGAGGCGACGACACCTCCTCCGGCCCAGACGAGCGGCCGCCGCGCGGCTCTCAAGAGCTCGGCCGACCTCGCGATGATGACTCTGTCGGGAGAGGGGGACGGTGCGGGTGAGAGCAGCCTTTCCAGCTCCCGGAGGTCGGCGGAACGCGCCTCTTCGTACTGGAGGTCGATGGGGAGCTCGAGAGAGACCGGGCCGCGGGGGTGTTCGAGCGCGGTCGCCACGGACTCGGCGAGGAGGGGCGCTATCTCGTCCACCGTCCTTGCCCGCAGGACCTTCTTCGAGAGCGCCCCCAGCATCGCCGCCTGGTCGGGGACCTCGTGGATGAAGCCTCTTCCCTGGCCGAGCACGCGGCTCTCCACCTGCCCCGTCAGGTGCAGGACGGGAGATCCCGAGGTGAACGCCTCGAGGAGTCCGCCCATCGCGTTTGCCGCCCCGGGGCCGGTCGAGGTGATGCAGACGCCGATCTCCCCTGTCACCCGTGCGTAGGCATCGGCCGCTCCTGCTGCCCCCTGCTCATGGCGAACGGTGATCGGCCGGATGGAGCCCCGACGGGCGAGCGCGTCGTAGATCGGAAGGTTGTGCACGCTCGGTATGCCGAACACGACACGGACACCGGCGCGCTCGAAGACGTCTGCGACGCTGTCTCCGCCTGTGCGCTCGTCTTCTTCTCGGTGGTGTCCGGGCACGGCCGACCGATCCCTTCCTCGCTCGGGGCCACCGTAGCGAACGCGCGACATCCGAACGCGGGCGACGAGTTGCCGCACGGTTCGTTGCCGCCCTGCTCACAGACCATCACGAGCCGGCGCGCACCCCTTTTGTATCTTCCGCTAAGTGGCTGACTTCTGTTTCGTGCATGCTTCGGACCTGCATCTCGACGCCCCGTTCAAGGGGATCGGCCGCGCGGCTCCCGCGGTGGCCGCCGCCTTGCAGGACGCCTCGCTCGACGCCTTCGACGCGCTCGTGAAGCTCTGCCTCGAACGCCGCGCAGCATTCCTCGTGCTCGCCGGCGACATCTACGACGGTCCCGAGCACGGCCTGCGCGCTCAGCTGCGGCTCCGGGACGGGCTCTCCGCCCTCTCCGACGAGGGGATCTGGACCTTCATAGTCCACGGCAACCACGACCCGCTCGAGGGGGGCTGGTCGGCCGTGGCGGAGGCGTGGCCGGAGCGGGCGGTCGTCTTCCCGTCCGACCACGTCGGATCGGTGACCGTCAGCGCCGAAGGCGAGGTGCTGGCCGTCGTCCAGGGGATCAGCTATCCACGAAGAGACATCCGGGAGAACCTCGCGCGGCGCTTCGCCCGGCGACCGGGCCCGGGCTTCCAGGTGGGGGTGCTCCACTGCAACGTCGGCGGAAGAGAAGGGCACGAGGACTACAGCCCGTGCTCACTCGACGACCTGCGACGGACCCGGCTCGACTACTGGGCGCTCGGGCACATCCACACTGCCGGCATCCTGTCGGGCAGGCCGCACTCGGACGAGCCGTGGATCGTCTATCCGGGCAACCTGCAGTCACGCAGCCCGAAGCCGAGCGAGCTCGGGCC
>JAJYVX010000336.1 GCA_021791795.1 Actinomycetes bacterium | reverse complement strand
AGTGCTTCTTCATGAGCGGCGCCAACCGTCCGTGGCCCATCGGTGCGCGGTCCGAGCGCCGCCTCCAGCGCAATCTGAAGAATCCCCCTGTAGCGGTTCTGAGCGCTACCAGCCGGCCCTCGGGGCACGCTGGCGATGGTGTCGGCGATGAACTTGGCCACGACCCGCGGACTCTCTGATCGCGCCCACTCCTCGATGGCTCGCCGCGACCAGAGCCGCGGCCGCCCTCGGCCGAGATCAATAACGGGCCGCGGCATGTGTCGATAGCGCCGCTGGTAGGCGCTGACGGAGGTGCGGCTGGCCAGGCCCAGCATCTCCGCGACACCAATGGCGTCGATCAGATCCTCCGTGTCGACCGCGGGTGACATGGCCACATCGTACACCTGAGCGACCGGCCGGGTGCGTCAGGCGTCGCTAGTGCCCATCACCAGGCGCGTTGCGTCTCGGCGGTTCACAGCCCCACGCTCGCCGCGGCCACCTGCTCCCAGCGCTTGCCCGCCCGTACGTAGCGATCGAGCGAGGTCCGGCTCCGGTGCCGAGTCGTTGCCATGATGACCCGGTCCGGCACGCCGGCCTTCGCTGCGCTCGTCGCCAGTCCGGCCCGCAGCGAGTGCCCGGTCCAGACGCCGTTCGGGTCGAGGCTGGCACGGCGGGCCGCCCGGGCGATGATCCGGCTGATGCCCTCGGTGCTGAGGCGCCGCAGCAGGCGGTGCTCGACCGGGATGTGCACGTCACGCGAGATCCCCCGGACGAGCGGGCCCTCCACGAGCCCGGTGGCGTCGAGCCTGGCCCCAAGCGCCCGCACGGGGCAGGTGTCCATCTTCGAGCCGTAGGGGACGGCCACCACGACGCCCTCGCCCTCTTGGTCGGTCTTGGAGCGCCGGATCGTGATCTCCATGCCCTCGGGCACCCATCGGATGTCCTCGACGTCGAGGCTGGCGAGCTCCGACCGCCGAAGCGCCGCCGCGAAGCCGAGGAGGATGACGAGGCGGTCGCGCCGCCCGTGCAGGCCGTCTGGGAGAGCCCGGACCATCCGACGGATCTCCGGGGTCGTGGCGGGCGACGCCTGACGCTGGGCGACGCCCACGCTGCGACGGATCCCAGAGAGCCGGTCCCGCACGAGACGGGACTGGGCCGGGCTCGCATACCCCGCCATCTGGTGGGCGACCGAGATCGAGGCGAGCCGGCGGGCAAGGGTGGCCGGCCGGCGTCCGAGATCGGCGAGGTGCACGAGGTAGCGGGCCACGGTCTCCTCGCTCGCCGGCAACGCCACGAGGCCGACCGCCTCACACCACCGCGCGAAGTCCTCGCAATCCGATCGGTACGCCCTCCAGGTCGCCTCGGCCCGGGCCGCCCGGTCGTAGTCGTGCCCAACCTCGTCGAGCGCGACGAGGAGCGCTGAGCGACCCATCCCGGGCCCGAGTGCCGGCACCGGTGGGTGCACAACAGCGGCGGAGCTGTCGACCACGGTCGACGAGCGTAGATCCCGGCCCGGTCGCCCCAGCTCACGGCACCCCTCCCCACCTGCGGGAATGGGTCCGATAAGTGCGGGTTATCCAACACACCCCAGTCTCGGTAGGCGCTGTTTCACGGATGTTCCACGGCGCCGGGTCGACTGCGCTGCTCTCTCGTACTCGCAATCGTTGCGAGTACGTTCATGCCCAGCGACCGACCCACTCGAGGTCGAACCGGGCGTCGATCGCACTTCGGCTGGCGGGCCGGAACCTCGACGCGAGCGGGCCGGCCAACCCCATCGCCTCGAGAGGGGGCCCGACAGACGCACGCGCCGAGTCTGGCCACACTCCGGGTGCCGGAGAGCCGGCCCGCTCAGGCGACCGAACGAAGCCCGTCGGACGCCGGAGCCTCCTTGAGCATGGCCACGTCCACGACGACCATGTGCTCGACGAGCGTGCTGCCCTCGCAGCCGAGCACCTGCCAGCAGGTCTGCGACCTGCCGTCGTCGACCACCGTGCTCAGCCGCTTGTGGTAGTGGCCGGAGAACGCCCATCGCGGCCGCGTCGCCGCCCGGATCCGCTCAACGCGGTGCCGGCTCGCCTCACCGGGCGCCCAGCGGTCCACGATGCCGGGGATCGCCACGAGCTCGGATGCGTCGTGGGTGACGAGCACGTCGACCCGCCCGATGGCACAGCTGCGGGCGACGTCGTCGTCGGTGACCTCCTCCTCTGGCCACCAGGACTGCCCTGGCACCCGGAGCTCGGGGTCGATCGACGGCGCACCGCCGCAGCAGAGGATTCGGAGGCCGGCCAGCTCGAGGAGCGATCCCCGGGGGACCCAACGCACCCTGCCGGTGTCCTCGACCGGCACCGTCCTCTCGACCAGCAGGCCACCGACGTCGGCGGGCGAGGCCTCGTGCGTGCGCCGCCGGGCGCGTAGCCACGGATGCCAGTCGTGGTTGCCGTCGACGAAGAGCAGCAGGTCAACGCCGTGGCGCCCGAGCATGGCGGCGACGTCGACCTCGAAACCGTCGGTCTGCGGCCTCGAGTGACGCATCTCCGGCCAGATGCCGAAGTCCCCCACCTGGACGATTGTCCTGGTCCCCTGCGCTGCTGCCTCGGAGACCACGGCCTCCATCCGGTCCCGCTCCCCGTGGGTGTCACCGACGAAGCAGATGCGATCCTGCGCGT
>JAJYVX010000335.1 GCA_021791795.1 Actinomycetes bacterium | reverse complement strand
CGCTCCCGGTCCGTCGAGGACCTCGACCTGGTCGAGCGCGGTGTTGGCCAGGTAGACCCGGCCACTTCGCAGGTGCACGTCGGCGTGGTCGTAGTCGCCGCGTGATGGCAGCTCCACCGTCGCGATCCTCGTCAACCCCACACGTGTCCTCCCGTAGCGCCGTCACCGACCGACGTCTGCGATGAGTGTAACCATGGTTTCACAGCGCGACAAGGGTCAGGCTACGCTGCTCGGATGGCCGGGGAGCGCTCGTGGGTGATGCTCGTCTACCGTCTCCCGCGGGAGCCTTCGACGCCCCGCATCGGCCTGTGGCGTCGACTTCGCCAGCTCGGGGCGGTCCGGCTCGTGGACGGCGTCGCCATGCTCCCGCACACCGCGCGCAGCGAGGAGCAGCTCGAATGGCTGGCGGCCGGCATCGTCGAAGCAGGCGGGGAGGCCAGCGTGTGGACCAGCCGCCCGACGACGACCCAGGTCTCGGCCCTGCTCATGGAGCGCATGGGCGCAGAGCGCGCGGCTGAGTACGAGGCGCTCGTCCGCGAGGCCGACGAGGCGGCACGGACCAGCGGTGCCTCACGGGCGCGGGCGCGCTCGAGGCTCCGGAGGCAGCTCGAGCAGGTCCGCCAGCGTGACTTCGTCGCTCCGCCGGCGCGCGAGCGTGCCGTGCAGGCGATCGAGGCGCTCGCCTCTGATACGCGCGAGGAGCGAACCGCTGTCCCGAGTCGCACTGGACCGATCGCCACCAGGCCGGAGCAGCCCTGATGCGCTGGGTGACCCGGGCCCACTGCCACATCGACCGGATCGCCTGCGCCTGGCTCATCCGCCGGTTCATCGACGCCGAGGCGGCGTTCTCCTTCGTCGAGGACCGCGCTGAGCTGCCGAGCCACGCGATCGCGTTCGACGTCCCCGGCGTCGAGCTCTCCCACCACGGGCCGGACTGCACCTTCGAGACGATGCTGCGCCACTACGGGTTGGACGACCCCGTGCTCTGGGATCTCGCGAGCATCGGCCACGAGGCTGACCTCGCCGACTCGCGCTTCGACGCTCCAGAAGCACCGGGCCTCGACGCAGTGACGCGCGGGCTGTCGTTCGTGCTCGCCGATCCCGAGCTCGTCGCAGTCGGCGCCGTGGTCTTCGACGGTCTCTACGAGTACCGCCGGCGGTCGCTCCTGGCCGGTCACGATCCTTCCTGACGGAGCCCGTGATCCGGGGCGCCCGTCATCCGATCTATACCCGTGCCACGAGCTGCCGGTCGTCAACGGGTGCGGGGACAGTGAGGAGTGCAGCGCCCGGCCGGCTCGATCTCTGGTCCGTGGCGACACCAACCGGTGCCAGGAAGAGCGCTTCTCCACGGTCGCCATCGTGGTGCTGCTCATGATCCCGGTCTTCTCTTCCTGCCAGGTGAGCGGAGCAGGCGACTCCGAAGTCGACTCCGACCGGCGCGAGCCCGCTCTTCAGCGCCCGAGCGACCTTGCAATCGACCCCGAGGCTGACGGACCGCCCGCGCCCAGGCGAGAAGCGTGGGGTTCCGTGTCTCGCCGTCGAGGGGCGATGACGGCGCTCTGACGACCTTGTCGGCCGCCTGGTGCGGGAGGTCCTCCGTCCCGTCGTGCTGGGCTCGCATCTCGCGGACAAGCACCGAGGATGATCTGCCTTCAGGTGCAAGGACTCATCAAGGCGGCAGTCTGTCCGAGAGGAGGGTGTTCCGCGGGCGGCCCTACGAGTATGACCCCACTGCCAGAGCCGCCCAGCGGCTCCGGCAGAAAGGTGCAGGCGGTGGGAGCGCCCAACGTTCGCCTTTTACTCCGACCAGCAGCACGCCTCTTCGCCATCGCGCTGTCCTTCGCTAGCCGTCATCGAGACCCGTCTCGTCCCCGGCGTCGAAGCGCGCACGGACCTCGGGCGGCACCTCGTCTGCGTCCGTCGGTCGGTTCGGGAGCCGGTTGCCGACGAGATGGCTCGGGGCGCGGCTCTCGTTCTCGGTCGGACGTGGCCCGCCGGCGTTGTCGTCGTGGCGATCGATGCCGGGCCGGCCGGTGTCGTCGCGCAGAACCTCCGCGGCGCTCGTCGGCGGCTCGTGCGCCGGGACGCTCGTATGCGCGGGCTGTGCTTGGCTGGGATGGGCCTGACCGGGGCGGGCCTGGCTGGGATGGCCCTGGGATGCCGGCCGTGCAGCTGGCACGTGGCTCGACGCTGGCTGGGTGGGCGGGACCCACTCGCTCGGGGCGGTGTCGAGGTCGCTCGGGGCGTCGCGCGGCGGCGGCTGCTCTGCGCTCGGCTCGTTGGCGACCGGCGTGCCATCGCCTCCCGTGTTCGCCTGGCGCTCGGCTGCTGCCTGCTCCAGCGCGGCTCCTCTCGCCTCTTCCTGGCGCCGTGCCCGATCTGCGGCCGCCGCAGCCCGGAAGGTTGCGACGTGGCGCTGGTTGGTCGCGTGCCGCGCGTCGAGCCCGAAGCGGGCCTTGTGCGCCCGGCGCAGCGCGTAGGCGCCGGCCACCGCTCCGAGGGCGGGCGGGGAGGCCATAAGCGCCATCGCTGCGACGCCCATGGCGCCGACCTTCGCAGCCGAGGCGAGCTGGCGATGAACCGGGTTTGCGCGGAGCTCCTGGGCTGCCCGGCGCGTGCGCTGCGCCACCGGCTGGAGCGTAGGG
>JAJYVX010000072.1 GCA_021791795.1 Actinomycetes bacterium | reverse complement strand
GTTCGGCTCTATCGGCATCACGACCATCAAGACGCCGGTCAGATCGCCACGAGCGAACGCGTTTGCCGAACGGTTCGTGCGGACCATCCGCACTGAGTGCTTCGACAACCTGCTGATCTGCTCGCGCGGCCATCTCCAAGCGGTTGTCGCCGAGTACCTCCGCCACTACAACCAGGCGAGGCCACACCGATCACTCGATCTTTCCCAGCCGATCCCACGGCCCGTGACGCCGATCGGCGACGGCGCGACCAGACGCCGTGACATCCTCGGCGGCATCATCCACGAGTACGACGTCGCTTCCTGAGGATCTCTTCCGCCAGCGGGATCAGCTGTCCCCTCTCTGGGGCACATCCCCAAGCGGCCGGCACGTCGCGCCCTGGTGCCCACGTTCGTCGTGTTACAGCAGCCCTGTGCCCCAGAACTCCGGGCATCGAGTATCTGGACCCTTCAGGCTCGCCAAGGCGCGCACCACCAGGCCGCGCTCGGCGTGGCTGAGCCGGTCACTGACGGCCTCTGAGATGACCGAGTAACGGAACAGCGCCACCCGTTCCCTCTGGTCTTCGGGCATGGCTTTTCTCCTCTCCTGCCGTGGGGATCACGACAGCAGGAGATCAAAGACGCCGGCTAGGCGGCGATCCAGGGTGGATCGGTGTTGGCAGAGAACAGGTGTCCGCCGGCGACGAGGTTGGCCACGGTCCAGTCGCTGCCGTTGATGGCAAATCGCCTCCGACAAGCATGGGCAGCCGCCGTCACAGCACAGATGGCGGCGAGAACCTCGCCGACGGGGAGCAGCCCGACGAGGTCGCCGAGGGCGACGGTGGCGGCCAGCAACCCGGCCGATAACAACCTCGCCCGCGAAGCCAAGCGCCGCCGCCAGTCGCGAACAGTCGTGTACGGCAGCGAGATCCTGCGGGCGATGGCACCTGCCGTCGCCCCGCTCGCCATCTCGGCGACCGCCTCGCCGATCACCTCGACCGGGTCGAGACGGCCGACGGCCACAAGATCAGGCAGGAGGGCGTGCGAGCTGCAGCAGCTCTTGCACATCGCCCGACGGATGCGGAGGCGCAGCTCGATCGTGCCGATCCGCACCGGCCGGTCGTACGAGCCCCAGAAGACCATCGCCCTGACGCAGTCCGGGCAGTCCGGCCGCGGGACTTCGAGGTCCTCGCCGGCCGCTGCGTACTCGCGCGCCGTCATGTCTGTGTGCCATACGATGGTCATCGGGCTACCGCCCCTTCTGCGCCCCTCCTCGCCACGGCTAGAAATCGGAGCGGGAGGGGTGCGTCGCGTTCAGTTGTCGGAACGCGATCCTCACTGCTCTGCCGAAGCGTCCTCAAGTCAGGTGCCGAAGCTGAAGCCGTCCCCGATGAACGCCGCCGACTAGCCCACAGTCATGCGCATGCAGTTACGCCGGTAACACTCGCCAAGTCCCACCAGTGCTCAGCCGTCGCGGCCTCACCACTCTCAAGATTGGCAATGCCGCCGACGTGCAGAGCCATGACGCGAGACCAGTCGACCACCGCCATAGCGACGGCCGGCGCCGGGCAGGAGGCTGCGGCCGCGCGCAACTGTGCGCCCAGGGAAGTCACCGCGCGACGTCGGGGCTCGCGCCGAGCATGGCCAGCGCGGTGTCTCGGAGCGCCCGAACCGCCCGGATCGCGGAACGTATCTCTTGGAGGTAGTTGGCAGGAGTGAACGGCTGGCGGAGGGCGCCCAGTTCATGACGCGAAAAGTCGATCCCGACCGTCTCAACGGAACAGCCGTGAGGGAGGGCGAGCATGCGGACCGCCTCGGCGTGCTGGTAAGGGAGGTAGATCGACGATGTGACCAGCAGGATGCTGTCCTCCGACTGAAGCTGCACGCACCTGTCCGCCCAGTAGGCGTAGGTGTCGGCCGAGTTGGCACGGCGGACCTGGGGCTCCGGGGAGGGGGCAATGACGAGACGGACGGGGACCCCGTCTCTGTGCCAGGTGCGAACTAGCGAGGTGGCAAAGTCTGACTTCCCCTCCTCTTCGTGCCACCCTTCTATTGGGTCGCCGAGATCGAAGGCAGTCATCAGCCCAGCCTGCATGACTTCCATCTCGTTGCTCTTGCTGGACTGGTCAAGCAGCGCGAGGAGCTCGTTCTCGTCCCCTCGGAGGGGCCGAAACGCGCTGAGAGCGCTGATGGAGCCGACTTCGAGCCCGTCTCGCACGAGGTCCGCGGCGAAGCGGGGTCGGAGCAAGCAGGCGCGGACGAGTCCGCCAAGAATGAGCAGGTGGCTGAAACGACTGGCAGAGGGAGGGATGGAGCTGGTCATGCCCAGTGCCCCGGCCGCTGCGAGTATGAGCTCGGTCGTTGGCTCGCCGAACTCGACTGCACGGGCGAGGTTGCGCTCCTGCCCCGCGCGAAAGTCCCAGTGCTCCTCGGAGAATCGGTCGAGCCATGCCAACCGCTCGGACGCGGTCCCGCTGGGAGGCTCACCCCCAAAGGCGCGCACCAGGGCTTCTACTGGCTCGTTGGCCGCCCACGCGTCAGCACTTTCGAGCGCGGAGGCAGCGCTGCGAGCGGCGTCGCCCCAGGCCGGTGCTGTCACTGGTACGAATGTGGTCATCTTGACTCTCCTTCGTTGGCTGACGAAGTTGCTGTAGCTGTTCTTGCGAGCTCCCGCGGGGCCTCGTTGCTTCACGCCCGGGTGGTCCTGCCCTACAGACACCGATTGAATCCTCGCAGCTCCATCCAAGAGCGGGCACGTAGCCCAAGCCCGCCCGCGTCAGCTCGATCAGCGCTTGGGCAGCCCGCTCTGTCCCCTCGAGCCGCCGTTGTGCGGGTTGCTTCCTCCCTTGAACCTCGAGGACCCGCGCAGCAGCTGGACTCGCTTGCGAGCAGCGGACTGCTGGGCTTTCTGACTGGTCGCAAGCTTTGAAGCGTTGACGTGCTTCTTTGCCATCGTGACCCCCATGGTCTCCTTGCGGTGCTCCCACGCCGTTGTCGGCACGGAAATCGCCCGTCGGGAAAATAGACGTCGGGCAGCCTGGACTTGCAACGACGCGGTTCAAGAGAAGGGCGAGACAGTCCGGTTGTGCAGCTCGCGGTCCAGCTCGTCCAGCGTCTTCTGGATCTCCCGGTCGCCTCCATCGCCGCGCGCGTAATGCGTTCGCGCGAGCACGATCTTCGAGAGGATGAGGGCGGACTTCACGACGTCGTTCCCGTCACTGTCGCCGTCCGTGTGGCGCCGCTCTTCCAGCGAGCCGGCCGCCTCGCGAGTGGCCTCGAGAAGGAGCGGGTCAGCGGCGCATCCCGGATCGAGGATTGCCCGGTAGTACAAGGCGGTCGCAAGCCCGTAGCGGGAGGCTGCGGTGAGGGGGTTCGGGTCCCGGTAAGTGCGCGAGCGAAACGTCAGGGTGTCGCGATAGACGCGTTCCGCCACCTTCAGGAGCTCGGGAGCCTCGTCGGGCACGCGCTGCGCGAGGTCGACCCGTACTCCGCCGCGGTTGAAGTAGGCGCGGTCCACGAGACGCTCGTCGACATCCGCGGAACTCCGGCGCTCGATCCACGACTGCTCCAGAATCGCCATCGCCTCCCGGAGCCGCGCGACCTGCTCGTCGGTGCCGAACGGAAGCCCGTCGCGGGCGTGCCGTTGCAAGAGGAGTCCTTCGAGTGCACGGTGCTTGCTACGTCCCACGAGATCGTCCTGCGGACGCAGCTCGATGGCTCGGCGGATGAGTTCGAGTGCCGATGCGAGTTCCTCGGCGTTCTCGGGCGGCTGCTGGTTCGCCTCGCGGGCGCGGCCATGGAGGCAGTCGGCAAGGAAGAGGCGATCTGCCGTCTCGTCCGGGTCGAGGAAGGCCATCGCGCGCTCGAAGCTCTTCGCCGAAGCTCGCACCCCCTCGTGCATCTCCTGCATTGTCGCGAGCGCCCAGATCGCAACGCCCCGCCGATGGTCGGGTAACGGTTCGCGCGCTGCCCCGTCGTCAGGGACCAGGCAGCGGGCGAGTTCTCGCGTCAGCCCCGCGTCGGCGCCGACGAGGAGGAGCTCGCGAACCTCCGGCGTGGCGAGGAGCCGCTCCACCAGCTTGCGGTCGGCGCCACGATCACGCAGGTTGTCGCGGATCGCCTGCCCGTAGAGCCGGTGCATCGACACGGCGGCCACCCCAGCATGAGCGGCGTGAGCCGCCGTTCCGGCGGCGAGTAGCTCCGCGAGAGCCGGGGTCACTTCGGGGACTGCGGCTTCGAGAACCGTGATCGGGGTGCGGTCGGGCAGCAGCCAAGCGAGCATCTCGGCCGCGGCGCAGGCGGGTTCGCTCAGGGCGTCGGACAGCACCTGCCAAAGCGCGCGCAGGACAACCCCAGGTCCCTCAGTGGTGGCCATCTGCGCTATGCGCTCGGCAAGCGCGTCTGGTGCGAGCTTCAGGTAGTGGCCTGCGTCGAGGAGGGCGTGCATGAGAAGCGGTCGTCCCGCCGCGTAGGCGACAAGCCGCTCGTCCTCGAGCAGCAGCTCGAGCTCCTCTGGTCGCAGTGGCCGCACATCGACCGGCTCGCCCTCCCAGTCCCGCCAGCTCTCGTTCGTGGTCGTGACGATCAGCTTCTGGCCGAGGCGCGCATCGGGTCTCGGCAAATAGCCACGCAGCTCCGCTGGCTTGCAGTCGGCGTTGTCTATGACGACGCCCCATGCGGTCCCCGCCTGGTCGAGGCGGTTCAAGGCGTCCCGAGCGAGAGCCTCCCGCTCCACGGCGTCGATCGTCTCGACCGGCCAGCCGCGCTCTACCAGCTCCGCCTCGGCGAGCGACGCGATGAGAGTTGCCTTGTTGGAGGCGGTGAGCACCCAGCCGAGACCGTGATCAACCGCGGCGACGGCATCGCGTGCGATCTCGCTCTTGCCGACGCCCGACTCGCCGATGACGACGACACTGCCCACAGCGCGGGCGAGTCTGCCCGCGACCGCCAGACGACTGGCGAAGGCCTTCAACGGGTGCCTCGGGGCGGGCAGGCGCCTGCGGAGACCACCTCGCGCGGAGCGCGGCGCCGGTAGCGGGCCATCTCCGCAAGCTTGCCTCACTGCCACATCGACAAGGTGTACGTCCCGGTAGTGCTCGGCGCGGGTTACCTCCACCGCCCGATCCACAGCAGCATCGAAGTCGAGCCGGTCGGTGGCGTTGGCTGAGGTGCAATCGAGGAGCAGTAGCTCAGGGTCAGAGGCGAGACCCTCGCGGTCGACGACGCGGCCCACGCCGTGCACGCCGCCGTCCCCGCAGCAAGCGAGGGGAGCGGCGCTCTCCAGAACCGTCGCGAGCCGGCCGAGGTCGACCCCGACCATCACGTGCGCCGCCTGCCGACCTTCGAGTTCTCCCCTGAGCATGACTAGGAGCGGTGCGAGACGCTCCCGCAGGCACATCGCGGCGAACAAGATGGAAAAGTCGACGCAGGTGGCGCTCTCCTGCGGGGCGAGCGCCCATCCCGGGTGGCGCAACCTTTGGCCGGCTCCCGGCTCCCAGGGTGCGCCGTCGTAGCGGATGGTGCAGGCGGAGAGCTGCTCATAGAGACGCTCGGCGATGAGGCGGTTCTCCTCTCGCGAGCCGTCGCTGTCCGAGCGCATCTCCGCTCCGACGCCTGCGGAGAGCCCTCTCTGACCCTCGATCGCGTCCTGCGAGACAAAGCAAGCGATGTGCCCGTAGCCGTCCAGGATCGAACCAGCCGTCTCCGCAGGAGCCTGCCACAGTGGCCAGCGGCCGTCCTCCTCAAGCTCGAGTGACATAATCCTCCCCGTGTCTGACCTCCGCGAGGCTACAGTCGCGCCTCTGCCCGCGCAGAGGTCGGTGCCGCGTCGTTGCGGAGCCCTGACGAGAAGCGTCTATGCCCCGCGTGAGTGCACGCGCCTCGCTGATCATGCGCCCCGTCAGCCGCCCGTGTGCGAGAACCTCCACAGCGATGGCACTTCCGGCTCCCTCGAGGCGAGCGACCTGCCGAGCGCCCTTGGAGTTTTCCGTGCCGAGCGTCCGAAGCACCGTGAGCAGCTTTGACCCTTTGGCGCTCCGCGCCGGGCTGAACGCCGCTATCGCTCGCCACGATGCCGAGGAATTCATCCGGGCGGTCGAACCGCTCGTTCGTGCGAGGGTGCGGTCGTGGAGCAACGTGGACGAGCCAGATGATCTAGCCCAAGAAGTGTTTGTCCGTATGTACGAGAAGCGTGAGAACATCTTCTCCGTGGCGGGCGACCCTCTGGCCGTCGTCCAAAGGGTGATTACCAACGTGCTGACGGACAGGTATCGCAGAGCAAGAAGGAGACCGCGCGCAGGGCCGTTCCGGTCGCTCGACGCGGAGGAGCCAGGTGCTGAGTTCGACCCTTCGGACCCCCGTGCCGATGTGGAGGAGGCGGTCATGTGGGCGCAATACCGTCATATCGACGCGAGCGAGCTTGCCATCATGCGGGCAGAGCTGGCCGTAGGTCAACTCGACTGCGTGTTCCACCCTCCTCCTAAGGGCGATGTGTGCCACGACTTGGTGCTATCGGTGCTCCAGGCACATGGGGTACAGGACGACGATGAACCTGACCTCGCAGAGGCGTTCAAGAGATATCACAGCCAGATCAAGAAAGGCGCCGCCGTACCGAACAGGAAGACGCTCAACGAGCACCACTACCGCTGCCTGGAGTGGCTCGTGTACCGCATGTGCCGCTCGCTCAAATCTCCACAGAGAGAAGGCGTCGCGAAGATGCTCGCGGCCCGCGTACAGCTCGAGGGCGGGACGGCGAGGTGGAACCGGCAGAGCTGCCAGATGGGCGCGGCACGCTGGATGTGGGCCAATTGTCCGGACGTCTGCAGATTCATTCGGGACTACCTGCGTGAGCAGGTCCGAACCGGATGCATCGGCGACGATGATCGGGAGCGTTTGGAGAGGGACCTCTCGGGCAAGGCCGGCGGGGAGGAGTGAGCACGATGGGCATGCCCGTTCGCGTCTGGTTCGACCAGGTGACGCCGGGTTGGGTCGTGCGGGCCGCCAATCATGGCCCGGCGGGCGCGGCGAGCCTCCAGCTGGGACGCGCCCTGCTGCTTGTAGACGCGGCCGAGCCGAATTGCTTTCTCGAACTCGTGCTCTTCTCAGCCGAGGAGGGCAGGGATCAGACTGTGGCCGAGCCCGAACTGGAGCTGGTTCGGCTGCTATTCGGCGATGAGCTGGCAACCTTGCTCCAAGATGCCCGCCCCGAGGACGAGCATGTCGTCGTGATCGACCCACCACAAGGGCCGAAGTGGGAGGCGGCATCCGCGCTCGCGTTTGCCGAGCTGATGAGAGAGACGCGCAGCCCGCGGACCCCGCTCTGCTCCCTTGACAGCGTCTTGCACGCGCTGCGTCTCGGTCACCCAGAAGCGCTCGCACTCGCGAGGGACGCGGCCTGGGGGGCGCTGCCCTCTCTCGCCGCCGTCGAAGCCAGCTCGACGCGCCACCCGGAGCTCTTCGGCTCGATGTCAGCGCCTGGTCGTGCGGAGTTCCTAGAACGCTCGTCCGCGGCGCTCGAGGTCCTCCGCGAGCAAGGGCTTGCGCACCGTAGCCTGGTGGCGGAGCGGGCAGTCGCCAGCTTGGTCGATCGTCTCGTCGCTCTTTCGCCTTTCGCGGACCTAGATGCGAGGCGGGTGAGCTCGGCGACCGAGGCGACAACCGAGAACGCTCCCGCTCGGGTCGCCACTCGCCAGGTGCCCGACTACCAGTTTCTTCATCGCGCTCGAGAGACGACGGCGACATCAGGCGCCAGAGGCGTTCCGATCTCGTGGGACGCGGACATGAGCGACGTTCGGGTGCGCATGGGCCGGGCCTCCCAACTGCTCTTCGATGGGGCGCGGTGTTCAGCTCGCGGCCGTGTTCCCGGTACGGTCACGGTATACCTGCCGCTCGAGCCGGGCGCCGACGTGGAGGATCTCGACGGCGTGTCGGTACGGTTGCTCACCTCGCGCGGGGACCGTGTTGCCTCGTCCGAGACTGCCACCCGGTCACCCGCGACCGAGCTCCCGCAGGCGATCTATCGACTCAACGTACCGTATCTCGCCTCTCCCATCCTCCAGAGCATCGAGCGAGACGGCGTCGTCGTCGACATCGCTCTTGAGGTGCTGCCAGAACTCGACGCCCACTCCATCGCAGGCCTCAGGCGCGGGCGGGGACGCCGCGAGGGTCAGCGTGCACTGGCGGCTGCGGCAGCCGGCCGCAATGACCTGGCCGTCGGCGAGTGGGCGCGTGCAGCCGAGTCCTTCGACCGCGCTGGTGATCACGAACTCGCTCGTCAAGCGGCCGACTACCTGGACCGCGCGCGGTCGCGTCCCGGCGCACCCGACTGGGTGGCCGAGGTGCTCGAGGCATGGGCCGGTGTCGCCCGAGCCGTACTTGCTCAACAGCCACCGGAACGGCCCGAGCTGTCCGCCCTCGCCCGGGAGCTCTCGGCGGCCCTCGACGCGTCGCGCGAGCTGGCCGAGCTCGACGCGTGCCTCGGGAGAGGCGACGGTGCTGAGGAGCAGGCCGACGGACTCCTCCAGCTTGAGCGGCTGGGACACTTGCAGCACGCAGTCACCGCTCTGTGCATCCTTGGCGACCCCGCCAGCATCGACGAGGCGCGAAGACTGCTCCGTGAACTCTCGGATGCGTCTTGAGAGCGGGTTCGGAACTCTGCCCTTGAGCGCGTCGTTGCAGCCTCGGTAGGCGAAACGTCCTTCTCTTTACAGGTAGCTGCCGGAGGCAGCTCGGCAGAGAGGAGGACCAGATGGGGAACGAATTCCCTAAGAAGCGAGTGCGCTCGGTACTAGCAACCGCCGCTCTTTCCGTCGCTGGAGCGGCGATCGTCGCCGTAGCGCTCGGTGGCTCTCCTGCTCGCTCGGCGCCGCTTGCTCCCTGTGCTCCGAGGGTCATCGTCGTCGACCTCTCCTCGGCCGCACGTGATCAGCAAGTGGCGAGCACGGCTCAGCAAGTCGTCGAGGATGCCGCCATGTCGGCGATCGTCTGCGCGCAGCCCGTCGTCGCGTACGGGGTGGCTGGCGGTGGCGAGGTGGCGACCATCCTCACGACAGACGACGTCCAGGGGATGGCGCCACCAGGTCCGACGCCTCAGATCCGGGCTTCCCGGCTCGGTGCCGACCAGCGGAGAGCAGTCGACGAGCTGGTCACCCGCCGCCTCAAGACCGCGTACACCCACGCCGACCCCAAGGTCACTTCCGTCGCTGCCATGTACGAGGTCGCCGCGCAGCAGAGCACATCCGCCACGGACGTGATCTTCGTCACCACCGGCGTGAACGACGACGCGGCCTTGGACCTCAACAGGCCGCTCGCCACCGGCGCGGGCGCTCGCCTTGCGATGAAGGTCACGGTCCCCCACGTCGACGCCAGCGTGCTCACCGTGGTCGGTATCGCCCAGGTGGACGCGTCGATCCCACCGCCGAGCCCTCAGTGGCCCGAGGAGATCCTCGCGTTCAATCGTGGTCTCTGCCACGCCTCGGGTGTCGCCAGATGCCGCCTCTTCTACGCGGCCCCCGTGTCCAAGTCGCTCGATCCCTAGAAAGGAGACTCGATGTTCCGCAACCCGAACGCGCCAGCAGAAACCCCGGTCAATCCCGCAGCCTTAGCGGAGAACGTCCGTTCCGAGGAGATGCCCTTTGACGACGAGACACTTCGCGACGTCGAGGGCAAGCCGATCGACGCCACCAAGTGCTTCCGGGAGGAGGCGCGGGCGGTCAGCCTGGGCAACTCCGCGGGGGACGCCTCGTACGGCGAGGACCTCGAGGAGAAGGTCGCCCCCCACTCCGCTGCCCACGACGCCGCTGAGGCGTGGCTCGCTGGGTCCGAGCCGAGCCGAGCCGACACGGAGCGCACAGCGCACGCGGCGGCGGAGAAGGCAAGGGCCCTCATGGAGGTACCCCTCAACAGCATCGAACCGCAGCGACGGACGATCGCCAACATCGGCAAGGCCGGGTTCGCCCTGGGCGACACGGCAGTGCTGGCGAACCAGCTCTGGCGGGGAGGTGGCACTCCTCTGCCGCTCTCGCTCGTCGTTGGTCTCAGCTTGGCGGTGACGGTGGTAATGATCGGCTCCCAGTGTGGTCACGAACTCAAAGCGGCCCACCAGCGAAAGCTGCGGGGCCAGGCGCCGCAAGGCGCGCCACCCTCTGTACTCGCCCTGTACCACTCGGGCGATGCCGACAGGTACCTCGACTGGTGGGTGTACCTCGCTTACGCCGCCTCAGCCGTGATGTTCATGTCTCTCTTCCTCCTCGGCCATGGCAGTGGCGACCCGTCCCAGCTGGCTCTCGGCTACGGCTTTCTCGGTGCGCTGACCGTGGCCGGCTCCGCGTGTGCCGAGGCCTACGCCACCAACGACGCGGCAGAGCAACTGAGGGGCGCGAAGGCCGAGGCCAGTGAGGCGCGCTCAGAGCTTGAGCCCTGGCACCAGGCCGAGCGCGAGTCAGCCGCAGCGGGAAGGAAGGCGAAGCTCGCCGAGGCTGCCGCCCGGTATGCCTCGGCAGCCGTCGCAGGTACGGTGACGGCTACGGCGAACCGCCTTCCGGACTCGCCAGCAATCGGCGGCTACATCGACGGCGGTCACGTACCGCCCGTCTCCGCCCCTCCGGCGCCGGGCGAGGTGGAGGTGGTGTCACCTGAGCAGCGCAGCCGCAAGCGCCCGGTGTACGGCACCTCCGGCTCGACTTCTTCCTTCAGCTCGACCGACACGGCGGCTACTGCGTCCGAGAAACCCGGCGACTCCTTCACGCCTCCGCACACGAAGTCTGCGGCGCATCTTCAGACGGGCCCCGCCCCGCAGCCACACGGTCCAGCAGTCAATGGGGCGGGCCACCCAGCTCAGCCGGTGGTCCAGCCGTGACCGGGCAGCCCGCCCCAGGGTTCTCGCGTCTTCGTGTGGCGGACATCGTGCTGGACGACCTGCTCGTCCCGGGTCATTCGACGGTGGGTGCCGCGCCTCGCCTGAGAGCGGTCCCGAGGAGGCGCACCCGTCGGATCCACCTCAGGGCGATCCAAAGGCAGCTGCACTCTGCCCCGTCTCCCCGTGCAGACACGCTCATCGACGTCGACTTCGACGAATCCGCCTCTGTCAGGGGCGGTAATGACGTGATCGGGTTGCGCCACGAGCTGGTCGTCGTTGCCCTTGAGCACCTGGCCCGTGCCAAGTCCGATGGGCGCTGGTTCGTACGGGTTCGGACCTTTGACGAGCCGTCGGTATACGACATGTCGGTCGCTCCCCTCGACCGCCGGGGCCTCAGAGGCGCCCAGGAGATCCTCCTGCGGGAGTCGGCCGGGGGCAGCTCCGTCCTTCACCCGTCGCTTCGCCGGGCGGAGGAGGAGGCCGCGATATTTGCGGGCGCCCGCTTGCAGATCGTGCTCTCAGACTTCGAGCTGTACGACGCGGACCCGACGAGCGCCCTCCAGGCGATGATCGACAGCTCTGCCACGCAAGTGTTGGGGATCTCGCTTCGCAATGACCCCCCACCGCTCTTGCTCACCTCGAGAGTACGTACGGCGCGGGTGCTGTCGACCGACTCGGCAGCCGACCTGGCAAACCACGTCATCGACGCTGCCCACGCCTGTGTCGTTACCGAGGGGAGGAACACATGAGCAGCAAACGAGTCAGGCAGATCCTGTTGGCGATTGTCCTCGCGCTCGCCTTCGGGACCACCGTCCACATTCTGACTGCCCGCCACGCGAGCACCCAGACGGCCGCGCTCGCAGCGCTACCAGGGCGGCATCTGCAGGTCCCGTGGTGGGAGGAGATAGGTGCCACCACGACCTCCGAGCACGCGACATACATCCTTCCGAGCGATGTGCTGTTCGCTACGGGGTCCTCGGTTATCAGCGCGCTTGGCCGAGCGGATCTACGCAGCCTGGTACCGAAACTGAGGCACGCGACAAGCGTCCTTGTAGCGGGCGCTACCGACCCGCGTGGGGGGATCGACTCCGCCTACAACCTGGCGCTCGGACGAAGCCGAGCAAACGCTGCCGTCTCGGTTCTGGTGAGCGACGGCCTGCCCCGATCGCTCTTTCGCGCCACGTCGTGGGCGGACACCGTTCCGGCTAAGCATGCTAGGGGTCTCGATCAAGAAACGGTGTATGCGCTCGATCGCCGCATCGTGATCATCGTCACGACGGCGACAACGTCATGACCTGACCTCGGCAGCTTCGCAACTTGGCGTCGGGACACGCCGGCCAGGCAAGTCAGGTGGCTCCAGCGCGGTCATCAGCCGCCAGCCAGGCCTGCAGGCTCGCCCTCGTGATCTCGCACGTCCGCCGGCCCGGCAGCTCTTCGAGGACGCCGGCGCGGACAAGATCGACGACGGCCCGACGGCCGAGTCCCGTGAAGCGGACGACCTCGGAAAGTGGGACCGTGGCAACCGGTTGCGCCCCGCACTGCTTCGCCTTGTCGCGCTCGATCCAGCACCGCTCGACCGAGGCGCGGGTGACGAAGCGAGCTCCACTCGTGTCGGTCTCGGGATCGAGCTCGAGGTCGCCGCTGAGCGCAAGGAGCCGCACGGTCGTGAAGGCGAAGCCGAGCCTGCACACCGCCTCGGCCAGCTTTATCGAGCGCCGGTGGAGCGCCCGAACACGTGCGTGCTCGGCTCGTAGTGCCTTGTCCTCCTCCTCGGTGAGCGTGAGCTCCTTGCTCGTCGGGTGCTGGGCAGGACGCAGGCCTAGGTGGCGCATGCTGCGGTACAGCTCGTCGTAGCGGACGCCAAGCTCCTCGGCGAGGTCCGGGAGCCGGAGGACGTTCGCCAGCTCGTCGCGGTGCGCCCAGATCTCCGAGAGCCTGCAGTACCGCCTGGGGACGCCGTGGTCGTCGCGGGCGACCAGGCTCGGCAGGGTCCCGTCGGTCATCCACCGCCGGGCCGTGGTGTGGGCGATGCCCAGCTCCTCGGCGACCCGGGGGGCGTCGCAGAGCGGGTCGTCGACACCGCCTGGGTCGAGCTGCCAGCCAGCGGCCGCCAAGGTGGCCTCCACGTGGTCGCGCCGGGTAAAGATCGGGTTCTTCTTCGCCCAGCGGATCCGTCGGGTGGTCGGGATCATGAGCGTGCCGATCTGGACACAGATGTGCTCGTCGAGGACCGCCGCTACCTTTTGGAGCGGGGCGACGTCGGGATGATCGAGGGTGTAGACGCGCCCGAAGACGTCCTCCCCCGCCCGGTGTCCCATGAACCGGCGCCGCACCGGCTCTTCGATGCCGGTCGACCAGGCGAGGTCGGTGGCGACGCTCTTTCGCAAGAGGTGCGAGGAGACCCGGAACCCGAGGTCCTCGCTCCCGAGGCCTTCGGCCTTGGCGGCCACGTCGAGCTGCTCCTCGTAGCCGAGCTGGCCGCCCCGCTCCGCGGCGTGGATGCCCGGGACGAGCCGCGCGCTCGCGTCGACTGCGCCAGTGTCGGGGTCGGTATGAAAGGCCTCGATCGCGACCCGGAGGAGGTCCATCATCTTCGCCGGCACGACGAGCACCCGCGACCCTGCGGCGGTCTTGGCCGTTTGCTTTCTCGGGACCGCGACGATGGCGCCGTGGTCGTCGCGTACCGAGAAGGTCTTCCCGCCCTGGCCCTGCACCGCGAGCAGACCCGTGTCGCCCAAGTCGACGAGGTCTCCGACGAGGAGCCCGAAGGCTTCTGAGATGCGAAGGCCCATGATCCGCTGCAGCCAGAAGGCCGTCTGGTGGACGGGGTGGAGGTGTCCGGCGACGCGGGCGCACTCTGAGAGGCTGAGCGGGCGGGGCTGCTTGGTGGGCGGGCGCCTGCGGGCGGCGGCCGTGTCGGGGAGCGGCGCGTCGAGGCCCTCGGTCGGGTCGAAACCACCAGGGAAGAGGCCGTTGGCCCGGGCGAAGGCGAGGACCTTGCGCAGGATCCACAGGGCGTCGGACACGTAGCGCTTGGAGAAGCCGTTGCGCTCGGCGCCCTTCGAGGCGCCGAGCGACCTGAGGGCGCGGACCGGGACCCGGATGCGACCCTCGCCGTCGCGGTAGGCGCCGCGAAGCTGCCCGGTCCGCCATCGGCGGCGCATCGTCGGCACGCTCACGCGGCAGAGGCGTGCTGCCTCCTGCAGGCCTACCTCTCTGCGCTGATCGGGGTCGGGCGTCGCTGCCCGGGTGCCGCCCGGAGCCGTCGGACCATTCGAGCCGTTGGTGGCGGCGCGCCCGACGAGGTGCAGGAGCCACTCGTGGACCATGTAGTAGGTCACGTCGGCGACCGTCTCGGTGCGGGGGGCGAACCACGGGACGAGGTAGGCCTCGACGATGCGCCGGACGCTCTCCGCCCGCTCGGGGCCGCCCCGGCGCAGGTCCTCGTAGGCGGCGGCCATCCAGGCGTTGGCCACCGAGGCGACGTCCGGGCTGATCTTTGCGACCGACGACCCAGCCGCCTCTTTCCGGCGGCTCGGCGGGGTCCGGCGCACCGGGTCGGGGACCCGACGGCCCTCGCGCACCGCCGCGACCGCCTCGGCCAGCCAGGCCCGCGCCTCCTTCTCGGTGGCGAAGCGCTCCTCGCGGCGTCGCACCGTGCCCGTCTCGACCGGGAGGCTGGCGCACCAGCGCCCCTGGTGCTGACGAACCGAGCCGGTGAGCGGGCGGCTCACTGGCTCGCCCCCCGGGCGGATAGCGCGTCGGCGGCGAGGCGACGCAAGAAGCGGAGCTCCTCGTCCTGGCGGGCGACCAGGTCTTCGAGGGCGCTCACCCGCTCCTTCGCTCGGGTGAGCTCGATCTGGGCCTCGGTGACGTCCGCGCAGGCCTCGGTGTCGTCGGGGCGTTCGCCGGCCGGGAGCAAGAGCCCGGCCGCCGCGAGGTCGTCGACCGCGATCTGCCACTCGGTGCCGACGCGGCGGGCGCCCGGGAGGCGCCCGGCTCGGCGCGCCCGGATGATCGAGTCCTTGCTCACCCCGGCCAAGCGGGACGCCTCGCGCTGGGAGACGAACCGCTCCGGCGCGCTCACGTCCACAGAGCCCGGTACCGGGAACGGACGCGCCGGCCCGGTCGGCCGCTCGCTCGATGCTCGGCGCGAGCAGCTCCGCAGGCGGGCGCCGAGCGCCGGGTGGCGTGCGGCGACGGCCGGCCGGTTCGGCAGTTCTTTCGGCATCGGGCTGCTCGGCGCCTCCTCGTGGCGGTTGGTGCGACCCGAGGAGGCCTCAACAGGGCCGCCCAAGTCAAGGCGTCGGCCTGGCTTTCTGGCCGGAGAAGCGGAGAACCAGCAAGTCCTCGTGCGCCACGACCTGGCGCGGGATGCCACGACGGCGCGCCTTTCGGACCTGGTCGAGGGCGAAGAACGAGACCCGGGGCACGAGGGCGAAACCGCACGTCAGCGGATCGCGGCATGGCGGACGGGCGCGCAAACCCAAACCTTGCGGTGGAGGTGACATCGATAGCTTGCGCGGATTCGTGCCTCTGATCTCGCGTTCTGGTTGGTAGCTATAGGTGCATATGGAGGCCACCATGGCGGCAGGGTCATCGGCAATGTCAGCGTGACTCTGCGGCGCCTGCTGCCCGCTGATGAGGGCTTGCGTTCGCCCGCGTGGCGAAGAGCGCTCGTTGTGGGTTCCAACA
>JAJYVX010000334.1 GCA_021791795.1 Actinomycetes bacterium | reverse complement strand
CGGACAGCTCCGACGCTGCGTCGAGGGTATCGAAGTCGAGGGCATCGAAGCTCCTCCCACCCCCGAACCCGTCCCGAGGCCGACCACGCCGGTGGCTGCCGATCGACGTAGCCGACCACGCGGGCGGCGCCGGGCTCGCGGCGTTGGGCTAGTGGCGCTGCGGCCGTTCCCGGCGCAGGACCGGTCCTTTTGCCCACCACCGTCCGGAGAACTTCCATCGAGTGTCGTGCCTGCGGTCGTCGTCTACCGAGCCTGCTTCCTGCGAACGCGTCTGCCTGGTGCGGGTGTGGAGCACTTGAGCGGCGGCGGTGATGACCGCGAGAACCTCCGGTGGCGGGTTCGTTTGGCTTCCGCTGGCAGTCACAGCGGGTCGCCCCTCACAGCGGGATCCTTCTCATCCTCACAGCGGGATGTTCCCGTGCTTTCTCCTGGGGAGCTCCTCACGCTTGCTTGCGAGCATCTCCAGGCTCCTGATCAGGATCCTCCGTGTCTCGGCGGGTTCGATCACGTCATCGACATAGCCTCGTGCTGCCGCGATGTATGGGTTCGCGTAGCGCTCGATGTACTCGTCAACGAGCTCCGCACGCCTGGCGGCGGGGTCCTCTGCCTGCTCGAGCTCCCTCCGGTAGACGATCTCGATCGCTCCCTGCGGTCCCATCACCGCGAGCTCTGCGGACGGCCATGCGAATGCTAGGTCGGCGCCGATTGACTTGGAGCTCATGACCACGTAGGCGCCGCCGTATGCCTTCCTCGTTATCACCTGTATGAGGGGTACTGTGGCCTCGCAGTACGCGTACAGGAGCTTGGCTCCGTGGCGGATGATGCCCCCGTACTCCTGATCAGAGCCCGGCATGAACCCGGGAACGTCCACAAAGGTGACCAGGGGGATGTTGAAGGAGTCGCAGGTTCTTACGAACCGGGCGCCCTTCTCGGAGGAGGATATGTCGAGGACGCCTGCCAACGAGGCCGGCTGGTTGCCTACGATCCCGACTACTCGACCATTGAGCCTCGCAAAGCCGCAGGTGAGGCTCTTTGCCCACTGCGCTGAGTACTCGAAGTAGTCGCCGTCGTCGACGACGGCTTCGATTATCGTTTTCATGTCGTATGGTTGGTTCGGGCTGGTTGGAAGGAGTTGCACCACCTCTGGCACGAGGCGCTCGGGGTCGTCGCTGCTCGCAATGGTCGGTGGCTCCTCCAGATTGTTGGAGGGCAGGAGGCTCACCAGGTAGCGGACGTCGTCCAGGCATGCCTTCTCGTCCGGCGAGACGAAGTTCGCCACGCCGGAGCGGGTCGCGTGGCTTGCGGCGCCTCCCAGCTCCTCCAGTGTGACGTCCTCACCGGTGACCGTCTTGACGACGTCGGGTCCGGTGATGAACATGTGGCTCGTCTTTTGGACCATGAAGATGAAGTCGGTGATAGCCGGGCTGTAGACGGCGCCGCCTGCGCAGGGACCGAGCACTACGCTTATCTGGGGTACGACGCCGGAGGCACGGACGTTGCGGTAGAAGATGCCGCCGTAGGAGGCGAGGGAGACCACCCCTTCTTGGATCCGAGCGCCAGCTCCGTCGTTCAGGCCAATCATGGGAACGCCCAGGTTCTCGGCCAGATCCATGATCTTGTGCACCTTCTCGGCGAACACCTCGCCAAGGGCGCCCCCGAACACGGTGAAGTCCTGGCTGAAGAGGCAGACCCGCCTGCCGTCGATGGTTCCGAAGCCCGTCACCACGCCGTCGGTGTACGGGCGTGTCTTCTCGAGTCCCATGCCGCGGGCTCTGTGCTGGGCGAGCATGTCGAGCTCCTGGAAGGACCCTTCGTCGAGAAGGTAGTCGATACGCTCGCGCGCGGTCATCTTGCCCTTTGCGTGGTGGCGTTCTACTGCCCGTGGGGACCCCGCATGCAGGGCCTTTTCCTTGCGAGCTGCAAGATCGGCGATGAGGTCGGTCATCGGGTGGTCCATCGGCATACCTCCCTTGTCACGGTACCGGTCATCGTCACGGTACCAGGGCTAGCTATCATGTGGCTCGCCACCCACCACGCCGTCCGCCTCGGTCAATGTTCTTCAACGAGCTCGACCAGCGTCCCGAAGGCTCCCTTCGGATGAACGAAAGCAACTGTCGTGCCGCGCGATCCAGGCCGCGGGGTTTGGTCGATGAGCCTCCCGCCCGCCTCTCTCACCGCGTCGAGCGCCGCTGCACAGCTCGCCACCCGGTAGCCGACATGGTGAAGGCCTTCGCCTCTCGTCTCGATGAAGCGTGACACCCCCGATGCCTCGCTCGTCGGGGCGAGCAGCTGGATGAAGGACTCCGCTACCTGAATGAGAGCCTCCTCGACCCCGTCGGAGTCGATCCGCTCCCTGTGCGCTACCCGTGCTCTGAAAACTCGGTCGTAGTAGGAGACAGCAGCGTCGAGATCCCTCACGGCGATCGCGATGTGGTCGATCTCGTAGAAAAGCGGCTCGCTCAGCGGCTCGTCCAGAGTCTGGCTCCTCTCGGTCCCTGCTCCCGCCTCGTCGGCACTCGCACCCACGGCGGATCAAGCCCCCTCGTTGCGGAACAGCTCTATACGCTCGGCGCCGACCTGTTGTCTCAGATCGGGATCATCTATGCCGCTACCCTCCTCGGGCGCAAGGCAGAGGACGCCGATCTTTCCCTCGTGA
>JAJYVX010000071.1 GCA_021791795.1 Actinomycetes bacterium | reverse complement strand
GTCGCACGAGGCACTCGCCGTGTCCTCTCCGAGAGCCGCGAGGGACCAGTTCGCCCAACGCGCGAGGCCGTGGATGGCGTTGTGCGCGGACGGCTCGTCGAGCGCCGCGACAGCGTCGACCCCGCCGAATCTGTAGCTGCCGTCCTCCAGTCGATTCGGCCAGGGCATGAGAACCTGCCCGCGGCCTGAGGTGCACATCTCCCCGGCGCCGTAGCCCGCGACGATCGCCCGGCTGCCCCGGCCGAACTCACGCAACCCAGCGCCCACCTCCGTGACGGTCGCGCTCGTCTCGCCGGCGACGATGCTGACCTGTCTGCCCGATGGTGGCCGGCGGCGCGCAAAGACATCGGAAGCGCTCGCTTGAGGACCACCCGGCATGCCCCGGTATCGTAAGTCGCCGGCCTTGGCCGCACAGGCCCACGAGAGGAGCAAGCGGTGCGCGTCCTGCTGACCAACGACGACGGAGTCGACGCTCCCGGGCTGGCCGTCCTCGGGCGCGCCCTTCACGACGCCGGTCTCGACGTCCTCGTGGCCGCTCCCCTCACCGAAGCGAGCGGCGCTGGCGCAGGGGTCGGACCGCTCCACACGATGGACGAGGGCATCCACGTCACCGGGCTCGACCGCCCAGGCCTCGAAGGGATCGAGACGCTCGGGGTCGACGCCCTCCCCGCTCTCATCGTTATCGCCGGTTGTCTCGGCGCGTTCGGGCAGCCGCCCGACCTCGTCGTCACCGGAATCAACCCGGGACGGAACGTGGGTCGCGCAGTCCTTCACTCGGGCACGGTCGGTGCGGCCCTCACGGCGGTGCACTTCAACAAGCGCGGGCTCGCGATGAGCATCCAGTCGGGCCCGTTCGCCGCGCCGGAGGCAGCGGGGGACACGAAGATCCACTTCGAGACGGCCGCCGCCATAGCCGCCTCGCTCGCGCCACGGGTGGCTCTCGCGCCGCCCCGCACGGTCGTCAACTGCAACGTGCCGAACCTGCCTCTCGCTGACCTGAAAGGCATGAGACGGGCACGGTTGGCTCGCTCTGGCCTCATCCGCTCAGCTCTCGTCGACGCGAAGGGGGATGCTCGGATGCAGCTCGAGCTGGGCTTCGGCGAGCCGGCTCCAGGCGACGAGAGCGACGAGGCGCTCACCGCGCTCGGCTACGCGACCGTCACCGCTCTCGCCAGCGTCGCGGAAGACCCGCGCAGCGATGCCACCTCGGCCATCGTCGGGGCCCTCAACGACACGGTCGTTGATCTGGACCTACCCGTCTCAAGGGGCGCGGACAGAGCACCTGTCGCCGACGGACCGGCCGCTTGACGGCCACCAAGGCTTGCGAGCCGAGTCGGCTTGGTCGAGGCAAATCACCAGCTCAGCGGGGTGACTTCGCGACTGGTTCGTCCTGCTCCTGCAAATCGGGTGGACGGCCGAGCTGTCGCCACGCTATCCTCAGGCCACTCACATATTCCTATGACGGATGAAACCGCCCCCGGTTGAGGGGAAATCCCGGGGGAAGTCAGGGGCTAAGCCCTGGCGGAGTTAGCCACTCCTGTTCAGGGCGCGGAGAACCTCGGTAACGCCCGTCAGTTACTTTCACGCCGGCCCGATCTCTGGCTCAGTGCCTTCGGGCCCGGCCTGAAAAAGGAGCCGCCTCTAACCCAGCCATAGGGCCGTCCCCGTCTGCACCTCGCATGGACGCCACCAATCCGTCCCGGACCGAACCGCCCTCCCGGCGCCGGCCCACGAGTCGCTTGCAACGAAGGCGGGATGCCCGCATCAGAGCCGACCAGGAGCCCAACGGGTTTCCGCACTCCAAGGAGGCGCAAGATGCGCAAGCACACCCTCATCGCGCTGTCAGCGTTTTCGGCGCTCGGAGCGAGCGCCATGACAGGAGCCGCAAGCTCCGGCACTTTCAACACTGTCTCTACACTTACCCGCAGCACGGCCGCTCGATTCGGCCCCGCGCTCGCCGAGGATCGGAGCGCGGACAGTCGGGTCGGGCTGATCTCCGTCACTCCCTTCGATCGGGAGCGTCGGTTGCACTTCACATTCCACAACCGGGCTGCCGCTCGTGAGATGGCAGCGATCTTCGCTCACTCGGCGGACCGGCCACGGGCAGTCCTCTTCGTGGACTTCAAGGCTCCGCGGCCGAACCACAAGTCGAAACCGAAGCCGAAGCCCGTCACGCAGGCTCCATACGTCCCGCCGACCACGACGGCGACATCCACCGCTGCCGTAGCCCCTGCGGGTGGCGTCTGGTACGAGCTCAGGATGTGCGAGTCAGGCAACAACTACTCGGAGAACACAGGCAACGGCTACTACGGTGCCTACCAGTTCGCGCTCTCGACGTGGTACGGCCTCGGCTTCACAGGTCTGCCGAGCAACGCGCCGCCTGCCGTGCAGGACGAGGCAGCCGCACAGCTGCAAGCACAGTCAGGCTGGGGCCAGTGGCCAGCCTGCTCCGCAGCCCTCGGGCTGTAACACTCACAGCGGTAGCAGCCGCTCACAGCGGTAGCCGCTCACAGCGGTAGCCGCTCACAGCGGGATGGCTCTGGCCGCTCCAAATTCTGAGGGCAGGCTCCAAGGAGCCTGCCCTCAGAGAACTGTGCCCTTCAATCGGTTCCACGGCTCGGCGGCGCAAGATCGCGCCGGTCCCGGGCGTCGAGAGAGCCGACGGGAGCCGCCCGCGCTTCATCCGGCGCCCGGACACCCGATGCCATTCGCAGAGAGATCCTCATCAAACTGGTGCCGTTGTCTCACAGCTCTTCAGAAGGAACGATCCTCCGGCGCCACGCCTCCCCCTTCGCGGCCGTCGTTCTCGCCCTGCTCGTCGCCGCCGGTGCCGGTACGGCATACGCGCTGCTCGGTTCCGGCTCGTCCGCCCCCGACAGAGGCGGCGCAACCGCGAGCGGCCGCCCCTCCGGAGCGTGGGACGCCTGCAAGCAGCCGATCCTCGGTACAGGGAGCACGGTGCCGCCCGAACGGGTGGGGAGGTGGCCGTTCCGGGTCGCGGCGAGAGGCGTCTTCGGCGCGATGGCGGCCGCACCCGGCGGCGGAGCCTTCGCTCTCCAGGCCTGCGGGGCAGACGAGTCTGCCCTGCGGGTGGTCCGCTTCGGTGCGGACGGCCGCCCGCTTGCCGTCTCTCGCCTCTTCGAGGGAGCCGCCCTTCTCGCAAGCGGCATGGGAACGACCTCCGCGGCCCTGTTCGTCGTCACGGCACACCTCTCTCTCACGCCGGGATCTCTTCTCCCCTACGAACTGGTGGTCTTCCGGCTGAACCCCGAGACTCTCGACGTCGAGAGCTCGGTCGGCCTCGGCAGGGGCGACGACGCACGGCTCGTGACGGTCGGGCGTGGCGTGCTCGTCTCTACCGGGCCGGTTCTCTACGGGCTCTCGCCCACCCCCTCAGGGCGGGTCAGCCGAGCAGAGCTCGCCGGCATGTCCCCTGCCGTCGTCACCCACCTGGCGTTCGACCCCACCTCCGGCCTCGCCGCTCTCTCGACTCTCGTCCCGGGCGCGACGGGTGGATCGAGCGCCGAGCTCGAGACGCTGCGCGTGAAGGAGTCTGCAGACCACGTCCCGATCGCCGCCTCGTTCAGCGCAAGAAGACCGCTCTCGGCGGGCGTGAGCGTGCAGTCCCTCGCGGCCGCAAGAGGTGTCGCGTTCTACGCGGCAGGCGGCTTCTCGACGGTCACCTACAGCGCTCCTCTCGCCTCGCTCGACCCTGCCTCGCCGCTGCCGGGGGGCACCACCCTCGGGGAGGTCGGGCTCGCCGCGTCGGGAGGCACCGTCTATGTCTTCTCGGCCGCCTCGGTCTTCTGCACGGTCGACTCCTCTGGTGTAGAGGTGGCTTCGACGAAGCCTTCGGGCCAAGCCGAGTACCTGACGGCCATGCTCCCAGCAGTGTCGACGGCTTGGGTGGAGACGGCGGGTGGCATCGGACAGCTCACTCTCCCGCCGAGATGCGGCCGAGCTGCAGGACGAGCCTGAGGCCGCTCCGCCACCGGGTGGCGGCTCGACCCGTAATAACCTGCGGCGGCGCATGGCTGCTCTCCTGAAGGACGTCCGCGATCGCCTGACCCCCATGGACCGATGGGCGGTCACCCTCCTCGTCCTTCTGCCGATAGTGATCAACGTCCCGTGGGCGATCGCAGGTCATCCCCTCCTGGCCGGCGACAACCTCACGCAGAACTATCCCCTCCGCGTTCTCGCGGGCGAGCTCTTGCGCCACGGGCACCTCCCCCTCTGGAACCCCGACATCTGGAGCGGCGTCCCGCTGCTCGCCGGTTGGAACGCCGGCGCCATGTACCCCGGAACCTGGCTCTTCGCCGTCCTCCCGGGTGTCGCTGCCTGGGAGGTCAACCTCGTCTCGGTGGGCGTGATCGCGGGCCTCGGTGCCTACCTGCTCATGCGCCGGCTCGGCTGCGCTTCTCTGTCCTCTCTGCTCGGTGCGCTCGTGTTCACCTACACCGGATTCATGAGCGGGCAGTCGCTCCACATAGGGCTCGTCGAAGGAACAGCATTCCTCCCGCTCATGCTGCTCGCCGTCGACTGGATGGCGCGACCGGAGGTGAGGCGGACCGCTGACCTCGCCTGGCCCGTCGTGCTGCTCGGGCTCGCGAGCGGCCTCACCGTTCTCGCGGGCGATCCGCGGGCCATCTCAAACGACGCCATCGCTGTCGCCGTCTTCGTCGTCGCCTGCGGCATCCGCGCTGCCCGCAAGGGGCGGGGCGACGGGACCGACGCGCTCGGCGCGAGCGACGGGTTCTCTCCTTTGCCCAGGCGACGGAGGCTCTACCTGCTCCTCGCCGGCTTGCTTGCGGCAGCCGCTCTCGGGGCGGCAGCTTCAGCCGTGCAGTGGCTGCCCGGGCTGGCGTTCGTGCAGCATTCCCAGAGGGCGGGGAGCTCCTACGTGTACTTCACGGGCGGCTCGCTCGGCTACAACGACCTGTCCTATCTGCTGGTGCCGTTCGTCTACGGCGGCAATGGCAACTTCAACCTGCCCGGTTTCGCCGGGTCGTACAACATGCCGGAGCTCACCTACGGGGTCGGGCTGCTCCCTCTCGTGGCTCTGCTCGTGCTCTCGTACCGCGCCCTCAGGCGACGGGCGAAGAACGTCGGCGCCTGGGTTGCCATGTTCCTCGTCGGAGTGCTGCTCGCGACAGGCGGCAACACGCCGCTCGGGCATCTGCTCGTGCACGTGCCGCTCTACGGCGGCGAACGGCTGCAGAACCGCAACGCCCTCATCTCGGACATGGCGCTCGCCGTCCTCCTCGCGATGTTCGTCGACACCTTTCCGCGGGTCGTACAGGGACGCGAGCGGGCGGTGCGGGCCGCTGAGGAGCCCGGTGGGGTGCCGTCCGGCGGGGTGCCGTCCGCTCCATGGCGCGCTGAGGGTTCCCGCGAACCGGGCGGCCGTCCCTTACCCCTCGCCGAGCGCCTCCTCGGCCTGGTCCCGCTCGTGCTGGCAGTCGCCCTTGTGACTGCCATGCTGGCCGTCCCGGTCGCGGCGGAGAGGCTCGTCTCCCCGACAGGGACCGTCGTGCCGTCGCTCCCCGACCGCATGTCCCCCTACTACGCCGTGGTCGTGTGCCTCGCTCTCGCCACCGCCTTGCTCCTCTGGAAGAAGACCTGGCGAAGGATCGCCGCACGCTCGTTCGCGGCCGTGATAGTCGGGGTCGACGTGCTCGTCTTCATCCTCATGGCTACCTACCAGCCGGCAGCCACATCCGTCCTCGACTCTCAGAACGCGTCGGCTGCACAGCTGGCATCGATCTCGGCGAACCCGCCCGGAAGGACGGCCATCTTCAACCCGCAGGAGACGGCTCTACCAGAGCCCGACCGTCGCCTCTTCGACGATCTCGGTCTCGACGACCTGATCCTGCTCCACCACATGTGGTCGGTGCAGGGTTACGGCTCGGCGGTTAGCGACCAGTACGAAGCCGCCACAGGCGCTCACGAGGTCATGAACCTCCGCCCGTCGCAGATACCTACACGCCTCTTCGACGTGCTCGACCTGCGCACGATGGAAACGCTGCCTTCCTATCTCGGATCGGTCGAGTCGAGCTCGCTGTCGGCTGCGCTCCCCAAGGGCCCACCGCAGACACCGGGCTCGAGCGCGATCGACCAGGAGTACGGCAACGTGATCGACTTCTCGCCCTACCCGCCTACCGGGCCCTTCACTGTTCCGCCAGGCGGCGCGGCGAACTTCACCCTGCCGGGACCGGTCGTCGTCGACTCCGTCGTCGTGAGGCTGGAGCAACGGTACGGCTCGCTTCCGACCCGCCTCACCGGGACCTTCAGGCTCCGGTCGGGCGCTCACGTCGTCACGGGCTCGTCCGTGCGCGGCTCCACCGTGACGCTCGAGGTTCCCTCGACGGAGCTCCATGCTGGCGGCGGCGCAGTGCAGTTGGCGCTCTCGGCCGCCGGCACGAGCAAGAAGCCTCCGGTGATCGGGGCGGTTGCAGTGCACGTGCTGCCTCAGCAAGCCCCAGACCTGAGCACAGCCACGGCGCCCTCACATGCCGAGTGGTTCGCCCTCGACGGCTTGTTGCAGGGGCTCCTCTCACCGTCGCGCTGGCACTTCGCCGCGAGGGTCGGCCCGGTGCTCGTATTCGACAACGCCGCGGCGTTCGGGCCGGCTTGGCTCGAGGCTCCGGGAGCGACCTCGCCGGAGGCCCCTCACGTGGCGGGGAGCGTCACCGAGAAGCCTGTCGCCGAGTGGCAGTCTCCACGAGAGACCGTCTCGGCCAGCCGCCCGGTCCTGCTCGTCCGCTCGGAGACCTATGCGGCCGGCTGGACGGTCTCGATATCGCCGGCGGGCTCCGCCTCGTCGAGCAGGAACGTCTCGCTCCCCGTGAAACAGGTCGGCCTGGTACAGGGGGTGGAGATCCCGCCCGGCCGATGGGTGGTCACGTGGCACTACAAGTCGGCTCGGGCCGAGCTGGGCCTCGCGGCCGGCGCGGCGGCCCTCATAGCGGCGGGCGCGCTCGTCTTCGCCGGCGCCCGGTGGCGGAGGAGGACCCCTGCGGCTCCTGGCGGAGGTAGCTTGCCGCATGCGCTTCGTGATCTGGATCGCGACCGAGCAGCCATGGTCTGACGTCGTCAGCACCGCCCGCCATGCCGATGCCACCGGCTGGGACGGGATCTACTTCGCGGATCACTTCATGCCCTCGGACGAGCCTCCGCCGCCGACCCCTCGCCTCGAGGCCTGGACGGCGCTTTCCGCAGTCGCAGCAGTGACCGAGCGGGCAAGGCTCGGGATCCTCGTGAGCAGCAACACGTTCAGGCATCCCGCAGTCCTCGCGAACATGGCGGGCACGACCGACGTGATATCGGGCGGGCGGCTCGTCCTCGGCCTCGGCGCAGGGTGGCAGCGCTCCGAGCACGAGGCTTACGGCATCGAGCTGCCGGAGGTGCCCGAGCGCCTGGCGCGCCTCGAGGAGGCCTGCCTGGTCGTCCGCCTGCTCCTCACGGAGGAGCGAGCCGACTTCGACGGTCGCTACTACGTGCTGAGGGACGCGCCATGCGAGCCGAAGGGGGTCCAGAGCCGTATGCCTCTCCTCCTCGGACTGTCCGGTGAGCGGATCGGGCTCTCGATCGCCGCCAGACATGCGGACATCTGGAACGCGTGGGGCAGCCCCGAGCTCATCGCGCACAAGTCGGAGGTACTGGCGAGGCACTGCGAAGCCGCCGGCCGCGATCCCGCCACGATCGAGCACTCCGCACAGGTCGTCCTCCTCATGAGCGACGACCGCGACCAGCTCGCCCGATGGGCGGCGGAGCCGCCGGGCATGCCCCACTTCTCCGGCAGTCCCGGACAGGTCGCCGAGCTGTTCGCTCGCTACCGCGACGGCGGGCTCGACGAGTTCGTCGTGAGCGACCGCTGGCTCGGCGGCTCTGCTTCCGAAAGGCGGGAGTGCATGGAGAGGTTGCTCGAGGTGGCGAGCCCGTTTCGCTAGCGGGCACGCCCGGCCCGATCAAGCGCGGGGCACCAGGCCGAGCCCGAGGCGGGCGGCGTCGACGAAGAAACGCGGGTAGGTCTTGTCGACGACGGACGCGTCCCGGATCACGACCCCCCCGACCCGGGCGCCGAGGGCCGTGAACGCCATCGCCATCCTGTGGTCGTTGTATGTGTCGACAGAGGCTCCCTCGACAGCCTCAGGTGAACCACGCACTTCGAGCCAGTCGTCCCCGGCTCTCGTCACCACGCCGAGCCGGCCGAGCTCGCGCGCGACTGCGAGCAGGCGGTCCGACTCGTGGGCGCGCACCACTGAAAGCCCGGCGAAACGGGAAGTCCCCCGGGCGAGGGCGGCAAGGGCCGCGAGCGTCGGCAGCTGGTCCGGCATCGTCGAGAGGTCGACGTCGATCGGGTCGAGCTGATCCGGTCCCGACACCTCGACCCCCTCGCCCTCGCCGCGCTCGGTCACAGTCGCCCCCATGGAGACGAAGGCGGAGAGGATGCCGGCGTCAGGCTGAAGGGTGGGTACGGCGTTCGCCACCCGCACGCGCCCTCCGGTGGCCATCGCGAGGGCGAAGAGGTGAGCCGCCGCGCTCGCGTCGTACTCGACGAGCACCTCACGAGCGACGTAGCGATGCCTCGAGCTGACCGCGTAGAGGCGTGACCCCGGCACGGTCTCCAGGCCAGGTTCCTGCCAGCCGCCAACTGGCTCCACCGGCTCCACCGGCTCCACCGTCGCCCCGAACAGCCGCATGAGCCCGATGGTGAGGTCGACGTAGCCGCCCGCCTGCAACCCCGTGACACGGAGTTCGACGTCGGAATCAGCGTACGGAGCGGCAAGCAGCAGGGCTGATGCGAACTGGGAGCTCCGGCGGGCGTCGACGGTGACCGCGCCACCCCGCATGCGCCCTGCGGAGATGGTGATGGGCGGGAACCCCTCACGGGTCCTCACGGTGGCGCCGAGGGATGCCAGGGCATCGGCGAGCGGCCCGATCGGCCTCCGCCGGAGCGACTCGGAGCCGTCGATCGTCGTCGATCCTTCCGCGAGGACGGCGAGCGGTGCGAGGAAGCGGAGTGTCGTGCCGGATTGGCGGGCGTCCAGCGCGCCGGGCGCGGCCACAAGCGACCCCGCAGCGCCCGACACCCGCCAGCACTCTGCTGCGGCCGGACCAGCGCCGGGAGCGCCGGGAGCGCCGGGAGCGCCGGGAGCGCCGCGGACGATCTCGACGGTTGCCCCGAGCTGGCCGAGGGCTGCTGCCATCGCTTCGGTGTCGTCGCTCACGAGAGGCCCCACGAGAGTGCTCTCACCGGCGGCGAGGGCGGCTATCACGAGAAGGCGGTTGGTCGCCGATTTGCTCGGCGGGGCGGCCACGCTGCCCGAGAGAGGGCCGCTCGGCACGATCTCGACGTCGCCGGCGGGGGCGCTGCTGCTGCTCGGGGCGCCCTCGACGCCGGGGGATCCGCCGGCCGTCACGCGTCCGGCCTCCGCTTGGACTCGTAGACGAGGCGGCCGCCGGGGCTGCGGTGGGGCGGGCGGTCAGGCATTGCGGTTGCGGCACCGAGGCTCCGCCGGCTGCCCGACCACGGAGCCCGCGGCGCAAGCACGGCGTCGGCGAGCCCGTACGCGAGGGATTCGTAGTTGACCCGCCAGCCGACGAAGTGGGGCCATGCCTCCTCGGCGCTCCTCTCCAAGGGGAAACCCACCTCCTCCAGCACGCCCACGGCATACTCGAACTCGTCGAAGGTGAGCATGATCGGTCCTTCGGGCAGAGGGTCCTTCTCGTAGGGGATCCGCAGCGTTCCGCCGATGCGTCGGAGCGCCGTGAAGCCCATGCGGAGGCAGAAGCGAGCGCTGCTCGGGGCCGCGTCGGGGCACAGCGCGAGGTGCATGGCGGCCGCGTCCATCGTGGCCAGGAGAGAGAGCACCCACGAGTACCAGGGCGCAGGAGAGCGAAAGTAGACGAGGACGGGATAGCTGATGTGGGTCTCGGCCACGTCCGCCGCCCAGCTCTCCCAGTCGCCGTAGAACGGCCCGAGCGCCTCCACCGTGTGGATGAGCTGGTGCCGGGCAAGTAGCTCCGGTCCCCATGAGGGAACGCCGGAGCGGCTCTCCATGAGGCTCACGAGCGACTCGCGCCGGTTGAAGGCCTGGTAGATCGTCGGCAGATATCCGACCTGGAGCGCGATGGCCGTAGCCCCGGTCGCCGCGGCGGCGATCTGCAGGGCGTCGTTACCGCCCTTCGGCCCGTGCACGAGCCCGAGAGTGAGCATCGACGAGCCCGCGGCGACGAGCGCGCTCCCGAAGCTGGTGCTCCAAGGTACGAGGGCGACGGCATAGCCGAGGAGGAAGAGACCGAGGAAGACGGCGAGCTGGGCAAGGAGGCTGGCCGGACCCAGTGCCGCGAGGAAGCCGTCCTTGCTCTCGAAGGTCCTGAACATCTTCGAGCCGAGAAGCGCTGCTGCCCGGACCAGCCGCACGACTGCGAGCGGCAGCAGCTGCGGCAGGGAGCGGCCTCGTGGCACTACGACTGTCGCGACCATGCTCACTCCCGTGGCTGCCACGAGCACGAGCCCCACGACGACGAAGAACGGCGTCACCGTGCCAGCTTCGCGCCCCGCGACGAGGGTGCGCCCCTCCCGGTCCCGCCCGGTCCCGCCCTGGTGTGTCACCGCCGCGCCTCGGGTAGATAGGAGGTGCACCTGAGGCTACGACCAAAGGCGTGCTTGACACGCCTGCGACAAGGAGGAAGGGTGTTTCTCATTCTTGCGGTGCTGTTGTTGGCGATCCTGTTCGGTGGGTTGGGTTTCGCCGTTCACGCGCTGTGGATCATCGCCGTGATCGCTCTCCTCGTCTGGATCATCGGGTTCTTCGCCGCACGAGCGGAGCGGCGCTGGTACCGATGGTGACCAGCTTCCTTCTCTACCGCGGCGGGGCTCTTCGGTTATCCGGCTAATTCTGGATAATGCTCCGCCCAAGGCCGTGGACAAGCTCAGCTCAGCGGGCGGGCCGCCTCTTCGTCCGATTGAGGGCGCGGAGCTGTTCTTCGTGATGACGTACCCGCTCGGCCAGTGCTTCGAGAGAGAGGCGGAGATTCGCAACCTCTCCAGCGAGGCCGAGCAGCGTGTGCGCCTCCCGACCCCGGGCCCGGTGCTCCTCGACGAGTGCGAGGCGAGTGGTTGCGGTCTGCCAGGCAGGAGAGGTAGTCGTTCGCGAGTTGGAGGTGTGCCGGCCGAGGCCCGACCAGCCGCCAGCCGCCGCTCTCCTGTGTCGCTCGCAGTGAAATCGGACTCACGGGTGGGCAGCTGTATCTGCTGCGAGCTCCTCAGGTCAAGCCAGAATCAAGGAAAAGCTCGATATCCAGACAATCCACAGAATCCACAGGCCAGCTACTACTACGAGTTATTAACCGGTTAAGGGAGGGCAGCTTGTTCGCGCAGGAGGGGGCATCTCGGCCCCTGTCCGCCACCGGCTCGCGCCGGCGCAGACCGTCTCCGCACAGGGACGTGCCTGGTTCATGGCCATGCACTTTTCCTGTGCATCGGACCGCTCGGGGATCGGTACACAACTGCAAGACCCGTTGTGATCGCTCGAACGAGCTGACTCAGGTACCGTCAAGCGTTGTACCGGCGGGTATGCCGGGCGTCCGGGCGCGCTCCGACGTGGCGGGCGTAACAGGGAGACAGCTGCCTGCGCCGGAGTGACGGCGCTGGCCTGAGGAGGCATCTATGGAAGAGGTGTTCGAGATCGCCGAGTACTCCGACGACTCGACGCCCGTCCTCTCGGTCCGTGGCGAGATCGACGTCTCGACCGCTCCCGAGCTGCGGGACCGCTTGCTCGGCGTCGCCCAGGACGGGTACAGCACGGTGGTCGTCGATCTCTCCGAAGTCACGTTCCTCGACTCCACGGCTCTCGGCGTCCTGGTGAGCGGCCTCAAGCGGTTCAGGTCCGCAGGAGGCGACCTGAGGCTCGTCGTGACGGGACGAAACGTGACGAAGGTGCTCGAGATCACTGGTCTCGTCGAGGTGTTCCCCATCTTCGACTCGGTGAGCGAAGCGGTGAGCACATGAGCGAAGGCAAAGGCGGCGGCGAGACCGTGGAACTGCTCCTGCCGGCGACGCCCGAGAGGTTGGCGCTCGCGAGGACGACAGGTGCGGCGATCGCGTCTCGGTGGCGTTTCACCTACGACGAGATCGCAGACCTGCGGCTCGCGATAGACGAGCTCTGCCTCACGCTCATAAGGCCGGCACAGCAAGAGGGCGAGCCACGACGGCTCACGCTCGCCTACACGCTCGACGGTTCGTCGATGGTCGTGCGCGGGCAGGTGGACAAGCCGAACCCGGCCGCGGTGAACGGGGACGGCCAGGCGCCACAGCCCACGAGCGTGAGCGACCTGTCCGAGCGCATACTCGACGCCCTCGTCGACGAGCACGGATCGGAGCGGACCGACTCGCAGCTCAGCGCCTGGCTTCGCAAGGGGCGGAGCGTGGCGGCACCGTGACGACGGACGACGCGACGCGCGCTGCCGAGTTGAGAGAGCGCTTCGCCGAGTTCGCCTCCACGAGAGACCCTGGTCTCCGAGACCGACTGATCGAGGCCCACCTATGGCTGGCAGACAGGCTGGCCCGCCACTTCGCCAACCGCGGCGAGCCCCTCGACGACCTCTGCCAGGTCAGTTCGCTCGCGCTGATAAAGGCCGTCGACCGCTTCGATCCCGAGCGTGGCGTCGAGTTCACGAGCTACGCGACGACGACGATCATCGGCGAGCTGAAGCGACATTTCCGCGACCGTGGCTGGTCCGTTCGGGCTCCGCGGCGCATCCAGGAGCTCTACCTGCAGCTCGGTCAGGCGATCAGCGACCTGTCGCAGAGCCTTGGCCGCTCCCCCACCATAGAGGAGCTCTCACAGGTGACAGGAGCGTCCGACGAAGACGTGCTCGAAGCCCTCGAGGCCGGCCAGGCGTATCGTGCAACCTCGCTCGACGCACCGGGGGAAGACGACGACACCCTGGGCAGCCATCTCGGGGGTGAAGACGAGGAGTTCGGCAACTCCGAGCGCCGCATGCTGCTCGCGCCCCACCTCGCGCGGCTCCCGCGGCGTGAGCAGCTGATACTGAGGCTCCGTTTCGGGGACGACCTCACCCAGTCCGAGATCGCCTCTCGGCTCGGGATCAGCCAGATGCACGTCTCGCGACTGCTCGCGAAGTGCCTGGCGCGGTTGCACGAGGCATACGAAGCCAGCGAGCGGTAAGGGATCGCGGGTCGGCAGGTCGGAGGGTCGGAGGGTCGGCAGGTCGGAGGGTCGGCGGGTCGGCGGGTCGGCGGGCTTCCTCTGGGCGTTCCGGCGGCTTGAGCGCGGTGCCCGAGGTCCTCTTCAGCCCGGGAGGGTGAAGGAGATGACGGTGCCGCGTTTTTCGGCTCCGAAGGGCTGCTCCAACCAGATGCGCCCGCCGTGGTGCTCGACGATCCTCTTGCAGAGGGCGAGGCCGATTCCCGTGCCTCCGTACTGCTCCCTCGAATGCAGTCGCTGGAACATGGTGAAGATCCTGTCGCCGTACACCGGATCGATCCCTATCCCGTTGTCGCGCACTGAGAACTGGAACACGCTCTGATCGCCGCCCGCTTCGTCGGACCCGACTGCGCTGCTGCGCCGGGAGACGTCCTTCTCGACGGCGTCGATCACGATGTAGGGCGGCTCGACCGAGCGAAACTTGATCGAGTTCGCGATCAGATTCTCGAACAACGCCGCCAGCAGCGTGCCGTCGCCCTTCACCACCGGGAGCCGGCGCACTATCACCGTAGCCCCGCTCGAGCGCACCTCGTCAGCCAGATGTGACACCGCCTGACGAGCGAGCTCCGTGCAGTCGACCTGCTCGGTCGCGGTGCCCTCGCGGCCGACCTTCGAGATCTGGAGGATGTCGTTTATGAGAGCTTGCATGCGCCTCGCCCCGTCGGCGAGGTAACCGAGGTACTCCTTTCCCTGGTCGTCGAGCTCGCGCTCGTAGCGTCGCACTACGAGGTCGCTGAAGCTCGAGATCTTGCGCAAGGGCTCCTGCAGGTCGTGACTCGCCAGGTAGGCGAACTGCTCGAGGTCGGCGTTCGAACGCCTGAGCAGGTCCGCCTGCTCGTCCAGCCTCCTCCTCGACTCCTCGACGGCGGCAAGCTGCTCGACCATCCTCGCCCGCATGGCGTCGACATCCTTCGCGAGTGACTGGATGTCGGGCGGACCCACGAGCGCGATCGCATGGTCGAGATCGCCGCCGGCGACCGTTCTCGCATCGGAGGCGACACTCGCGAGCGGGCGCGTGACCCAGCGAGGCAGAGCGAGAAGCGTGCCGTCGACGGCGAGGAGGAGCAGGACGAGCGCGACGACGAGGAGGGCCACCAAGAGTCCGTCGGCGTCGCTGATGGCGGCGTCCGCCGCGGCATGTCCCGCGGCGAGGTCGCCCGAGAGGCGCGCTGCGGCGGCACGCACAGCGTCGAACTCGCTCTGGCCGAGTGCACTCATGGCAGGAGACCTGGCCGACCCGACGGCACCTCCTACCACATCTGCGATCTCCTGGCGGGCCGTGTAGCGCTGCCACTTCGTGGCGGCGGCGGAAAGGGCCGCCAGGTCGGCGGTCAGCCCAGGTCGGTCGGCGAGCAGCCGCGAGAGCTTCTCGCGAGCGAGCGCCTCTTGGACCCGCCCCGCCGTGTACGGAGCGAGGAACGACCGGTTGCCGGTGAGCACGTAACCGCGCACACCGGTTTCCTGGTTCACCATCGCGCTGAGGAAGTCCTCGCCTGCGACCTGTGCAGGGTCAACGCGGTCGACCTGCTGGCGCACCGTGTCGTTCAGGTGCACGACGGCGGCGGAGACGAGACCGACGCTCACGACCAGCGCGAGGCCGACGAACGAGAAGAGCAGCACAAGACGCCGGCGGAGGGTCCAGGTGCGAAGGCGCGCGCGGACCGCGTGAACGACCTCAGGAGCACGCGGCACAGGCCTGTTGCGGCGGAGCGACGACGTCGGCGGGATGCCGGCGGGTTGACTCGCCGCCGAGGTCATGCGAGGGATTGCAGCGGGGAGATGGAGACGATGGCGACGTCATCGGTGAGCGCGCCGGGCTGGTCGTCTCGCAGGGCGACGAGCGTCTCCTGCACGATCCGTTGGATCGGGTCCCCGCGCCTCACGCACTTCCGCACCACGTCGAGCAGGCCCTCGGTGCCGAGCCGCGATCGGTCCCCCTTCGCCCAGTCGAGGTTCTCGACAAGACCGTCGGTGTAGAGCAGCAACGCCCACATCCTGCCCAGTGGTACTGACTGCGTCGACCATACGGTGTCCTCGACCACTCCAAGTGGTGGACCGGCCATAGCCTCGAAAGCGCTCACGCCGCCGTCGGTCACCACGACGGGCGGCGGGTGGCCGGCGAGGCAGACGGTCGCCTCTTTCCGGTCCGGTGCGAGCGCCACCTCGCACACGGTGACGAACACCTCGGTCGACGGTCGCTCGGAGACGAGCAGGTCCTGCAACGTGGAGAAACTCGCAACCGGTGGTACCCCGGCGAGCACGAGCGTGCGCCATGCGACGCGGAGCCGCACCCCAAGCGCCGCCTCGTCCGGTC
>JAJYVX010000333.1 GCA_021791795.1 Actinomycetes bacterium | reverse complement strand
GCGGTCCTGCTCCACCCCCTCGGCCCGCCCGACGGGCGGGTGGTCGAGGTCTCCTGGCCCGAGCTCGACCGCACCATCGAACCGGACCACCTCACGAGCGTCTACGTGCCCCGCCTCTCCGAGCCGGTGGCCTACGAGCTCGCTCGCCTGTCGGAGACGGCCGACATCTTGCGAGCGCAGTGTCCATGGGATCGCGAGCAGGACCATCGCTCGCTCGTGCGCCACCTTCTCGAGGAGAGCTACGAGGTGATCGAGGCCATCGAAGAGCTGCCCGCGGACGCGCAGCAGGCGTCGGGGGCGGAGGCCGCCCATCTCGAGGAGGAGCTCGGCGACCTGCTGTTCCAGGTCTACTTCCACGCCCTCCTCGCCCGGGAGGAGGGTCTCTTCGACCTGTCCCAAGTGGCGAGGACGGTGAACGACAAGCTCGTCTCGCGCCATCCCCACGTCTTCGGAGACGCCGTCGCCCACACGGCCGATGCCGTCCTTGGGATGTGGGAGCGCCGGAAGCATGCCGAGAAGGGCCGGGAGCACCTCTTCGAAGGTGTGCCGGCAGCCATGCCGGCGCTCGCCCGCGCGGCCAAGTTCGAGCGCAAGCTCGAGAGCGTCGGGCTCGGCGTCCGCGCCGCGACAGGGCCGGCCGAGGTGGGGGCGGCAGGCGCCGTGCTGCTCGCCCTTGCCCGTCGGATCGCCGCCGCCGGGGCGGACCCCGAGGCCGCGCTCAGGACATCGCTCGGCCGGCTGTCCGAGCGCCTGCGGATGATCGAGGAGAGGGCCGTCGGGGCGAGCACGACGCTCACCGCCCTCGCCGAGTCGGATCCGGCGCTGCTCCAGGCCTGGTGGTCGGAGCCGTCGGGAGGAGAATGAGCGGCAACGCATACCGCCGTCAACACCTGCCACTTTGCTAACTTCGATAACAATTCCAACGGGAGCACAACAGTGACCGCGATCACAAGACTCGATGCGCGAGAGGTCCTCGACTCGCGGGGCAACGCCACGCTCGAGGTCGTCTGCGAGCTCGACTCGGGTGCAGAGGGCCAGGCGATCGTGCCCTCCGGTGCGTCGAAGGGCAGCTTCGAGGCAGTCGAGCTGCGCGACGGCGGTGACCGCTACGGCGGCAGCGGCGTCCTCCGGGCAGCCGAGCACGTGCGGGGTGCCATCTCGGAGGCACTCGTCGGTGCTGACCCGTTCGACCAGCGGGCTGTCGACTACGCACTCGTCGACCTCGACGGCACGCCGAACAAGGCGCGCCTCGGCGCCAACGCGATTCTCGGCACCTCTCTCGCCGTCGCCCGCGCGGCGTCGGATCACCTCGACGTACCGCTGTACCGCTACATCGGCGGCGTGGATGCGCACGTCCTTCCCGTTCCGATGATGAACGTGCTGAACGGCGGCGTCCACGCCGACAACAACGTGGACTTCCAGGAGTTCATGATCATGCCGGTCGGCGCCGCTTCGTTCTCCGAAGCGCTTCGCTGGGGTGCCGAGACGTACCACGCGTTGAAGAACCTGCTGCACAGCCGAGGCATGTCCACCTCGGTCGGCGACGAGGGTGGTTTTGCCCCGAACCTGGCAAGGAACGAGGACGCCCTGCGCCTGCTCGTCGAGGCTGTCGAAGCCGCCGGACGGGTGCCCGGGGACGACATCTGCATAGCGCTCGACCCGGCCGTGAGCGAGCTCTACGACTCGGGTGGATACGTGCTCGCCGGCGAGGGGCGGACGCTGTCCGCCGAGGAGCTGACCGAGTACTGGAGCGAGATAGTCACGCGTTACCCGGTGGTGTCGCTCGAGGACGGCATGGCCGAGGAGGACTGGGACGGCTGGGCGCATCTGACGCAGGCTCTCGGCGACAAGGTGCAGCTCGTGGGTGACGACGTCTTCGTGACCAACGTCGACCGGCTGGAGCGAGGGATCTCCGCCGGCGTGGCGAGCGCCGTGCTCGTGAAGCTGAACCAGATCGGCACCCTCACCGAGACGCTGCTCACCATGTCGGCCGCCACTCGGGCCGGCTACGGATGCGTCATCTCCCACCGCAGCGGCGAGACGGAGGACACGATCATCGCCGACTTCGCCGTGGCGACGAACGCGGGGCAGATCAAGACGGGTGCGCCGGCGCGCTCCGACAGGGTCGCCAAGTACAACCAGCTTCTCCGCATCGAAGGGGACCTCGGCGGTGCAGCCGAGTACCGCGGCGGAGCGTCGCTCGTGCGGCGGCGGCCGGCTTGACACGGCTCGCCCGCGCGGGCTTCGTCGTCTCGCTCGTCCTCGCCCTCCTCATCGTGGGCAAGGAGTTCCCCTTCGACCCGCTCCTCCACGGCCACAGCGCGGTGGCGGCCTCCTCTCGCGAGCTCGCCTCCCTCGAGCAGGCCGACAAGTCGCTCAGCCAGCAGATAACCAAGCTCGAGCAGCCGGCCACTGTCGGGAGTATCGCGCACGCCGAGTACGGCCTCGTGCCTCCGGGCCAGAGCTATGAGGTCGTGCTGCCGGGGGCGGGCCGCCACTCCTCCGGCCAGGATCCGCTCGCCGACAACCCGCTTCCGCGCTCGGCCATCGTGCCGAGCGACGCGGCCGTGTCGTCGCCGCCGGGCACAGCCGGTGAACCGAGCACCGCACCCTCGTTCTGGAGCCGGCTCATGGCGCGGCTCGGGCGTCGCGACGGCGGCCGGCCCGCGCGTCGC
>JAJYVX010000332.1 GCA_021791795.1 Actinomycetes bacterium | reverse complement strand
TGCGGCGGGCGCGGTGACGAAGTGGTCCCACCAGAGCCTCTCCGCCGACGCTGTCGCGTTCGACCTCGCCCACGCGATCCGCGTGGCGACGGCACCCCCGCGCGGTCCCGTGTACCTCGCCGTCCCAGAGGACCTTCTCGGGGCGAATGTCGACAGCTCGTACGACGGGGCGCTCGGGATCGTGACGGCTCCAGGCGTATCGTCCGTCGCCGCTCCGGACGCGGTCGTCGCAGCCGCCGGCCTGCTGCGTCGCGCCGAGCCTCCGCTCCTCGTCGTCGGTTCCTCCGCTCGGAGAGCGGAGGAGGAGGTCGCACGGCTGAGCCGCCTCGCGGGCTTGCCGATCGCGGCGACGGAGTTCACCGACTTGTCCGACATGCCCGTCTCGACGTCCGATGCCCGCTTCGTGGGCCTCTACGGAGAGGACCCGGCGGTGCTGGAGGGTTGCGACCTGGTCGTCGCCGCAGGGTGCCGGGTCTTCTACCCCTTCTCGGACGCGTCCCGGCCTCGCTTGCCCCACGGCGCCGCACTGGTGCACGTCAGCGACGACGCGGCGGAGATCGGACGGGTGACGCGCGCGGATGTCGGCCTCCTCGGCGACCCGAGGCTGACCCTCGGCGCGCTGGCGGACTCCCTCGAGAGCCTGGGAGGCGTCGCCGCTGATCTCCTTGCTGGACGTGAGGAGCGCATCTCTGCCCTTGGACGCGGGCGGGCCCGGCGGATCGCCCAGGAGAGGGAGAAGGAGGCGCCGCCAGGAGGTCCGATGCGGGTCGAGTCGCTCGCCGCCGTGCTCGCGGGGGCGCTGCCGCCCGACGCAGTCGTCGTCGAGGAGGCGGTGCGTTCTGCCCGCCTGCTTCTCCGACACCTTCCGCTGCACCCAGGCCAGCGCCTGCTGCGCAGTTCGGGCGGGGCACTCGGCTGGGGCACGCCCGCCGCGGTCGGCGCCGCGGTCGGTGCACCCGGCCGCCCGGTGGTGGCGGTCGTCGGTGACGGGAGCTTCAACTTCTCGCTCCAGGCGCTGTGGACCGCCGCGCAGATCGGAGCGTCGATGGTCGTCGTCGTCGTGGACAGCGCCGGCTACCTGGCCGTGAAACGGGCCATCGAGCATCGCCTCTCGGTCCCGGTGGATCCTCGCCGGCACCCGGGCACCGATATCCAAGGTGTCGACTATTGCCAGCTTGCGTCCGGCTACGGGGCGGAGGCCGTCTCGGCGAACGACGCTGCCGAGCTCTCCGACGCCCTCGCGAAGGCGTTCAGCTCCGGGGGGACGTGGGTGGTGCACGTGCCGGTCGAGCCGGTGCGGCCATGAGGCGGCATGGTCGAAGGCAGAGGTCGCAGGAGCCGGAGACGTCACAGGAGCTGGAGAAGACGCCGTCACGCGAGAGGAGAACGAGTGATGCCAGGCACGAGCAACCCCACGCTGACGCTCGCTGAGCGCGATCGCCGGTGGGCGAGGATCCGGGCCTTCATGAGGGAGCACGACCTGTCTGCTCTCGTGGTCCCAGGGCTTCGAGGCCGCGAGAGCTTCGAGACGTGGGTGTCCGGCGAGTCGCTCGAAGGTGCGGTGGTTTTTCCGCTCGAGGGGGAGCCGGTGCATCTCACGTGGATCGCGTTCCGGGTGGTCGGTCGAGACGACCTGGGGAACGACCGCGAGTACTGGATCCGCGACCTCCGATCGGGGCTGATCGGCCCCGGGATCGCGTCGGTGCTGAAGGAGCTCGGGATGGAGGGGGAGACCGTCGGCATCGTCGGTCTCGAGTCCAAGGGCCCGCTCCAGCTCGAAGGCTACGTTCCCTACCTCGTGTGGCAGACGGTCCTCGAGGCGCTGCCCACGACGCGGTTCCAAGAAGTCTCGGTGCCGTTCTCCTACATGGTGGCGCAGAAGGACGACGAGGAGATGGCCCTCGCTCGCGTGTCCGCTGCGGCCGGTGAGGCCGCGTGCCAGGCGCTGCTCGACGCCGCGGCGCCGGGGGTCTCGGAGGCCGAGCTGTACGCGGCCGCGACGAGCGCCATCTATCGCCGAGGGCTCACCCTCACCCCCCCCTCGCTCATCGTGAAGTCGGGGAAGGAGTACCTGTCCTGGGGGCCTCCCGAGTGGGGGGTCGGCGCGGTCAACCCGCGGGTGATCGGGCCCGGCGAGATGATCTCCACCGAGATCATGCCGAGCTACGGAGGCGTCGAGACCCAGCAGCAGATGATGATGGCGCTCGGGCCGGTCGACCCGTTGTGGAGGGAGCTCGAGAGCGTCGTCTTGCGCTCGTACGAGGCCGGGCTCAACGCCCTGAAACCCGGAGCCACCTTCGTGGACGTATGCGAAGCGATGTTCGCCCCGCTGAGGGAGGCGAACTGCTGGCACTTGTCCCCGCTCATCCACAGTGTGAGCCCGGCATACCTGCTCGGCACGCTGCACGGCGACGCCGAGAAATTCTTTGCCGACCGGTACCCGTGGTTCCACACCCTCACTGCGCAGACCGACGCGGTGTTGGCGGAAGGCATGCTGTTCGCGTTCGAGCCCAACGCCTGCCGCGGGCGCACGCGGGTGAACATCGGGGGCACGGTGGCGGTCGGCGCCTCTGGGCCCATCGAGTTGAACACGCTGCCGTGTCGGATGCACGTGATCGAATGAGCGCAGCAGCGGCGGCTCGGTTCCACGGATGATCGGAGGTAGCGGACGATGAC
>JAJYVX010000331.1 GCA_021791795.1 Actinomycetes bacterium | reverse complement strand
CACGCTTCGAAGTTCTCCGCCAGCCACCGTCGGGCCACGCCGACGCTCGCAGGCTTCGACGGCAACTCGAGGCTCGCCTCCGGCACGGCGACATCGTAGATACCCGATGCAGATCTTCGAGCACTTCGAGCACTTCGGGCACTTCGCGTGAGAAGGTCGGTGGCGCGGGGTCTCGGCTCGGACGCCGATCCGTTCTCGCACAGCGCCTCGACCGGCCGGTCCGGCGGCGGCACAATGGCGGCTGATGACAGCGGACCAAGCCGGAAGACCGTCCCCCATGAGTTCGGAGGAGGTGCGCAAAGCCGTCGACGGGCTGCCCGGCTGGGAGGTGGAAGAGGGTGGTCGGGCGTTGGTGCGGAGCTTCACCTTCGCCGACTTCTCGAGGGCATTCGGCTTCATGGCCGCCGTCGCCCTGCATGCCGAGAAGCGCGACCACCACCCTGAGTGGTCCAACGTCTACAACCGCGTGGAGGTGAGGCTCTCCTCCCACGACGCCGGTGGCGTGACGACCCGGGACGTCGAGCTCGCCCTGTTCATGAGCGAGGTTGCGGACGGACCGGCCTGAGTCGGTCCGGTCGTCCGAGCCGCGGGCTGAGCCAAGGCGCGCCGCCAGAAGATGGGCGGGCGCCCTCCGCACTCTGGGAGCGGTGGTGGATCACCCGCGGCACCTGGCTACAGCCGGCAAAGAGCACTTGCGCTCAACCTGCGCAGGGCTTCGGCGATCACCTCGGGGCGTTTGCAGAAGGCGAAACGGACCAGGTGGTCGCCCACGTCGGAGTCGTAGAACACCTGCGTCGGGATCGCCGCCACCTTGGCCTGGCTGACGAGGGTGCGGCAGAACTCCAACCCGTCGGCGGAACCGAAGCGGCTCACGTCCGCCGTGGCGAAGTACGTCGCCGCAGGGCGTTGCACGACCCATCCGAGCGCCGAGAGGCCGTCGCAGAGCAGGTCCCGTTTCGCTGCGAGAGCGCGGCCGACGGCGTCGATCGCCTCCGTCGGCAGCCCGAGGCCGACGGCGACGGCGAGCTGGAAAGGCGTTCCGGAGGCGTAGGTGAGGAACTGCTTGGCCGAGAGCACACGGCTGAGGAGCGGTTCGGGCCCCGTCGCCCAGCCGATCTTCCAGCCGGTGACCGAGAACGTCTTGCCGGCGCTCGAGATGCTCACGGTCCTCTCCCGCATGCCCGGGAGGGTGGAGAGGGGCACGTGCACCCCCTCGAACACGAGGTGCTCGTAGACCTCGTCCGTCACGGCGATGAGGTCCTGCTCCCGGCAGAGCTCGGCGACGACGTCGAGCTCTGCCTGCGTGAAGACACGCCCGGTCGGGTTGTGCGGCGTGTTGAGGAGGACGAGGCGGGTGCGCTCGGTCACCGCGCGCCGGAGCTCCTCCGGGTCGAAACCCCACCCCGGCGGCCGCAGCGTCACGACCCTCCGTCTGGCGCCCGCCAGCTCGATCGTCGCCGCGTAGGAGTCGTAGTACGGCTCGAACGTCACGACTTCGTCGCCGGGGCGGGTGAGGCCGAGCACGGCGGCGGCGATGGCTTCGGTCGCGCCCGTCGTGACGAGCACCTCGGACTCGGGGTCGAGCTCGATCGAGTAGTACTGCTCTTGGTGGCGGGCGATCGCCCGGCGCAGCTCCGGCAGTCCTCGCCCGGGCGGATACTGGTTCCGGCCGCGCCGGATCGCCTCGAGCGCCGCCTCGAGCACCTCGGCCGGCCCGCCCTCGTCGGGGAACCCCTGCCCGAGGTTCACCGCACCGTTGGCATCGGCGAGGGCCGACATCTCGGCGAAGATCGTGGTCCCGAAAGCGTCCAGCCTGCCGGGGCGGCTCGTGGCGGGTGTAGGGGCGCCGCCGGAGGCGAATGGGGAAGCAGCTGACCGCGTCGTCATCAGAGGGCACGATAGGGCACGTGCACGACTGGACCGATGAGACCGAGACGCTCGCCACAGAAGTACTCGCCTACACCGTCGACCGGCTGCACCTCCGGCCCGTACCGCTCGACGGCCCGCGGTCGCCCGAGGAGCTGGCCGCCGACGTCGGGCAGACGATCACGGAGGATGGCATCGGTGGGAAGCGGGCGCTCGAGCTCTTCGCCGCGAAGCTCGCCCCTGCCTGCATCTCGATCGACCATCCCCGCTACTTCTCGTTCATCCCGTGTGCGCCGACGCCGGCGAGCACCCTCTTCGACCTCGTAGTCGGGGCGTCGTCCATCTATGGCGGGAGCTGGCTCGAAGGTGCCGGCGCCGTGTACGCGGAGAACCAGGCGCTCGCCTGGCTGGCCGGCCTCGCCGGTTTGCCGCCATCGGCGGGCGGAGTCTTCGTCCAGGGCGGCACACTCGCGAACCTCTCGGCGCTCGTGGCGGCCCGCCATGCTGCCCGGCAAGAGAAGGGGCCGTTCGCCGGCCCGAGCGGCGGCGCCCCGGGGCCGGACGGCGGGGGCAGCGGCCGGTTCGCTGTCGTGGCGAGTGCCGAAGCCCACTCCTCGATCGTGAGCGCCGCCCGCGCGATGGACGTCGAGGTGGTCGAGGTGCCGGGCGACGATGACGGGCGTCTCACCGGAACGGCCGTGGCACAGGCGCTCGAGGAGACGGCGGAGGATTCGAGGGACACTCGACCGCTTCGCGTGTTCGCGGTCGTCGCGACGGCGGGCACCACCAACCTCGGCATCGTGGACGACCTAG
>JAJYVX010000330.1 GCA_021791795.1 Actinomycetes bacterium | reverse complement strand
CCGAGGAGAGGCAAGCCGCCGTAGCGAGAGCGGCAGCTCGCGTCACCGAGCTCGCCGACCGCCCGGCGATCCTCGAGATCGAGCACCTGGTGAAGGAGTTCCCCGTCACCGCAGGCGCTATCACCCAGCGCAAGATCGGCACGGTGAAGGCGGTGTCCGACGTCTCCTTCTCCGTTCGCGAGGGCGAGACGTTCGGCCTCGTCGGAGAGTCAGGCTGCGGCAAGACGACGATCGGCCGGCTGATCGTCGGTCTCGAACGGCCGAACGGCGGAGCCATCCGCTTCAAGGGCGAGGACGTGACGAAGCTGCACGGCAAGGACCTCCGCCGGCGCCGGCGCGACCTGCAGCTCATGTTCCAGGACCCCTACGCCTCGCTCGACCCCCGTATGCGCGTCGGCTCCATCCTGCGTGAGCCGCTCGTCGTGCAAGGTATCGGCAACCGCGCCGAGCAGCAGGAGCGGGTGGCGCGGCTGCTGCAAGAGGTGGGGCTGTCCCAACGGTCATTCGACCTCTACCCGCACGAGTTCTCCGGCGGGCAGCGGCAGAGGATCGGTTTTGCCCGAGCCCTCACGCTCGAGCCGAAGCTCATCGTCGCCGACGAGCCCGTCTCAGCCCTCGACGTGTCCATCCAGGCCCAGATCCTGAACATGATGAAGAGCCTGCAGCAGTCCCACCAGCTGAGCTACATCATGATCTCGCACGACCTCGCCGTGGTGAAGTTCCTCGCCGACCGGATCGGCGTCATGTACCTCGGCAAGCTCGTGGAAGTCGGGCCCTCACAGGTGATCTACGAACAGCCGGCGCACCACTACACCCGAGGCCTCATCGACACCATCCCCGTCGCCGACCCGCAGACCTCGCGGGCGAAGGCAAAGGTGACGATCAAAGGTGAGCTTCCCTCCGCGATCGACCCGCCGACCGGTTGCCGGTTCAGGACGCGCTGCCCGGTCGCACAGGAAAGGTGCGCCGAGGAGGAGCCGCCACTCCGCCTGTTCGGGCCCGGTCACTACTCGGCCTGCCACTTCCCGCTCGTCGAGCCGGTCGCAGAGACTGACCAGCCGATGGAAGTGACGATGGTCTGACCCTTTCTCCGGCATCTTCGGTCGGGGAAGGGTCGATCTGAAGAACCGGGATCGGGTCGGTTGGCCTCAGAGCCACCCGCCCGCTGTGCGCCGTGGGCCGTGAACCTGTCCCGGCGCCGCGCCGGAACCGCCAGCGCCCCTGCTGCTGTACCGGCGGCGGTCGGCAGCACTGGCGGCCGGCAGCATCGGCGGCCGGCGGCACTGGCGGCCGGCAGCATCGGCGGCCGGCAGCATCGGCGGCCGGCAGCACTCGCGGCCGGCAGCATCGGCAGCGGCGTCCGGCAGCACTGGCGGAAATGCGAAGTGCCCCGCGAACTGGCCCCCCGACCTGGGCAAAAGGGGGTCGTTTCGCGGGGCACTTCGTCCGGAGCGGGGCTGCACTTCGCCCGGGGCGGGCCAGCCCTCAGCGCGCCGAGCACTTCGCCCGAAGCGGTCCAGCCCTCAGCGCGCCGGGCACTTCGTCCGGAGCGGGGCTGCACTTCGCCCGGGGCCGGGCGACTTCACCTCCGGCGCGCGCCGGGCGGGGCGGCGCACCGGCCAGGGCAGACAACCCGGGGAGTCCGGTCGAGAAACATGCCGAGCGGAGCTCGGGCGCTCGACGACTGGCTGCTACCTGCGCTTACCTGCGCTGCAGCCTGACCTCCAGCGAGTCCCTTAGGGCGTCGCCGATGAAGTTGAAGGCCACGACGATGAGGACGATGCAGACGCCGGGCGGGATGATGAGCCACCAGTCGCCGTTGTAGATGTAGTTGCTCCCGTTGGCGAGCATGGAGCCCCAGTCGTCCTGCGGGAAGTGGAGGCCGAGGCCCAGGAAACCGAGGGCTGCGAGGAAGAGGATCGCGTCCGCCACTTGGAACGTCGCGTTCACGATGATGGTGCCGACGGCGTTCGGCACGATGTGGCGCATCACGATCCTGCGCCCGCTTCCTCCCATGACCCGCACGGCCTGCACGTACTCACGCGTCCTCAGCGTGAGCGTCTCGCCTCTCACGAGGCGGGAGGGTATCTGCCAGGCGACGAAGCCGATGAGGAGGCAGATCACCCACTTGCCGGGCGAGAAGATGACCGACAGGACGATGAGGAGGAGGAGCACCGGTATGGAGAGGAGGACGTCGACGACGCGCATCATGACGGCGTCGATAGCTCCTCCGAAGAAGCCTGCGACGGCCCCCCAGATCACCCCGATCACTGTGGCGAGCATGGCCGCCACGAGGCCGACCTCCAGCGAGTTCTGGCCCGACACCATGAGGCCTGCGAGCACGTCGATGCCGTTGCCGTCGGTCCCGAGCGGGTGTGCCGCGCTCGGGGCAGCCGCGATGTTGAACGTGGCGTAGGTCGTCTCCTGGGTCCAGACGAGCGGACCCACGAAGCAGAAGAGCAGCATGAGAACGACGATGGCGACACCGGCGACCGCCAGCTTGTTCTCGAAGAAGACACGGACGACGAGCCTGCCGATGTTGCCGGTGTGACCGGCTTCTCCTCCCGACGGGAGGGCGCCGGAGATCTCCGGCCCTTCGGACGACGTACCTGTGAAGTCGGACGGCTCGGACTCCTGCGGGACATCGGCGACGATGCCGGGCTGCCCTGTACCGACCGAGCG
>JAJYVX010000329.1 GCA_021791795.1 Actinomycetes bacterium | reverse complement strand
GATGCACACGTCACCACGGACCACGACCTCTGCCAAGGTCGTCTGCGATTCGGTCAGCCCCGCCGGTGTGCGCCTCACGACGATCGAGGTGATCTTCGCCCGGTTCGTCCTGGCGGAGGTCAACACCCACCGAGCCTTCAGCCGCAACTCAGCCAGCTCGCGGGCCATCCCGGCCCGCAAGCAGATTCGGCGTGTCGTCGACGACCCCTTCGTGCCGCTCGTCTGGGCAAGCGAGCGCCCCGGCATGCAGGGCGGGGACGAGCTCACCGGCTGGCGCAGGTCGGCCGCGAAGGTGGCCTGGCGGGCGGCCTCGCTCGGTGCGGCCGGGATGGCACGTGCGATGGTCGGGCTCGGGGTTCACAAGTCGATCGCCAACCGGTTGATCGAGCCGTTCGCCTGGCACGCGGCCGTCGTCACCGCGACGGACTGGGACGGCTTCTTCGAGCAGCGCTGCTCTCCCCTCGCCCAGCCAGAGCTCCGGGTCGCCGCCGAGGCGATGCGAGCGGCCCTCGAGGCATCGACGCCGACACCACTTCGGCGTGACGACTGGCACCTGCCCTACATCACCGACGAGGACCGCCGGACCGCCGGACAGATGACTGCAGAGCCCTGGGAGGTCGATCTTCTGAAGAGCGCCTCGGTCGCCCGCTGCGCTCGTGTCTCGTCCCTCACCCACGACGGCCGGCGAGACCTCGGCGCCGACCTCGCTCTGTACGACCGCCTCGTCACGGCCCGGCCGCCGCACGCGAGCCCGCTCGAGCACGTGGCGACGCCGTGTCGGCATCTGCCGATCGCCGAGTTCACGGGCGACGTCGTGCGCCCCGGGCATCGCGGCAACCTTCAGGGCTGGGACCAGCTCCGCCACGTGGTGCTCGGTGAGTCGGGTACCGACCACGACAACGAGGAGGAGCTCCTCTGATGGCCTACTCCGACCGGGAGATCCGCAACGGCATCACCTCCGGCAACATCGTCGTGCACCCGCTCCGTACCGAAGCCATCAACGGTGCCTCCCTCGACGTCCGCCTTGGCGAGTGGTGCTACCGCATCGCCGGGCCTCACCCGAGCGAAGGTCGGGGCCAGGTGTTCAATCCGTTCGACGAGGAGGCGGTGGCCTCGTACTTCTCACTCGACCGAGCGGCGCCGCTTCCCCAGGTCGTCGAGACGCCGGGTGTGCCCCACTCGGTCCGCAAAGAGCTGGAGCAGTTGCGCGGCATCCCCGAGGAGCGCCCGGTGATCTTGCTCGCCCCGGGCGAACGGGTCCTCGGCCACACCGAGGAGTTCGTCGGCATCATCGACGGCGTGTCGGAGATGCGGGCCCGTTCCACCTGGGGCCGCTGCGGGATCACGGTCGCCCTGTGCGCCGGCTGGGGCGACCCGGGCTACGTGAACCGCTGGACGATGGAGATCGCCAACAACAACCCGTGCTGGGTTCCGCTCCTCGTCGGTGAGCGGATCGCTCAGATCGTCTTCCACCAGACCGGGCCGGTGCACCACCGCTACGGACAGGGCGGCAAGTACCAGAGCGACGACGACCTCGAGACGCTCGTCCGGGACTGGTCGCCGGAGCAGATGTTGCCGCGCGCCTACAAAGATCGGCACAGCTTCCCGACGGTCGAGGCGGTTGCGTGAGGGCCGCCCGGCCGCAGGCCTTCCGTCTCCTCGTCACCGGTGGGCGGGACTACGCGGACGTCAAGCGCGTCGAGGTAGAGCTCCAGTCGGCCATCGAGGCTCACCTTGGCCCTGGCGCCGACCCGAGCCGTGTTGTCCTCGTGCATGGCGACGCCGGCGGCCTCGACCGCCTGGCGGCTGCTGCAGCCAAGCGTCTCGGCTTCCAGGTCGAGCCGCACCCGGCCCATTGGACCGGCCCGTGCCGGCCGACCTGCCCGCCTCACCGGCGCCGGAGGCGGGACGGGTCCGACTACTGCCCGGCCGCCGGCGTGTACCGCAACGCAGAGATGGTCGAGCTCGGCGCCGACCTCGCGCTCGTCTTCCCCGGTGGGCGTGGGACGGCCGACTGCGCCCGGCGCATCCGTGTTGCCGGCATCGAGGTCCTCGAGATCAGTGGACCTGCCGCATAGCCTTCGGCCGATGACGCTCCACCACCACCTCGCCGATGCGATCGTCGGCCCCACCGACCAATCCTGGCGCCTTCGCTCCGCGTGCCGTGGCATGGACCCGGAGCTGTTCTTCCCTTCCTCCGGCGGAGACAACTCCGCCACCAAGGCGATCTGCCTCACCTGCCCGGTGCGACTCCAGTGCCTTGACCACGCCATCGTGCACAACGAGCCCGGCATCTGGGGCGGCACGTCGCACAGCGAGCGCCGGTCGCTCCGGCGCGCACGCCGGAGCGTCGCCTGAACCAGAGCCCCTGCTCAGGGGCATCGTGCTTCGGCACCCCGTCAACTCCGACCGCGCGCTGCCCTCTACCTGGGCGTGAGCAAGGACTTCCGACCGAACCGCCGCCCTGCCGGCACCCCCACAGGTGGCCAGTTCGCGCCCACCAGCCGTCCTGAGGCCGAGAACATCGAGCTCGTCGATGACGAGGTGCTCGACGAGCTCACCGGCGTCGCGCCCGTGGAGCCCGACGGGCATGCCGGTCGTATCGTCACCCTCGACGCCAGCGTGCTCGACGACGTCGTCATCGAGATCGAGACCGCCCTCGGCGACGAGTCCCGTGATGCGG
>JAJYVX010000328.1 GCA_021791795.1 Actinomycetes bacterium | reverse complement strand
TTGGCGAGCGCGCTCAGCTCGGCAGTGTCGACCGGCCGTCGGTCGAGGCGAAGGGGCAGGGCGATGTTCTCCGCAACCGAAAGGCTCGGCAGGAGGTTGAAGGCCTGGAAGACGAAGCCGACCCTCTGGCGCCGCAGCACCGACAGGGTTCGCCGGTTGAACGAGGCGAGGTCCAGGCCTGCCAGGTGGACGCTGCCAGCGCTCGGGCGGTCGAGGCCGGCAGCGACCTGGACGAAGGTCGACTTCCCCGACCCCGACAGCCCCATGATCGCGCTGAGCGAACCTCGAGGGAGCTCGACGGTAACGTCGCGCAGCGCCTCGACACGGTGGCGGCGGGAGCCATAGTGCTTGGTCACCGAGCGGAGGGCCACCGCCGGCGGGTCACCGCCTGCTCCCTGTCCCACTTCGACGTGTCGTCGTTCGGCTCTGTCTCTCTTTGTACTTTTCATGCTGCCAGTCTCGATGAAAGGCCGCTCCGGGCCGATGGGGCCCGCTGGCGAACGCTTGGTAGGGCATGCCCCACCATCGGGATCTGGCACGCCCCAGAGACGCCGCCGACGGGCCTGGCCTAGCGTTGCGTCATAGGCGACCGTCCGGAGCGCGAGCCCCAGCGCGACAAGGCACACGCCGGAGCCGTCGTGCGCGCCGCGGGCCCCGGTGACGCCGGGGGACCGGCCTCCCTCGTGTTCGTGAACCTGGTCCTGCAGCCACTCCGGCGGCCACTTCGCTCCTTTGGCTCTCGGCGCACCTGGCTCGAGAGCGCTGACCTCGTCGCGAACCTCGTCGTCGGGGCTTTCTTCGCGTCGGGGGCGGCGGTGGCGCTTCTCATCGTGCTCGCCACTTCATGGGTCGTCGGTGTCGGGGTGATGTGCCGGGGCGGAGCGCTGTGGCTTTCCGGGCAGATGGCGCGCTTCGACCGGTGGCGCCTGCAGCGCCTCGGTGGGGTAGGTATCGAACCTCGGCGGCTGCCCGAGCCCGGGCCGCTAGCGTCTCGTCGCCAGCGCCAGCTGGCCTGGGGCCGGGCGTCGTGGCTCTGGTCGCTGCCCGCCTACCAGCTGGCCCGTCTCCCCCTCGCCGCAGCCGCAGCGTTCGTCGCGGTCGGATGGGCCTGGGGGACCGTCGTCTGCTTCGTCCTGGCCGGCCAGCCTAAGGGCCCGACCCTTCTCCTTGCCTGGGAGGTTGGCCCGCTGGCCCTGGGTGCGCCCGGGGCGGTTGGCCTCGTCGTCGCCGGCGTCGCCGGCGTCGTCTTGTGGCCCGCCCTGGTCGGTGCGGCGATGGCCTTCGACGCCGGCCTGGCGCGCCGCCTCCTTGGGCCGAGCCGAGGCAGCGAGCTGGCGGCACAGGTCTCGCGCCTCAGCGAGGCGCGCACCCTCGCCGTCGAGTCGGCCGAGGCCGAGCGCCGGCGCATCGAGCGTGACCTCCACGACGGGCTCCAGCCCCAGCTCGTCTCCTTGGCCCTCGAGCTTGGCCTCGCACGGGCCCGCAACGACCAAGACCCCCGTGCTGTCGGGCCGATGCTGGAGCGTGCGCACGAGGACGCGAAGCGCGCCGTCGAGGACCTCCGGAACCTCGTGCGGGGCATCCACCCTTCGGTCCTCGACGAGCGGGGGATCGACGCCGCGCTGTCGGCTCTCGTCGCGCGCTGCCCCGTCCCGGTCGCGATCGACGTGGCCGTACAGCGCCGGCTCGAGCCAGCCCTGGAGGCGACCGCCTACTTCGTGGTCGCCGAGGCGATCACGAACATCACCAAGCACGCCGGGGCGCAGCGGGCCAGGGTCGCAATCAGTGAGCAGGACGGTGCGCTCAAGGTGGTCGTGACCGACGATGGCCGCGGCGGCGCGCGGCTGGATCCTGGTGGCGGGCTCGCCGGCCTGGCTGCGCGGGTCGCCTCGATCGACGGCACGTTCGCCCTGTCGAGCCCTGAGGGTGGGCCCACCCGCATCGAGGCGGTGATCCCGTGCGGGTGGTGATCGCCGACGACAGCGTGCTGTTGCGCGAGGGGATCGCCCGGCTGCTCGCCGAAGGTGGCATCGAGGTCGCAGCGCGTGCCGGAGACGCCGAGTCCCTGCTCCATGCCGTCGAGGTCGAGCGGCCCGATCTCGCGGTCATCGACGTGCGCATGCCACCGGGCCATCGCGACGAGGGGCTGCGGGCTGCGATCGAGATCCGCAGGCGCTGGCCGGCGGTCGCGCTGCTCGTGCTCTCCCAGTTTGTCGAGGAGCGCTACGCCGCGGAGCTGCTCTCGGCGGAGACGAGCGGCGTGGGCTACCTCTTGAAAGACCGGGTCGCCGACGTGGCTGAGTTCCTCGACGCCGTCGAGCGGGTGGCTGACGGGGGGACGGTCATCGACCCAGACGTCGTCCGCCAGCTCTTGGCCCGTACCCACCGGACGAACCCCCTTGCTCGGCTCACCCCCCGGGAGAAAGAGGTCCTCGGCCTCATGGCCGAGGGGCGCTCGAACAGCGCCATCGCCGAGCGCCTCGTCGTCTCCGCGGGTGCTGTCGAAAAGCACGTGTCGAACATCTTCATGAAGCTCGACCTGCCTCCCGACGACGAACGGCACCAGCGTCGCGTCATGGCAGTCGTGCACTACTTGAACAGCTGAGACCTTGGCACATCGTATGCTTGATTCCGACCGAGCCAACTGGGTTGCTCACCTCGGGCCCGCGTCCTACATAGCGTGAAAAGGGAGA
>JAJYVX010000327.1 GCA_021791795.1 Actinomycetes bacterium | reverse complement strand
ATCAAGTTGTTGGACCTGCCCGCTCCCGCCGTCGGCGCCGATCCCACGATCCCGGTGTCGTCCGATCCAGCGGACTACGCGAGGAAGGGGGATCACGGCGACCTTGTTCGGCTTCCCGACGTGTGGACCGACGAGCTCGCGCACTACGTTGGCTGGCTCCTCGGAGATGGGTCAACCTCGGGCGCTGCCCTGGCGACCGTGTACGGTTCATCAGAGGACCGGAGCGAGATCCTGCCCGTCCATCAGCGCCTGCTCGAGTGGATGAACGGTGACCGCCTGCTGAAGGTCTCAGAGCAGTCCGATGGCACCGCTCAGCTTCGCTTGTCGCGTCGACCCGTCACGGGGTACTTCGAGGCCCTCGGCGTTCGACCCGTGGACGGACCGCACAAGACGGTGCCCTGGTCGATCGAGCAGGCACCTGGCGAGATCGTTGCGGCGTTCCTGCGAGGTCTGTACGACGCCGACGGATGTGTCGTGAGCGGCGCGAAGGCCTCGTACGTGGGGCTCGGCTCAACTTCGAAAGCACTTCTCCGAGGCGTGCAGTGTCTTCTCACCACGTTCGGCATCACGAGTGAGATCTCCAAGGCCATGAGTGCGAGATCTGGCGGCGGGTTCTCGTATGTGACGTCTGAGGGCGCTCCCCGCTCTCGTGGGAACCCGCCAACCTATGACCTTCGGATCAGCTCGGGGTCGATCTGGGCGTTCGCAGAGCACGTCGGCTTCAGCCTCTCGAGGAAGGCAGCGGCCTTGGGTGAGCTGCTCGTCGACCACAGTCCTCATCGTGCCCGTCGTACCGCGCGCCTCGTGAAATGCGTGGAGGACGGGGTCGAGCTGACCTACAACCTCTCGGAGCCTGTCAATCACTCGTACATCGTGGATGGTGTGGTCGTGCGCAACTGCTCCGAGTACATGCACCTCGACAACTCAGCGTGCAACCTGGCCAGCCTCAACCTGCTCAAGTTCATGGACGAAGAAGGTTCCTTCGACGTAGAGAGCTTCAAAGCCGCCGTCGAGGTCCTCTTCACCGGGCAGGAGATCATCGTCGGGAACGCCGACTACCCGACGGAGAAGATCGCGGAGAACTCGCGCAACTTCCGTGAGCTGGGCATCGGCTATGCGAACCTCGGGGCCTTGCTGATGGCCAACGGGCTGCCCTACGACTCGGACGCGGGCCGCGCGTGGGCCGCGGCGGTCACCGCGTTGATGACCGGGCATGCCTACGCGACGTCGGCGAGGACCGCGAGCCGCATGGGGCCGTTTGCCGGTTTCCACGACAACGCCGAGCCGATGCTGAACGTGCTGCGCATGCACCAGAGCGAGGCCTCGAAGATCGACGAGGAGCTCGTGCCGCCAGAGCTCCTGTCCGCCGCGCAGGAAGCGTGGGACGAGGCCGTGGAGCTCGCGGAGCGGTACGGGGTGCGCAACTCGCAGGCCAGCGTGCTGGCTCCGACCGGCACCATCGGGCTGCTCATGGACTGCGACACCACGGGTGTGGAACCGGACCTCGGGCTCGTGAAGATGAAGAAGCTCGTCGGCGGCGGCACGATGTCGATCGTCAACCAGACGGTTCCGCGGGCGCTCCGCCAGCTCGGGTACGCACAGGACCAGGTCGACCAGATCATCGCCTACATCGACGAGCACAAGACGATCGTCGGAGCGCCGTTCCTGACCAGCGAGCACCTGCCCGTCTTCGCCTGCTCGATGGGGGACAACACCATCCACTACTCGGGGCACGTCCGCATGTTGGGCGCCGTGCAACCGTTCATCAGCGGGTCCGTGAGCAAGACGGTGAACATGCCCGAGGACGTCACCGTCGAAGACGTCGAGAAGCTGCACCTCGACGCGTGGAAGCTGGGCATCAAGGCGGTCGCGATCTACCGCGACAACTGCAAGGTCGGTCAGCCCCTTTCCACCGTGAAGAAGGAAGGGAAAGAGGGTAAGGTCGTCGAGGGCGGCGACACGGCTCCCCCGGGGTCGGACGCAGAGGCGAAGGACCGGGAGGTCGCGGCTCACATCGCCGAGCTGGAGAAGGCCCTCGAGCGTGAGCGGGCGCGGACGGCCGAGCCGGTGGTGGTCGGCGCCGTTCGGGAGCGCTTGCCGAGGCGCCGCCGGTCCAGCACGTTCGCCTTCCGGGTGGCCGACTGCGAGGGGTACGTCACGGTCGGCGAGTACGAGGACGGACGCCCGGGCGAGGTCTTCATCAAGGTGTCGAAGCAGGGCTCGACCCTCGCGGGCATCATGGACGCCTTCTCGATCTCCATCAGCCTCGGGCTCCAGCACGGCGTGCCGCTCGCGACCTACGTGCGCAAGTACTCCAACATGAAGTTCGAGCCCGCAGGGATCACCGACGACGCAGAGATCCGTATCGCCACGAGCCTCGTGGACTACATCTTCCGGCGTCTCGCCCTCGACTACCTCACCTACGAGGAGCGCCTCGAGCTCGGCGTGCTGTCGACGTCCGAGCGGATCCAGCCGACGCTTCCCGGCGTGGAGGAGAGCGCGACGCCCTCATCGGGGCTCGTCGACGAAGGGCCGGCCGTGGATGAGGGGACGGTTGCAGCGGCGCCCGGGGTGGTGCCGGCTCCCACGCCGGCTCCCGCGCCGCGCCGCCCTCCGGGCGACGCACCCTCCACCTTCGTCGGGGCGGAGCATCGAGACGCGCCGTTCTGCTACAACTGCGGCAACGTCATGCAGC
>JAJYVX010000002.1:21840-62068 GCA_021791795.1 Actinomycetes bacterium | reverse complement strand
AGACGGCCTCCACATACCCGTGGGGCCCACCGCCGTTGAGGTCAGCCGTGTCGTGGAACGGCCGGACGCAGTGGTGGAGGTGAGGGTCGGGCACGCAGGCGACCGGGCGCCCGTTCTTGAACTTGAGGCCGTCAGCCCCTGGGAAGGTGCCGAAGTAGCTGTCGAAGGACCTGTTCTCCTGCATGACGAGGATGACGTGCTTGATCTTGTGGATCCCGGGCGGCACGAGGTACGTGCCGGTCGGTCCTCCGGTGACGACCTCGCCGCTCGTGTGCACCGTCGCCGGCGAGGACGTGCATGCCGCCGCGGTCAAGGCCAGCACGAGGAGGAGGGTCACGGCCGCCAACGACTGACGGCGGCCGCGACTCATAGGCGGGCGACGCTATATCACGCCCGGCGCGATGTGATGTCAGCCGATGCTCGGAAGCGGGATGGCGTGGGCCGGCGCGCTCGGCGCGCTCGACTGGTTCCATCCGCTCAGGGTGATGGAGCCCGTGCCGCTCGGCGCCGTCAGCTCGACCGGGTAGGGGGTCCCGGTCGTGGCTATCCACATCGTCCCGCCGACCGTCGAGTGGACACCGACCACGCTCTGGCCGTCGATGGTCTTCGTCCCGACCTTGCTCAGCTTGCCCTTGTGGCTGCTCAGCGCAGAGGCGAGCGAGGCGATGGTGAAGACGCCGGGAGGCGAGAGGGTGCTTCCGGGGAGCTTCACCCACTTGTTGTTGAAGCCTGACGCCGTCGCGGCGGGGACGTTGGCCCCGTGCTCCCAGAAGGAGGCCGACGCCTTCACGTATGTGGCCGAGGTATGGATGGTGAGGATGTCAAAGGACAACCCGGACTTCGACACCGAGCCGGAGACGTCTCCGTTCGAGTAGAGGTACACATCGAGCGTGCTGCCGCTGTACGAGCCGATCAGGTGCACCGACTTCGCCTTGCGGATCACAGAGGCCGCCGACGAGGCGATCTGGTCGGGCGATTTGCTCGCGATGCCGTTCGAGCTCGAGGTCGGGGCGCCGCCGCACGCTGCGAGGAAGAGACCGGCAAGAAGAACTCCGGCCGTGACGAGGGACGTCGAGCGAGCAAGCTTGCGGGACGGCGCCGCCTCCGTGGCCCTTCTCGGCGCGGCGCACGTCTTGGCCAGCAGGGACGGCCGCCCCGAGACGCCGGCCGGCAGACCTTCGGTCCCTTCGGCGGGAGTGTCAAGCGAGCGAACAGCCGCCGCGACCCCCCTCGTCAATCCGTTGCCACTACCCACTGACCAGGTCCTTTCAGCTTGGCGCGGTAAAGGGCATGGTCGGCCTTCGCAAGCAGGGCATCCGCGGGCGTCCCCACCGGCAGATCGAGCACCGCGCCGACGCTCGCTCCGATGTTGACCGTCTCGCCGTCGGCGACGGCGAGAGGACGCGACAGACTAGCGATGATCCGCTCTGCGATCGCACCCACTTGCTCTTCGGTGACGCTCCCGCTGCAGAGGACGACGAACTCGTCGTCGCTGAGGCGGGCGAGGTCGTCGGTCGGCCGCATGACCGAGGCGAGCCGGCGAGCGGAGACGCGGAGCACCGCGTCTCCGGCCAGGTGCCCGAGGGTCTCGTTCACCTGCCGGAAGCCGTCGAGGTCTATGTAGAGGATCGCCGACTGCTCACCTGCCCTCACGCGCGCTTCCAACAGCTCGAAGAAACCGGTCCTGCTCGCGAGCCCCGTCAGCGAGTCCCGTTGCGTCGCCTCCTTGAGGCCGGCTTCCTCGGCTGCATGGGACATGGCGAGCGAAGCGATGGCGATGGCGCGCTGCGCGTTGGCAGCTGCGAACCCGCTCATCGGGCCCTCCTCCCGCCGCCACATGACGAGGCACGCGTCGTAGCGCCCGTCGGCCCGCTGGTGAACGCCGAACGCCGAGACGGCATGGAAGCCAGCCGCCCGGGCGGCCGTCTGGAGAGCGGGCGAGAGCACTGTCAGGTTGTCGTGCGAGACGACATGAGCACCGGCCCAGACGTCGTCCCAGGGTCCGGCAGAAGGTGGCCCCGGCACCTGCTGGATGTCAGGCGCGCGGAGCACGCCGCGGTCGTCACGGGCCGGAGCGAGGAAGAAGCACTCCGCTTCGGCGGGCGGGTAGCGCAGGGCCTCTGCCAGAGCAGCGAACGTCTCTTCTAGGGTGGCCCCGAGCGATATCGACTCCAGCACCTGATCGAACCGCTCGTAGGAGGACTCGGGCAGCATGAGCAGGATCACCCCGCCGATGCTCTGGTCGGCCGACCTGTTGAGACCCCACGCCTGGGTCACGCGCGGGCCCCTCACCTCGTCGACGTAGGAGACGCGGACGGGGCCGACCATCTGGCCTTCGGCCCTCGCCGCTGCGAGCTTGATGAGCTGGTCGACGGCCTCACGATCCTCGGGCGTGACGAGAGTGCCGATCGCAGCGCCCTTGAGCGAGCCCGGGGTGCGCGAACCCATCCTGTTCAACTGGCCGCTCGCATAGGTGATCGTCCCGTTCGAGTCGATGACCAGGAGGGCAGCCGGGAGCGACGCGAGGACCCCCTCGAGGTAGCCAGCCGAACGCGACTGGTCGGGGGAGGAGTCCCTATCTTTTGGCGGCATGGCCGGGAGCGTACCGAATGGCTCAGAGCGGGGTTGGGACCCCGGCGGCGGAAGGTCCGCCACCGGGTTCCCTCGGGTTCTTCAGGAGGCTCTCGTCGCCTCCACTTCGAGCTGGATCGCGACGTTGCGGCTGACCACGAGGCCGCCCGCTTCTAGGGCGGCGTTCCAGGTGAGGCCGTAGTCGAACCGGTCGAGCTCGCCCTTTGCGGAGAACCCGATCCGCTCGTTGCCATACGGGTCCTGCACGACGCCGTCGAACTCGACGTCGAGAGTGATGGGCTTCGTCACTGCCTTGATCGTGAGATCGCCCGTGAGCCGGAGCTCGTTCTCGCCGACGTGCTCGAGCTTGGTGCTCCTGAAGCTCATCTCGGGATGCGTGTCGCTTTCGAAGAAGTCACCGGAGCGCAGGTGGTTGTCCCTGTTCTCCTCCCGCGTGTCGACGCTCGCCGTCCGCACCGCGACGTCGACCGACGACTCGAGGGGGTCCTCTGCAAGGACGATCGTGCCCGCGTAGTCGGTGAACTGGCCGCGCACCTTCGCGACCTTCATGTGCCGTACCACGAAGCCGACGTGACTGTGCGTGACGTCGATGCTGAACGTGCCCGGGCCGGGGATCGTCAACCCCGCCAGCTCTCTTGTCTCTTTCTCAGCTGCCGTGCTGCTCACCTACTGCCTCCGTTTCGAGATGTCACAAGTTGCCTGACAAGTTGCTTGAACGACATTTGCTTGTGCAATCAGAGTAGCAGAACAATTGTTTCTTACGCAACCACTTTTCGCTAGACTTCGAGCTGTGGGAAGCGCTGGGGAGCACTCGGACGGTTGTCGAGCCGTCGATCCGATAACCCTCGCCGGGCTCGTCTTCGAGTCGGCCGCCGGACTACGGCGCCAAGTCGGTCCCTCGCTCGAGCGGGACTACGGCTTGCCCGCACAGAGCTTCGAGGTCCTCGTCCGCCTGGCCCGCTCACCCGGCCGGCGCCTGCGGATGAGCGATCTCGCCACGCAGACGTCCCTCACCCCGAGCGGGCTCACGCGCGCTGTCGACAGGCTGTGCGAAGCCGGCCTTGCCGAGCGCCAGAGTTGCCCGGAGGACCGCCGTGGTCAGTTCGCCAGGCTGACGGCGGCGGGCACGGCGAGGATGGTCGCGGCCCTCGAGTGCCACCGGTCGCGCCTCGAGGAGGTCTTCGACGGCCTCTACGAGAAGAAGGAACGGGAGGTGCTCCTGAGGCTCCTCGAGCGGCTGCGCGACCGGGTCAACCCGGGCGCCACCCGCCTCAGCTCCTGAGCACCCTCACGCAACGTCTCGCCATCCGTGAGGAGTCGCCACAGGGCGGAGGCTGACGACGGCGACGCACCAGCCGGTAGGGTCGCCCAGCGGAACGCCACGACGAGACGGAGGACGACATGGCATCGGAACAGCCTCCTTCGGACACCTTCGGATCGCGCCGGACCCTTCGTGTGGCCGACGACACCTATGCGATCCACGCGCTTTCCGCTCTTTCCGAGCTCTGCGACCTGAGCCGGGTGCCCTTCTCGCTGAAGCTCCTGCTCGAGAACCTTCTCCGGCACACCGACGGTCTGCACGTGCGTCCCGAGGACGTGGAGGCGATCGCCCGCGACGCGGGCCGTGGGGTGACACCGACGAGGGAGATCGCGTTCTCACCGGCACGCGTCCTGCTGCAGGACTTCACCGGCGTGCCTTGCGTCGTCGACCTCGCGGCCATGCGGGACGCGGTCGACACGCTCGGCGGGAAGCCTGCGGGCATCAATCCGCAGCTGCCGGTCGACCTCGTCGTCGACCACTCGGTCGTCGCCGACGTGTACGCCCGCCCCGACGCCATGGCCGTCAACACCGCGCTCGAGTACGAGCGCAACCGGGAGCGCTACCGCTTCCTGCGCTGGGGCCAGCAGGCGTTCTCCGACCTGAGGGTGGTGCCGCCGGGCACCGGCATCTGCCACCAGGTCAACCTCGAGTACCTGAGCAGGGTCGTCTACGTGGACGCCGAAGGGGCGGCGTACCCCGACAGCGTCGTCGGGACCGACAGCCACACCCCCATGGTGAACGGCCTCGGCATCCTCGCCTGGGGAGTCGGAGGGATCGAGGCAGAGGCCGCCATGCTCGGGCAGCCCATCTCGATGCTCGTCCCACCCGTTGTCGGCCTCCGCCTCGGCGGCGAGCTGCCCGAAGGTGCCACGGCCACGGACCTCGTGCTCACGATCGCGGAGTTGCTCCGCGCCCACGGCGTGGTCGGCAAGTTCGTCGAGTGCTACGGCCCCGGCGTCGCAAGTGTTCCGCTCGAGAACAGGGCGACCATCGGCAACATGTCGCCGGAGTACGGCTCGACCGTCACCATCTTCCCGATCGACGAGGAGACCCTTCGCTACCTCGCGCTCACGGGACGGCCGGCCGAGCTGCTGAGCCTCGTCGAGGCCTACGCCAAGACCCAGGGCATCTGGCACGATCCGTCTGCGCAACCCGCCTACAGCGAGCACGTCGAGCTCGACCTCTCGAGTGTGGAGCCGAGCCTGGCCGGACCGGCCAGACCGCAGGACCGGGTGGGGCTCGCGAGAGCGAAGGCGCGTTTCGCCGAGGCTCTGCCCAAGGTCCTGCCCGACGGCGGCGAGAGCTCGACGGCCGAGTCGAACGGCCACGCGAGCAAGCCGGTCCCGGTCACCCTCGGCGACGGCACGACGTTCGAGCTCGACCACGGGAGCGTCGTCATAGCCGCTATCACCTCCTGCACGAACACGTCCAACCCGCAGGTCATGCTCGCCGCGGGGCTTCTCGCCCGGAACGCCGCCGCCCGCGGGCTGAGGGCGAAGCCGTGGGTGAAGACGAGCCTCGCCCCGGGCTCGAGAGTCGCGGTGGACTACTTCGAACGCGCCGGGCTCCTCGAGCCGCTGGCCGGGCTCGGGTTCGCACTGGTGGGGTTCGGCTGCACGACGTGCATCGGGAACTCGGGCCCGCTCCTTCCCGAGATCTCGGCCGCGATCAACGAGAACGACCTCGCTTGTGTGGCGGTCCTCTCAGGGAACAGGAACTTCGAGGGGCGCATCCATCCTGACGTGCGCATGAACTACCTGGCCTCGCCTCCCCTCGTCGTCGCCTACGGGCTCGCAGGGCGCATGGACATCGACCTCGTGACGGAGCCGCTCGGCACCGGCGCCGACGGGAAGGACGTGTTCCTCCGCGACATCTGGCCGAGCTTGCAAGACGTCTCCGCCGCGGTGCAGAGCTCCGTCGAGCCTGACATGTTCCGCAGGGACTATGCGGCGGTCTTCACGGGCGGCGAGGCATGGACCTCGCTCGATGTCCCGGGTGGCGACCGTTACTCCTGGGACCTCTCCTCCACCTACGTGCAGCGACCACCCTTCTTCGAGGGCCTCACTCCCGAGCCGGAGCCGCTCGCCGACGTGCGCGGGGCGCGGGTGCTGGCCGTGCTCGGGGACAGCGTCACGACCGACCACATATCGCCGGCCGGGTCCATCAAGACGGCGAGCCCGGCCGGGAGGTGGCTCGTCGAGCACGGAGTGGAGCCGGCGCAGTTCAACTCCTACGGGTCCCGCCGCGGGAACCACGAGGTCATGATGCGCGGCACGTTCGCCAACACGCGCATCCGCAACCGCCTCGCCCCCGGCACGGAGGGCGGGGTCACCCTGCACCTGCCCGACGAGGAGCAGATGACGATCTTCGAGGCGGCCGAGCGCTACCGCTCAGAGGGCGTGCCGCTCGTGATCCTCGCCGGGAAGGAGTACGGCTCCGGCTCGTCACGCGACTGGGCGGCCAAGGGTCCCATGCTCCTCGGCGTCCGGGCTGTCGTCGCCGAGAGCTTCGAGCGCATACACCGTTCCAACCTGATCGGGATGGGAGTGCTGCCCCTCCAGTTCGAGGACGGCGAAAGCGTCGGGTCCCTCGGCCTGAGCGGCCACGAGGTGGTGGAGGTGTCAGGTGTAGCCGGTACCACGGCGGCCGATCTCGTCGGAAGGCGGCTCACCGTGCGCGCCGGCGACAAGGAATTCGGCGTCAAGCTGCGCATCGACACTCCGGGCGAGGCGGAGTACTTCCGCCACGGCGGCATCCTCAACTACATGGTCCGGCGTCTCGCCCTCGCGTAGCAGCGGCGGGGCGAGGCCGAGCCGTCTCCGGACGGCGCAGGGCAGGACGGCGATCAGGCCTTGCTCAGGCGAGCATCGCCACGGAGCGAGCGAAGGAGGGACGCCTGCATGGTCCGAGCGCACGCTCGATCGAGCCGGCGATGGCGAGCAGCGTCGCCTCGCTCCAGGCGGGTCCGTAGACCGTGACTCCGACGGGGAGTCCGAGCACGTCTCCCACCGGCACGGTGAGGGAGGGGTAGCCGGCGACGGCCGCCTCCGACCAGGACGAGCCTGTGTAGCTGTCGCCGTTGACGTGGTCTATCTGCCAAGCGGGTGCCGCGGCGAGGGCGACGAGCGCCTGCACGCCGTGCCGCTCGCAGAGGGCGTCGATCCCGTCCGCCCTCGTGCGCGACCAATTGCGTTCCCGCGCCTCGAGGTAGGGGGAGCCGTCGAGCCCTCCTGCAGCCGCCGACAGCTCGAGGATGTCCTGGCCGAACAGGTCGAGCCTCTCGGCCGGTGACCCCGCGTTGAAGGCGACGACGTCTTCGAGCGACGTGGGGAGCTCCCCGACGTCCTCGCCTCGCCCGGCGAGGGCGCTCCTCCTCCGCCTGAGGTACAGCTCGAGCCCGGCCTTGAACTCGGTGCAGAGGACCGTCATCTCATCCTCCTGCCATGCCCTGTCCAGTGCGGGCACGGGGTCGACGACCTTGGCCCCGGCTGCCCGGAGGGCCCCGCAGGCCGCCTCGGCGAGCCAATCGGCGCGGTCGTGGTAGCCGGACACCCCTTCTCCCCGAACGAAACCCACCGCCATCCCGTCCACACCCCCGGTGACCGCTTGCACGTAGGCGCCCTCACGCCGGGCCGGTCGCGCCCGCATCGCCTCGTCGCTCCCGTCGAGCGGTCCGTCGCTCATCGCCTCGAGGAGGAGCGCGACGCCGGCCACGCTTCGCGCCATAGGCCCGGCGGTGTCCTGGCTGGAGGCGATCGGCACGATGCCCGTACGGCTGAGCAGTCCCACGGTGGGCTTGAGGCCGACCACACCGCAGAGCGCGGACGGACATATGATCGACCCGTCCGTCTCCGTACCGACGGCGAAGGGTACAAGGCCAGCCGCCACCGCGGCGGCCGAGCCGGCGGACGACCCTCCAGGCGTCCGGTTGAGGGCGTGCGGGTTGAGCACCTGGCCGCCCCGGGCGCTCCAACCACTCGACGATAGGCGCCCGCGGAAGTTCGCCCACTCCGACAGGTTCGCCTTCCCGAGCAGTATCGCCCCGGCGGCCCGCAACTGCGAGACGACCGGGCAGTCGAGGCCCGCCGGGCCGGAGAGGGCGAACGAGCCGGCCGTCGTGTCGAGCGGTGCCGCGGTGTCGAGGTTGTCCTTCACCAGGACCGGCAGACCGTGAAGCGGACCGCGCAGCCTCCCGCTCCGCCTCTCGGAGTCGAGCTCTCCCGCCTCGTCCACAGCCCGTTCGTCGAGTTGCAGCACGCTTCTCAGCTGCGGTCCGCCGGCGTCGATCGCCTCGATCCGCTCGATGAGGGTCGACACGAGCTCGGCCGAGGTGATGGTGCCGTGTGCGAGGTCGTCGAGCGTCGCCGGGACGTCCCTGTAGGCGACGCCGGCACTCTGCTCGTGTGGATCTTCGGGCATCATCCCAGCTTGACAAGGCGGCCGAGGCCGACCGCACGCATGGCCGTCTCGAGCAGGCTTGTCACCTCCGTCAGGCGGTCGAGGACGAGGAGCACGCCGAACGCCGCTAACACGGTGATCGAGATGAGCGTGACGGCGCGGGAGTGCCGGCGCACCCACTTGAGAGCTCCGGTGAGCCGGGTGAAGCCGAGCCCCACCACGAGGAAGGGGACTCCGAGCCCGAGAGAGTAGACGGCGAGCAGAAGCGCTCCGCTCCCCGGGCTCGCGCTGCTTGCGGCAAGGGCGATGATCGAGGAGAGGATCGGCCCGAGACACGGCGTCCAGCCGAAGCCGAAGGCGACGCCGGCGACGGGCGCGGCGAGGAGCCCGAAACGGGAGAGGTCGGGGTGGAACCGCGCCTCCCGGTAGAGGAAGGAGGCGTTCATGACGAGCCCGGCCGCGAGGAACACGGCCATCGCGAGCATGACCGCGCCGCTCACGCGCGTGAGCAGGACATGGTTTCGCACGACCGCCTGGCCGACCGAGGTGGCGGTGACGGCGAGCAGGATGAACACCGCGGCGAAACCGACCATGAAGAGCGCCGTCTCCCGCACGATGCGCACGGCATGCTGCCTCACGCCACCCTCGAGCGCGCTGAGGTCAAGCCCGGTCACGAGCGACAGGTAACCGGGCACTATCGGGAGCACGCATGGCGACAGGAAGGAGGCGACACCTCCTCCAAATGCCGCGAAATAGCTGACACCGGGGGCCATCCGGCCTACTGCATAGCGGAAAACGAGGCCGGCGCGTCACCCGCCGCGCCCGGCGGAAGGCGCAATGCTTGCTTCGCACCGCCTTAATTGGCATTGTCGTCTGTGCATGGCACTCAGTTCGAGGGAGCGCACGATCCTCGACATCGAGCGTGACTGGTGGCTCTCGTCACCGACGAAGGAGCGTGCGATACGCGAGCGACTCGGCTGCACTCCGGCTGCCTACTACGCCGCCCTGCGGCGGCTCGCGGGCTCGCCGGAGGCTGTCGAGTACGACCCCCTCGTGATGAAGCGGCTGGAGCGGAGGACGAGATTACGCGAGAAGGCCCGCATCTCCGGAGGAGCGGCTCTCCAGCCACCACGTTGAGCCACGACTCGATCGTCGCGTTTCTCGTCGAGGACCCCGCCCGCACAGCGCTCTTCACCGACTTCGACGGGACCCTCGCCCCCGTCGTCACGGACCCGGCGGCCGCGGCCCCGCTCGAGGGTGCTGTCGAAGCCCTGCGCGAGCTCTCGGCACACCTCGCGGTCGTCTGCGTCGTGTCGGGGCGCCCGGCAGGCTTCATCGTCTCGAAGCTGCGCCTCGGCGACATGCCCGGTGCGATCCAGGCTTACGGGCTGCACGGTCTCGAGCACTCGTCCGGCGGCGCGATCGAGACGGCGGATGCGGCTCTTGCCTGGCAGCCGGCCGTCGAGCATGCCCGCGGCCTCGTGCTCTCCTCGATGCCGGACGGATCCGAGCTCGAGGACAAGGTCTTCGGCTTCACGCTCCACTGGCGCAGGGCGGCGGATCCCGCCGCCGTGGCGCGCGCTGCCACCGCCCTGGCCGACCGGGCAGCCGTGGCGAGCGGGTTGGCCTTGAGGAAGGGCAGGGCAAGCGTCGAGCTCGTGCCTCCGGTCGGGATCGACAAGGGGAGCGTTCTCCTCGAGTGGGTCGGCCGCCTCGCGCCCCACGGGTCCGGACGCCTCCTCAGGTTCCTGTTCTTCGGGGACGACGTGAGCGACCTGCTCGGTTTCGAGGCCCTCGGCGAGGTTGCCGCGACCGGGCGGGCGAGCGTGCTCCGGGTCGCCGTCTCGAGCACGGAGGCGCCGCCACAGCTGCTCGAGCAGGCCGACTACGTCCTCGTCGACCCGTCCCAGGTGCGAGACGTCCTCGTCGCCGCCGCCGAACTTCTCAGCAAGAGGGGCGTGTGACAGCCCGCCCCGACAGGCGCGCTTCGGAGAGCACCTGTTCGAGCCACGCCGCCGGGGCGAGGTGCTGCGCCTTGCTGCGGAGCGCCGCCGCACGGCGGCTCCGCTCTCCCGCGGGCATCTCGAGCGCCCGCACGAGAGCATCAGCGGTGTCGGAGACGTCGAAGGGGTGGATCGAGAGAGCGTCCTCACCGAGATCCTCGTAGGCCCCGGCGAAGCGCGAGAGCACGAGCACCCCGTCGCGCGTGTTCAGGCTCGGCCCCTCCTTCGCAACGAGGTTCATGCCGTCCCGGACGGGATTGACGAGGAGGACGTCGTAGCGCATGAGAGCCGCGACCGTCGCCGAGAACTCGTCGTCGACGTCGAGCTCGACCGGCGTCCAGGTCGAGGTGGCCCACCGCTCGTTCACGAGCTCGGTCAGGTGCTCGACCTCGGCCCTGTAGGCGAGGTACTCGGGCAGCCCCTCGCGGCTCGGGTAGCCGCGAGAGAGCATGGTCACACGGCCTCTCAGTGCCGGATGCTCGTGAAGGACGAGGTCGAAGGCCCTGAGGCCACGGAGGATGTTCTTCGAGAGCTCGATCCGGTCCGAGCGGACGATGAGCCTCCTGCCCGAGAAGCGCTCCTCGAGGGCGCTCGCATGCCGGCCCACGGCCTCGCTCCCGGCCAACGCTCGCAAGCGCTCGAGATCCGCCCCGAGGCCGGCATGGAACGTCGGGGGTGCCTCGATCCCGGCCGCGTCCGCGCATCGGCGGAAGCCGCCCGCCCACCGCGCCGTGTGGAAGCCGCACGCCCCGAAACAGCTCATGGAGCCGAGCAGCTCGGCGCGTACCGACGGGGGCAGCAGTTCGAGCTCCTCGGCGCCCGGGAAGGGAGTGTGAGAGAAGTGGACAGTGAAGAGGTCGGGCCGCGCCTGCGCCAGGGCGGAGCCCGTCAGCAGCAGGTGGTAGTCGTTCACGAGCACCACCGCTCCGGGTGCCGCCACCGCGTCGACCGCCGCGGCGAAGGCAAGGTTGTAGAGGCGGTACCTCTCCCAGGCCTCGTAGAAGCGGCGGTCGAAGAGCGGCCTCCTCGACGCGTCGAAGAGCCCATGGAACGAGAACCACAACGTGGCGTTCGCGACCACGTCGTAGGCGCTCCGGAAGGTCTCGTCGTCGATGTCGACGAAGCGCAGCGCGAGGCCGCTCTGATCCGACTCGACGGCGACGTCCTCCGACCGGCCGGCTGCCGTGCGGTCGGCAGGACTCAAGGCTGCGGCCACCCAGACGGTGTCGGTCCTCCCGGCGAGCGCGGCGGCGAGCGAAGGGGCGAGGCCGCCGGCACCGGGGTGCAGAGCAACCGAACCGTCACTGCGCTCCTCGAGAGTGAACGGGCCGCGGTTCGACGCGACGACGAGTCTCGGCCTGCCCCCGCTCACACCGGAACCCCGCTCACACCGGAACCCCGCGCACGCCGGAACCCCCGCTCACGTGATCACCCCCGCTCGCGACAGCATCGCCTCCATGACCTGCCTGGCTTGGTGAGAGAGCTCGCCGAGCGGTCTGTTGCGGTGCTGGCGCACCCCGAGGTCGACCTCGGCCACGGCCGAGGTCCCGTACCTCCTCGCCACGTCGATAAGAAGACCGATCTCGACCCCGTAGTCAGGCTCGAGGGCGACGGCGTCGAGGACCTCCCGGCGCACCGCCGTCTCGCCGGCGAGCGGCTGTGACATGTCGGCAAGCGTGCAGAGCTCGGGGAAGAGAAGGGAGACGAGCGGCTTCGCTACGAGCTCGGTCACCCGCCCCCCACCGGCGGGCGGCGCCAGGCGGGACGCCGGCTCGCGCACGTAGGCGCCCTTCACGAGCGTGACGTCGCGGCAGAAGAGGAGCGGACCGAGCGCGCCCGTGACGAAGTGCGGGCCGAAGTTGGTCACATCGCCGTCGAGAAAGACGACCAGGTCCCCTCTTCCCCGGGCGAGGCTCATGGCACCGCCCTTTCCCACCCCCGGGCCGGCGAGCACCTCTGCTCCGGCCGCGGCGGCCACCGCGGCCGTGTCGTCGCTCGAGGCGTCGTCGACGACGACGAGGTCGTCGACGAGTCCGGCTCCGCCGGGCGCACAGAGCTCGCGGCGGACGCAATGGACGATCGGGCCGATGGTCCTCGACTCGTCCCGCGCCGGGATCAACACGGTGACCGTCGCGGTGCCCTTCGCCTCCCTCAGATCGCGGGCACGGAACTGCTCGTGGCGGAAGCGGGCCACACGGGAACGAGCCTCAGCTATCGGAGCCATGTCGCGGACACGATAGGCACCGCGTGTGCACACCCGGCTCGCCGCGCTCTACACTCGGACTTCATCATCAAGAGCGGCTGAGGGACGGGCCCTTTGACGCCGCGACAACCAGCTCCCCACCCCGGTGTGGGAACCAGGTGCCAACGCCCGACCGATGAGAGGAGATCCGATGAGTTTCGCCGATCAGCTTGTCTGCAAGGAGTGCGGGGCGCTCTATCCCGTCGCCGCCCTCCATGTCTGCGAACGGTGCTTCGGCCCGCTCGAGGTGCACTACGACCGGGACGCCCAGCGTGGCGAGGTCACCCGAGAGTCGATCGCCCGCGGGCCTGCCGACATGTTCCGCTACTCCGCGCTCCTCCCGGTGGACGACCGGGCGCCGGTGAGCCTGCGAGCAGGGATGACGCCGCTCGTGCGGGCTGACCGCCTGGCATCCGAGCTCGGTCTCGGCGAGCTCTACATAAAGGACGACACGCGCAACCCGACGGGTTCGTTCAAGGACAGGGTCGTCTCGGTCGCCCTCACGAAGGCACGCGAGCTCGGCTTCAAAGTCGCCGCCTGCGCGTCGACAGGAAACCTCGCCAACTCGGTCGCCGCACACGCTGCCGCGGCCGGCATGCAGGCCGTCGTCTTCGTGCCGCACGATCTCGAGAGCGTGAAGCTGCTCACGACCGCCGTGTTCGGCGCCTCTCTCGTCGCCCTCGACGGCAATTACGACGACGCGAACCGGCTCTGCGCGGAGCTCGCCAACGAGCGGGAGGACTGGGCGTTCGTGAACGTGAACCTGCGCCCCTACTACTCGGAAGGCTCGAAGACCCTCGCCTTCGAAGTCGCCGAGCAGCTCGGCTGGGAGCTGCCCGACCATGTCGTCGTGCCGATCGCCTCGGGCAGCCAGATGACGAAGATCCACAAGGGCTTCGGCGAGCTCGTGGAGCTCGGGCTCGTGGCCGGACGGGAGACCGGAGCCGTGCGCGTCTCGGGCGCCCAGCCCGACGGCTGCTCGCCAGTGGCCACGGCGTTCAGGGCGGGCGCTGACGTCGTACAGCCCGTCAAGCCGTCGACCATCGCGAAATCGCTCGCGATCGGGAACCCGGCCGACGGCTGGTACGCCCTCGAGGTCGCCCGCAGCACCGGCGGGGTGATCGAGTCCGTGAGCGACGACGAGATCGTGGACGGCATACACCTCCTCGCGCGGACCGAGGGCATCTTCGCCGAGACGGCGGGCGGTGTGACGATCGCCACCCTGCGCAAGCTCGCCCGAGCAGGCGTCGTGCGCAGCGACGAGCGGGTCGTCGCATACGTGACCGGGAACGGCTTGAAGACCGTCGAGGCCCTCGCCGGGCATCTGCGCCTACCGCCGACGGTCGCCCCGTCGCTCGAGGCCGTCTATGAAGCGCTGGCGCGGGAAGGCGTCGAATGAGCGTCACCATCCGCGTCCCGTCTCAGCTGCGGTCCCTTACGGGCGGGGCCGGCGAGGTGGCCCTGCCCGCAGGCAGCGTGCGGGAGATGATCGCCTCGCTCGACTCGCAGTACTCGGGGGTGGCCGAGAGGCTGCTCGACGCCGACGGCTCGCTCAGGCGATTCGTGAACGTCTTCGTCGGCGACGAGGACGTCCGCTTTCTCGAGGGCCTCGACACCGACGTCCACGACGGCCAGACGATGAGCATCGTGCCCGCCGTCGCCGGAGGGGCGCTCTAGGTCCCGGCGGCTGCGATCGCCGCCCGGCGGGCGGTGAAGCGAGGTTCGGACAGCGAGAGGAGCACGGCGAGCCCGGCAAAACCTGCCCCGAGCCCGCAAACCCCTCCCCAACCGAAGCTCTGGTAGCAGAAGGCCGAACCGACTGAGCCGAGCGTGCCGCCGACGAAGTAGCCGGTCATGTACGCGGCGTTCACCCGGCTGCGGGCGTTCGGGACGAGCTTGTAGATCTCGCTCTGGTTGGAGATGTGGAGGCCCTGGCAGCCGAGGTCGAGGATGACGATGCCGGCGAGGAGGGGGAGGAGTGACCTCGGATCGGCCCAGAGGATGAAGAAGGCGGCGAGCATCGCCGCGGCCGTGGACATCGTCACCACCACCTGCAGTCCGCGGTCGGCGAGACGGCCGGCGATCGACGCCATCCCGGCGCCCGCTGCGCCGACAAGCCCGAAGAGGCCGATCGTGCCCGAGCCGTAGTGGTAGGGCGGCGCCGCCAGCAGGAAGGCGAGGCTCGTCCAGAGCACGGCGAACGCCCCGAAGGAGAACGCTCCGTAGAGCGACCGCCGGCGGAGGACGGGTTCCTCGCGGAAGATGCGCAACACGGAGCCGAGGATTTGCGGGTAGGTCAACCCCGACTGCTCACGATGCTCGGGGAGCGAGTTCGCGAGGACGACGGCCACGACGACCATGAGAGCGCCGGCGACGAGGTACACCACCCGCCAGGACGAGGCCTGGGCGATGTAGCCCGCCGCCGTCCGGGCGAGGAGGATTCCGAGGAGGAGCCCGCTCATGACGGCGCCGACCATCCGCCCGCGCTCATCGTCGGACGAGAGCGAAGCCGTGAACGCGACCAACACCTGGGCGACGACGGACGTGGCACCCACGAGAGCTGCTGCAGAAAAGAGGAACCCGAGGCTCGGGCTGGACGCTGCTCCGATGAGAGCGAGTGCCGTCACGCCGGACATGACGACTACGAGGCGCCTGCGTTCGATGAGATCCCCGAGCGGCAGCAAGAGCACCAGCCCGAGCGCATAGCCGACCTGGGACGCCGTGACGACGAGCCCGGCTTCACCTGCACCCGCGCCGAAGGAGTGCCGGATCGTCGCGAGCAGCGGCTGCGCGTAGTAGTTGCTCGCGACCGAAACCCCGACCGCTACCGCGAGCACGACGACGAGGCGCCGCGAAAGCGCACCCGGCGCGGCGACGCCGACGGAGGATCGGGCTTGGGCCACGCCGGGTGCAACGCAGGAGCTGCCCTCGGGCTTCCCGTCGCACGTGGCGCCGGTGCCTCTCACGAAGCGGCGGAGGCCGGGTAGCACTCACCGAGCGCGAGTGCTAACCTGGCACTCGATCGATGAGAGTGCCAAACGCTCGGGGACCCGAGCAAGGAGGACGTACTAGATGCCGAAGTTGATCGCGTTCGACGAGCAGGCCCGCCGGGCGCTCGAGAGAGGCATGAACCAGCTGGTCGATGCGGTGAAGGTCACCCTCGGCCCGAAGGGCCGCAATGTCGTTCTCGAGAAGAAGTGGGGTGCCCCCACCATCACGAACGACGGCGTCTCGATCGCGAAGGAGATCGAGCTCGAGGACCCCTGGGAGAAGCTCGGCGCCGAGCTCGTCAAGGAAGTCGCGAAGAAGACCGACGACGTCGCCGGTGACGGGACGACGACGGCGACCGTGCTCGCCGGCGCGCTCGTTCGCGAGGGCCTCCGCAACGTCGCCGCGGGAGCGAACCCGATGTCCCTCAAGCGCGGGATCGAGGCCGCCGTGGAGACGGCCGTGGACCGCATCAAGGAGCTCGCGAAGGACACCGACTCGAAGGACCAGATCGCCCAGGTCGCAGCCATCTCGGCCGCCGACACCGAGATCGGGGCCATGATCGCCGAATCCATCGACAAGGTAGGTAAGGACGGCGTCATCACCGTCGAGGAATCGCAGACCTTCGGCATGGACCTCGAGCTCGTCGAGGGCATGCGCTTCGACAAGGGCTACATCTCGCCCTACTTCGTAACTGACCCCGAGCGCATGGAGGCCTCTCTCGAGGACCCGTATCTCCTGCTCGTCGGCTCGAAGATCTCGGCTGTCCGTGACCTCCTCCCCGTGCTCGAGAAGGTCATGCAGACGGGCAAGGCGCTCGTCATCATCGCCGAGGACGTCGAGGGCGAAGCTCTTGCCACCCTCGTCGTGAACAAGATCCGCGGCACGTTCAAGAGCGCAGCGGTGAAGGCGCCCGGCTTCGGCGAGCGCCGCAAGGCGATGCTGCAGGACATCGCCATCCTCACGGGTGGCCAGGTCGTGACCGAAGAGGTCGGCCTCAAGCTCGAGAACGTCACTCTCGACCTGCTCGGTCGTGCCCGCAAGATCGTCGTCACGAAGGACGAGACGACCGTCGTCGAGGGTGCCGGCAGCGAGGCGGACATAAAAGGCCGCATCAGCCAGATCAAGACCGAGATCGAGAACACCGACTCCGACTACGACCGTGAGAAGCTCCAGGAGCGGCTCGCCAAGCTGTCCGGAGGCGTGGCAGTCATCAAGGTCGGCGCGGCCACCGAGGTCGAGCTGAAGGAGAAGAAGCACCGCATCGAGGACGCCGTCTCGACGACGAAGGCGGCCATCGAGGAGGGTGTCGTGCCCGGCGGTGGCGTCGCCCTCCTCCGCTCCCAGGCGGCCATCATCGACCGCTCCGAGAAGCTCGAGGGCGACGAGGCGACCGGGGCACGGATCGTGGCCCGGGCCGTCGAAGAGCCGATCAAGCAGATCGCCGTGAACGCCGGCCTCGAGGGCGGCGTGGTCGTCGAGAAGGTGAAGAACCTGAAGCACGTCGCCGAGGGCCTCAACGCCGCCACCGGCGAGTACGAGGACCTGTTCAAGGCCGGGGTGATCGACGCCGCCAAGGTCACGCGCTCCGCCCTGCAGAACGCCGCCTCGATCGCGGCACTCTTCCTCACGACTGAGGCTGTCGTGGTCGACAAGCCCGAGGAGAAGGCTGCGCCTTCCATGCCCGGTGGAGGCATGGAGGACTACTGATCCGAAGGAGCAGCACGGAGGGCACTCCGGGCTGCGAGAGAACCCAAGCACTGTGGACAGGGGCGCTCCGGCGCCCCTGTCTTCGTTCCGGCTCGAGGGAGTGGCGCGGACGAGCGGCGCAGCGGCGCAGCGGCGCAGCGGCGCAGCGGCGCAGCCTTACACTGGCGCGTGTGATCGACGCGTGATCGACGAGGACGGAGAGGCGTCGGCGTCGCGTTCCGCGCAGGAGGACTCGGGGCCACGTCCTGCGACAGGTTGGAACGTCCTCCACCTATTCCTCAGGCAGCGGCCCGGTGCGGACGCCACCGGTGCGCTTGATGCCATCGCCCGAGCGGCGAAAGAGGAGCACCAGGTCGTGACCACCTCCATCGTCGGCCACAAGGCCGACATGTGCGTGCTCGCTCTCGGCCCGGACCTGCAGGTGCTTCGGCGGTTGCAGACCGAGCTCGCGCAGGCCGGCCTCGAGGTCGCCGACTCGTACTTCTCGCTCACCGAGGTCTCCGAGTACGCAGCGGGCGCGCCCGAGGAGATGCGCCTGGCCCGCCTGTACCCGAAGCTGCCCCCGGCGGAGAAGCCGGCCTTCTGCTTCTACCCGATGTCCAAGCGCCGGGCACCCGGGGCCGAGAACTGGTACACGCTCCCCTACGAGCGCCGGCTCGAGCTGATGTACGGCCACGGCGGGGTGGGGCGCAAGTTCAGGGGAAGGGTGCTCCAGCTCGTCACCGGTTCGACGGGCGTCGACGACTACGAGTGGGGGGTCACGCTCTTCGCCGTCCAGATGGACGACCTGAAGGAGTGCGTGTACACGATGCGCTTCGACGAGGCGTCTGCCCTCTACGCCGAGTTCGGTTCCTTCTACACCGGTCTCGTCGGAGAGCCGGAGGCCGTGCTCCGGGAGATCGGGGTCGAGTAGTGCCACGGTCTCTCGCGAGCGCCCTCGCAGACCTCGAGAGTGTGGTCGAGGGACTTCCGGGCGCGGTGGTGGGCTTCTCCGGGGGAGCGGATTCAGCGCTCCTCGCGTACCTCGCCCGCCGTGGCCTCGGGCGGAGCCGGAGCCTGGCGGTGACGGCGGTGTCTGCCTCGCTCGCCCCCGAAGAGCTCGAGGATTGCCGGGCCCTTGCGACCGAGTGGGACCTCGACTGGCAGCCGGTCGCGACGCGGGAGCTCGACCGCCCGGAGTACAGGGCGAACGGGCGGGACCGCTGCTACCACTGCAAGAGCGAGCTCATGGACGCCCTCGAACGCTTCGCCACCCGCGGAACGGTCGTCCTCGGCGTCAACACCGACGACCTCTCCGACCACCGGCCGGGCCAGGAGGCGGCCCGGGAACGAGGAGCCCGCTTCCCCTTCGTCGAGGCAGGGCTGTCGAAGGACGCGGTGAGGAGCATCTCCCGCGAGCTCGGCCTGCGCACCGCAGCAAAACCCGCCGCCGCCTGCCTCGCCTCCCGCGTCCCCTACGGGACGGCCGTGAGCTTCGAGGTGCTCGACCGGGTGGGGAGGGCGGAGAGCGGGTTGCGCAGGCTTGGCTTTGCTGCTCTCAGGGTGAGGCACTACGGCGACTCCGCCAGGATCGAGCTTCCTCTCGCCGACCTGGCCGAGGCCGTCGAGGAGCGAGAGGCCCTGGTGGCAGCCGTGAAAGCGGCCGGATATCGCTACGTCACGCTCGACCTCGAAGGGCTCCGGTCCGGCAACCTGAACTCCGCCTGACGCTCTCCGGGCTGCAGCCGCCTCGGCCGGCCGGCCGAAGACGGTCGAGAAGACGGTGAAAAAGACCTTGAAGCACCTGCGCGGCATTGGAGGCCCGCTCGGAAGGATCGGCAGTGTCGGGCCCGACAGCGGCGGGCTCGGCGGCCTCGGCGGATTGGGCGCCCTCGCGGGTGCAGCCAGCAGATCGGCCGTGTGCGGCTCGCCGGCTCATGTGCGGCACTCTTCGGGGGTGACACGGACCTCATTCTCGCTCGTAGGGATGGCGGGAAGGATCGACCTCGAATAGTGCTGCGCCGCAGGGCCGAGATCACCATCGCCGAGCCGGCCACCACACCGCAAGAAGAGGTGATCGGGCCAGTTCCCTACGACGTGAGCTCAACGGTGACACACGCGAACGGCACGAACCCGGAGCTGCCCGAGTCGCCGTCCCACGGTGAGGCCGGGGATGCCCACCGCGGGACGGTGCCCGAGGGGGCCATCATCTCGGTGCAGGGCCTCACGAAGTCCTTCGGCTCGCACACCGTCCTCGAAGACATCACCTTCGACGTGCCGCGCGGGCAGATCACGACGATCCTCGGACCGTCGGGCACCGGGAAGTCGGTCCTTCTGAAGAACATCATCGGCCTTCTCATCCCGGACGCCGGGCAGGTCTACGTGGACGGCGAGCCGATCGTCGGAATGAGGCACTCAGACCTGTATCGGATCCGCAAGAAGTTCGGCGTCCTCTTCCAGGACGGCGCCCTCTTCGGCTCGATGAACCTCTACGACAACATCGCCTTCCCCCTGCGCGAGCACACGCGGAAGTCCGAACGTGAGATCCGCCAGCTCGTCCTCATGAACGCCGAGCTGGTCGGTCTGCTCGGCCATTTGAACAAGCTTCCGGGTGAGGTGTCAGGCGGGATGAAGAAGCGGGCCGGACTTGCGAGAGCCATGGTGACCGAGCCCGAGATCGTGCTGTTCGACGAACCTGATTCCGGCCTCGACCCGGTGAGGGTGGCATACCTCGACGAACTGGTCGTCACGGCCCAGAAAGAGACAGGGGCGACCTTCTTCATCATCACGCACAACATCACGTCGGTCATGAGGGTGGCCGACTACCTCGGCGTCCTCTTTCGTTCCAACCTTGTGGCTTTCGGGTCCAAGCAGGAGATGAGCGACAGCAAGGATCCCGTGATCCGGCAGTTCCTTGCCGGGGCGTCGAGCGGCCCGATCGGGATGGACGAGATGGCCGAGACCGAGACGGACTGGCAGTCTTCTGCAGACCCGGAGACAGAACCAGCAGGTACCGGCTCGATGCCGGGCTGATACGACCGGGCAACGGCTGTAGCGTCGGGCCCCGTGGCCGATGCTCGTGGCCCCTCGAGCCTGGACCTTGTGCGCTGGAGTGAGTCCCTCGCGGCCATAGCCCGCACGGGCCTCGGCTTCACGGAGAGCCTCTACGAGCGCGAACGCTTCGAGGAGGTGCTCAAGGTCGCGGGCGAGATCAGGGCCACTGCCGCCGACTCGCTCGAGGCAGAGGGTCAGGCGGTCGGGCAGCGATTGGCGTCCGGCATAGTCAACGAATGGCTGAAGGGTGTCGGGTCGGGAGTCGCCGGTTACGTCACGCCCAAGGTCGCAGTCGGCGCCGTCGTCGGCGACGGCACGGACAGGATCCTTCTCGTGCAGAGGGCAGACTCGGGCGTCTGGCTCTACCCGACGGGCTGGGCCGATGTCGGGTACTCGGCCGTCGAGGTTGCCGTGAAAGAGGTCCGCGAGGAGACGGGAATCGAGTCAGAGCCCGATCGCCTCGTCATGGTGCTCGACGGCCTGAGGGTCGGGATCAGCCAGGTGCCCCTGTACTCGCTCGTGTTCCTGCTCCGGCCCGTCGGCGGTGCCCTCAAGGCTCATCCCCTCGAGTGCCGGGACGTCGGCTGGTTCGCCGAGGACGCGCTCCCGGCACCCCTCGCCGGTGCAGGCATGTGGAAGGAGCACGCTTTCGCCAGCATCAGGAACGAGACGCGCGAGGTCCTCTTCGACCGGCCGCGCCGTCCGGTGTGGCGCTCCGGGCGGGACGGGGCGCAAAAGGGCGGGGGGACCGGCCGATGAGCGAGGTCGTCGTCCGCCAGGCGGGCGAGGTGACCGGCTGGCTGGCCGAGCAGGTCGGGCGGCTCGTCCCTCAGCTCTCGTCCACGGCGGCCGTACCTAGCCTCGAGCAGCTGGCCGACATCGCCTCCTCACCCGGGAGCGTCCTCTTCCTCGCCTTCCTCTCCGAGACGGCCGCGGGGGCCCCCTCGACGGATCTCGCCGGAATGCTCACCCTCGTCACCTACCGCATCCCGACGGGGCTGCACGCCGTCATCGAGGACGTGGTCGTCGACGAGAATCTGAGGGGAGGCGGTGCCGGCTCTGCGCTCGTGAAGGCGGCCCTCGTCGAGGCGACACGGCGCGGCGCCCGCAACGTCGACCTCACGTCGAGGCCGACTAGAGAGGACGCTAACCGCTTGTACACGAAGCTCGGTTTCGTCAAGCGGGAGACGAACGTGTACCGGTATTCCCTGACAGGCGGCTGATGCGGTTCGTGTCAGATCGCCTCGGCGGCGGCGTCCGCTACCGAGAGTTCCGTGTGGACGGCCCGAATGGCGAGATTCCCGGCGGGCTCTGGACACCGGGTGCAGACGAGCCGGGCGCTGCAGGTGGACCGGCCCGGGAGGGAGACGTCCGAGGAACACCTCTCGTGCTCATCGGGCATGGCGCGTCGGGCAGCAAGCAGCAGGATTACGTGAGGCACCTCGCCCGCCACCTCGTGCTCGCACACTCGCTCTCGGCCGCTGCGATCGACGGTCCCGTGCACGGCGACCGGCGGCAGGACAGCGGCAACGACGGACGGCTGCAGTTCCTCGACTTCGTGCGCGTGTGGTCGAGTGAGGCGGATCTCACCGACAAGATGGTCGGCGACTGGAGCGCGGCCCTTGACGAGCTGCTACTGCTCGACGAGATCAGGCTGCCCGTCGGCTACTGGGGTCTATCGATGGGCACGATCCTCGGGCTTCCTTTCGTGGCCGCCGACAAGCGGGTGAGTGCGGCGGTTCTCGGGCTCATGGGCCTCACCGGGCCGACCCGGGACCGTATCGCCACCGATGCCGGCAGCGTCACCTGCGCTGTGCTCTTCCTCGCTCAGTGGTCGGACCAGCTCTTCCCCATCGCGAGCGCTCTCGAGCTCTTCGGAGCCATCGGGACCGACGACAAGCGCCTGCACGCCAACATGGGCGGCCACGGTCCTGTTCCGGAGGATGAGTTCCTCGGGACAGCCGACTTCCTCGCCAAACGTCTCTCTTCGACAGGCTGAGCGGGCGCGTTCTGCGGCTCGCGGCTCCTCGTCGCGGGCTCGAAATAGCGGAGACCGACCGTAGGATGGGGCAAGACCAGGTCCGCTGGTGTACCCGACTGGAGGTCCCAGGAATGGCAGAGAGCATCACCATCACGGACAACCGCAGCGGAGAGGCCATCGAGATCCCCATAGTCGACGGAGGGGTGTCTGCGGCCGAGTGGGCGAAGCTCCTCCCCGGCGTCTGGTTCTACGACCCGGCGTTCATGACGACGGCCGTGACCGAGAGCGCGATCACCTGGATCGACGGCGACGCAGGCAAGCTGGAGTACCGCGGCTATCCGATCGAGCAGCTCGCGGAACGCTCGACCTTCCTCGAGGTCGCCTACCTCCTCCTGAACGGCGAGCTGCCCACGGCGAAGCAGCTCGAGGACTGGGTGCACGAGATCACGTATCACACGTTCATCCACGAGAACGTGCGCAAGCGATTCCTCGAAGGCTTCCACTACGACGCGCACCCGATGGGCATCCTCGTATCCGCCGTCGCAGCCCTGTCGACCTTCTACCCGGAGGCGAAGGACATCTACACGCCTGCGATCCGGTACAAGCAGATAGTCCGCCTCATCGCGAAGATGCCCACGCTCGCGGCCGCCGCCCACCGCTTCAGCGTCGGGATGCCGTTCATCTATCCCGACAACTCGCTGAGCTTCCCGGCCAACTTCCTTTCCATGATGTGGAAGACAGCGGAGCCTCACTACGAGGCCGACCCGGCACTCGTACGGGCGATCGACCTGCTCTTCATTCTGCACGCCGACCACGAGCAGAACTGCTCGACGACCGCGATGCGCGTGGTCGGCTCCTCGCACGCCGACCCCTACTCCTCCTGTGCCGCCGCCACCGCAGCGCTCTACGGTCCGCTCCACGGCGGGGCGAACGAGGCCGTCATCCGCATGTTGATGGAGATCGGGTCACTCGAGAACGTGCCCGATTTCGTGCGCTCGGTGAAGGAGGGCAAGGGTCGCCTCAACGGCTTCGGCCACCGGGTCTACAAGAACTACGACCCCAGGGCGAAGATCGTCCGCGAGATCGCCGAGAAGGTGTTCCAGGTCACCGGCAAGAATCCCCTCCTCGACATCGCGCTCAAGCTGGAGGAGCTTGCGCTCGCAGACGACTACTTCGTCTCGCGCAAGCTCTACCCGAACGTGGACTTCTTCACCGGCCTCATCTACCAGGCCATGGGATTCCCGATGGAGATGTTCCCCGTGCTCTTCGCCATCCCGCGCACGTCCGGGTGGCTCGCTCACTGGACGGAGATGCTCGACCAGGGCTCGAAGATCGCCCGCCCGCGCCAGCTCTACACCGGGAGTCCGCGACGCGACTACGTTCCGGTCTCGGAGCGCTGACCTCCCCGGCTCGGGAACCGGGCAAGGCCGCCGGGTCCTGGGGGCTCGAAGACCCGCCGTCCGACCCGCTCGTTCTCTTCGCTTCGTGGCTCGCACGCGCGAGAGACGAGGGTGTCCTCTTCCCGGACTGCATGACGCTGGCGACTGCGTCGGCAGCGGCCAGGCCGTCGGCACGCACCGTCATCCTGAAGGGACACGACGGAGACGGGCTCCTCTTCGAGAGCCAGTCATACAGTCGCAAGGGAGTCGAGCTCGCCGAGAATCCCTTCGCTGCCGTCGCGCTGTACTGGCGCGAGGTCCACCGGCAGGTGACGGCGACGGGGGTGGCGGAGCCGCTCGATCCCTCGTTGAGCGATGTGATGTGGGAGAGACGTCCTTTCGCGAATCGCGCGGCTGCCATCGTCTCGGAACAGGGAGCTCTCCTCGAAGACGAGGAGCGCCTGCAGTCCGCCGTCGCCGAGCTGCTGCGATCGGGTCGCTCCCTCGACCGTCCGCCGACCTACCACGCGTACCGCTTGTCGCCGAGCACCATGGAGTTCTGGGAGGGATCCGACGAGCGTCTCCACCGGCGCCTCTTCTACGAAAGGGGGGCGAGCACCTCGCTCGTCGCCTGGACATACCGGCGAATTCAGCCATGAACAGCGATCGCGAGCTTCTTGCCCGCTTGTCGCCCGCCGAGCTGCCGGAGGTGGTCTCGCTCGGATCCAGCTCCACTCAGCCTCTTGCCTGCGTCATCCGCGCCTAACCGAAGCGTCACGCCAGCGGATCCTCGTTTTCGACACCCGAGCATCCCGACTCCCGTGGGACGGGATCACCTCGACCAGACCCGGCTCGAGAGCCGCGCCGGAGGACGGGAGGCGCCGGCGCCCCGCCACGAAGCCGATGGCGACGATAGCCACGACGCCGCCGACGATCTGGACCACCATGAGCCGCTGGCCGAGAACGAGCCAGGCGGCGGCGGCGGCAAAGAGCGGGTTGCTCGAGCCGACGACGGAAGAGACGGACACGTCGACGACTCGGTGCGCCCAATTGATGAGTAGATGCGCGGAGCCAGGAACCACCGCCAGTAGAGCGATCCAAAGCCATGTGTCCGCCCGGGTGACCACCATCGGCTCGCGCGAAAGCGCCAGGAGAGGCAGCACAACAACGGTCGCTACCGCCGTCACTCCGAACGTGTACTCGAGGGCGCCGACGTCCTGTCGAGCACGCTTCGACACGAGGAAGTAGGCGGTCCAGGCGAGCAGCGACACCACGGCGAGCAAGTCGCCGGCGAGGCCGCTTGCGGTCGGTAACCCTCCTCCGACCACGACGACGCTCACGCCGGCGATGGCGACGGCCGTGCATGCGACGTCAGCGGCGCGGACCCGTTCCTTGAAGAGTGGGCCGGCGACCAGCATCACGAGAGCCGGCTGCAGAGCACTGATCACCGATGCGTCGGCGATGCTCGTCCGCTCGATCGAGCTGAAGAAGCAGGCCATGTCCGCGGCGAGCAGCGTTCCGCCGAGCACGACGAGCCGGAGGTCGGCGAGGCGCAGACCACTCTGCGCTCCCGGACGGCTCTGCCCTCGACGGCTCTGCCCTCGGTGCCGGTGCCTCACGAGGAGCATTCCGATCAGAAGGAGGGCCGCCAGCGCCAGCCGGTACTCGGTGAGCACTAGCGGTCCGTCGTGCGCGAGCCTGACGAAGACGGCGGCGACTCCCCAGCCTGCGGCCGCTGCTCCGGCTGCCGCCACGCCGGCGAGCGGCTGGCGCTCCGGGCGCGCGGCTGCCGGGTCGACGCTGGTCGTGGCGCCTTCTTCCTGCGCCCCGGCTGGCATCACGCTCCGACCCTCCTCCGAGCGAAGTGTAGGCGAGCCTCTCAGGTCGTCCCGCGACGTCCAGATGCGCGATGAGGACGTCTCGGGGGCGTCGTCACGGGCCAACCTCGCCAGCCGAGCCAGCGGCACGGGCGGCGGGGGCGCTCGCCGAGGGCGTGGCGCGGACATCCGCGAGCAGTCGTGCAGCGGGGCTTCCCGGCCACTCTTCCCGGCTGAGACACCACTGCCACTCGACTCCGCTCTCCCCGGGTGCTCGGCGCGGGGAGCTGACCGTCGCTGTGCGCTCGAACCCGAGCCTTGCTGGTACGAGACCGCTCAGTCGGTTCGCCTCGTCGTGATGGATCTCGACAGCCTCGATCTGCGGGATGCTGAAGGCGAGCTCCGTCAGCATCGCGGCGGACAGCGTGGCGACCCCGCGGCGGGTGTGCCGGATGTCGACCCAGTAGCCGATCTCGAGGCGACCCGGCCCGAGTCGGGCGTGCAGCCCACACAAGCCGAGGACCTGCCCAGCCCGGTCCGCTACGACGTAGGGCGAGTCAGAGACTGCTTCGCCCGGCTCGGCGGAGGCGTTCCGGTCGACGAACTGACGTGCCGCCTCACGTGTGTAGCCCTCTGCCCAAGGCATCCACGGCCTGAGGTGGTCGAGCGAAACGCTTATCGCCTCGTAGAGGGCAGACGCGTCATCGGGGTGCACCCGCCGGCAGAGGATCCATCCGGCCTCGGAGCCAGCGGGCGGAACGAACCGGGCTTGGCCCGTTCTGTACCCCTCAGGCACCCAGCCGGTCAGCCCTAGCCTAGCCGTGCGCCGCCCGCTGGCGAGCCACCTCGAAACAGGCCACCGCCCCTGCAGCCGCTACGTTCAGGGAGGGGATCTTCCCGGTGAGCGGCACATGTGCGAGCACGTCGCATCGGCGGCGGGCGAGCTGGGCGATGCCGGTTCCCTCGGCTCCGAGCACGAGCGCGATCGGCCCCGAACCGAGCTCGAGGTCGAAGATGCTCTTCTCCGCCCGCTCGTCGAGGCCGACGGTCGTCACCGCAAGCTCTCCCAACTGCTGCAAGGCGCTCGGCACCCCTGCCACAAGGGCGAAGCGGATGTACTCGACCGCCCCGGCCGCCGCTTTCGTCACGGCAGGTGTGACGTGGGCCGCCCTGTGCCGAGGCAGAACGATTCCCGACGCCCCGGCGCATTCGGCACTCCGGATCACTGCACCGAGGTTCTGCGGATCCGTCACCCCGTCGAGGACGACGAGGAAGGCGCCCTCCTCAGGAGCGTCCTGTGTTGCGAGCTCTTCGAGCGTTCGCGTCTCGAGCGGCGTGGCGAACGCCACCACGCCCTGGGGTGTCTCGGTCGCCTGCACTGACTCGAGCCTCCGGGGCGACACGAGGCGAACCGGGACTTTCTGCTCCCGCGCCAGCGCATCGATCTCCCCGAGGATCGCCGCGGGGTCGCTGCCCTCGGTCAGCCAGATCTCGCGTACCGGCCGGAGCCCGGCCGCGAGAAGCTCCCGCACAGCCTGGCGACCCTCGACCTGCTCACCGCCGAGACCGCGGACGTCGGCCCGCGGTCCGGTTGGCTTGGCATCTCGACCCGCCGGCGGCCGACTGCCGCGTCCTGGTCCCATCCGCCCCTGACTCCGCGGGGTTGGTGTGAAGAGGTTCCGTCCCACCGTGGCCGCCCTCCCTACCGAGCGGGGGTACTCGTCCCGGCCCCCGACGCGGTCCTGCTCCCTCGGCCGGCCACCCGTGCGATCTCCGTCTCGGCCATCACGTGGCCTCGCGGGCCTGCCCTCTCCAAAGCTCCTGTCGGACCCCTGACCCGTCTCGCGAAAGCCGCCACCAGAGCGGGCGAGGCGGCCCCAGACCTGGCCCTCCGGACTCCGTGGCGGTGCGGGAGCGCCTCTCAATGGCCTACCGTTGCGCGACCTGTCGCCAGCACCCCGCTCGCCTCGGCTCGACCCGGCTGCTCCTCGCGTGCCTTCGCGTGAGGCGCCGCGCGCCTCGCCACGGCCGAAGCTCGCCCTCCCGGTCGACGAGCCGCTCCGGTCGCCGGGGCCGCTCCGCTCCGCCTCCCAGCCAGACGAACGAGTCGAGCCTGGCCTGCCGCCGCCGGACCGACGGGGAGCACCGGAGCGCTCGCCGCCAATCCTGTTGCGTCCAACTCGGTCCTCGCGACCGTATCGGTCCTCGCGGCTTCTGGCGCCGCGGTATCGGTCGTCGCGGCTGCTGGGGTCGCGGCTGCTGGCGTCGCGATATCGGTCGCCGCGGCTGCTGGCGCCGCGGTATCGGTCGTCGCGGCTGCTGGCCCCGCGGCTGCTGGCGTCGCGGTACCGGTCGTCGCGGCTGCTGGCCCCGCGGCTGCTGGCGTCGCGGTACCGGTCGTCGCGGCTGCTGGCCCCGCGGCTGCTGGCGCCGCGGTACCGGTCGTCGCGGCTACCGCCGCCTCGACTGTCCTCTTGCCGCCCCCGTGGCGGCTTCCGATCGGTCACGCCGGTGCCGCCTCGAGCAACACGACGGCCATACAGGCAATCCCCTCCTCACGCCCAAGGGCCCCCATCCGCTCCGGCCTCGTCGCCTTGACGTGCACGGGGCCGCCGGCAGCCTCGGTGAGGCGCCGCATCATCTCGTCCCGCATCGGCGCGATGCGCGGACGTTCGCCTACGACGGTGCAGTCGGCGTTCGCAAGGTGATAGCCACGGCCAGACACCAGCCCGGCGACCCTCGACAGGAGGTCGAGGCTGTCCGCCCCGGCCCAGCGCTCGTCCTGATCGGAGAAGTGGGCGCCCAGGTCTCCGAGGCCAGCAGCGCCGAGCATGGCGTCGGCGACCGCATGGGCGACGACGTCGGCATCGCTGTGGCCGGAAAGACCTCGCTCCCCGGCAAAACGGACCCCTCCGAGCACGAGATCCCGCTCCGCTCCGGCAGCGAACGGATGCAGGTCGTAGCCGATGCCGACGCGACCGGTCACCTGCGCACCTCGGCATCATGTTTTCCGGAGGCGAATCGCTCGGCCGCAGCCAGATCGGCCGCCGTCGTGATCTTGATGTTCGTCTCCTCGCCGGCCACCACCGCGACGTCACCCCCGAGCGCCTCGATAAGCCTTGCGTCGTCGGTGGCATCGCCCCCGGCAGCGTGCGCCGAGCGGAGGGTCGCGGCCCGGAATGCCTGTGGCGTCTGGACCCTCACGAGCTCCGAGCGGTCGAGGGTCTCGACGACGATGCCGTCGCGCACTCGCTTCACGGTGTCCGTGATCGCGATGCCAGGAATGGCGCCGTCACGGCCCTCGCGGACGGCAGCGACGACCGAGCGGAAGAGTCCCTCGCTCGCGAAGGGCCGGACGGCGTCGTGCACGACGACGACCTCTGCGCTGTCGGGCACGGCGTTGAGGCCCGCCCTGACGGACTCGGCCCGGGTGGCCCCGCCAGCCACGACCTCCGATACGAGATCGTCCGTGCCTCGCAGCGCCTCGAGCTGCGCCAGCCTGGCGGGAGGCACTACGAGGACGACCGAACCGGCGACGGCCTTCACCGCAGGGAGAGACCAGCTGTAAAGTGGCCTTCCCCCGAGTTCGAGGAACTGCTTGTGGGCACCGAAGCGTTGCCCCGAACCCGCGGCAACGACAACCGCCCAGACGGCGTCACTCATACTCGTCGCTCTAGCCGGTCAGGGCAGCGCCGCGTCGAGGCGCTCCTCGGCCTCCTGCTCGCTCACGCCTATCGCGAACGTCAGCTCGGAGACGAGGATCTGGCGGGCCCGGCTGAGCATCCGCTTCTCACCGGCTGACAGGCCTTTGTCCTTGTCACGGATGGAGAGGTTCCGGACGACTTCGGCAACTTGGTAGATGTCGCCCGACTTCAACTTCTCCACGTGGTTCTTGTAGCGCCGCGACCAGTTCGTCGGCATGCGCGCCTCCTTCTTGCGGAGGACAGCAAATACCTCCTCGACTTCCTCGTCGTTTATGACCTCGCGCAGACCGACTTCGGCCGTGTTGTCCGATGGCACCATGAGAGTGAGGTCTCCGTAGGCGAGCCGCAGGACCAGGTACTCGCGGTTCTCGCCGAACGCCTCTCTCATCTCTCGCCGCTCGACGACCGCAGCACCGTGGTGGGGGTAGACGACCTTGTCCCCTACATCGAACAAAACAACACTCCTAACCACCATCCGCGAAGAGGCGCTCCGCCAAGATTACGGATGGAATCCGCCTTCCTCGAACCGTCCCTCGGCAAGTGCGACCCGTTTGAGCGACCTCAATCCACGGTCCTGCGACGAATGAAACCTGCTCGCTTGAAGCTTGCTGTTGAACGGCAATCCGCCGTCCGGCGACTTCCTCGGAGGCTCCTCGACTGCTGCGACCAGATTCACCAGTGTAGCGGCTTCGGCGAGGGTTCTGGCCGGGAGCACATCGAGGGGAGGCAGGCCCTCTTCGCAGCCGGCGGGTGCAACGGCCCGCCTGAAACCGAGCCGGGAAGCCTCGAAGAGCCGTCTTTCTGACCGCGGCGTATGGCGCACCTCGCCCGTGAGGGCGAGCTCGCCGAACACGACGACGTCCGCTGGTATCGGCCGGCCCGTCATAGCGGACACGATCGCGAGCGCGAGGCCGAGATCAGCCGCCGGCTCCTGCACGCGAACTGCGCCGACGGTCGAGCAGTACATGTCGACCGAGCCTGATCGAAGCCCAAGACACCGCTCGATGACGGCGAGCATGAGAGCGGCTCTCGCGCCGGGGACTCCCTCCACCACTCTTCGGGGTGCCGCACCGTGCGAGTCGGTCACGAGCACTTGCACCTCCACGAGCAGGGGCCGCCGTCCCTCGGCCGTGGGCACGACGACCGTGCCGGGCGCTCTGCTGTGACCGCGCTCGAGGAGAAGCCGCCCAGGGTCCTCGAGGCAGACGAGACCCTCGTCACCCATCTCGAAGACACCGAGCTCTCCGGTCGGCCCGAACCTGTGCTTCGTTGCCACCAGCAGGCGGAGCGTGTGGTGACGATCCCCCTCGAAGGTGAGGACCGTGTCCACGAGGTGTTCGAGGGTACGGGGACCGGCGAGCGAACCGTCCTTGGTGACGTGTCCGACCAGCACCACGGCCGTCCCCGTAGCCTTCGCCAGCTCGACGAGGGCGCAGGCGCATTCCCTCACCTGCGCGGTGGAGCCCGGCGCGGATGGGAGGAGCGGATCTGCGATCGCCTGGATCGAGTCGACCACGAGGACCCTCGGGCGGGTCTCTGCCACCGCGTTGAGCGTCGAGACGAGGTCTGTCGTTGCGACGACGTAGCACGAGCGGGCAATAGGGCCGAGCCTCGAGGCCCGCCGTCGCACCTGTTCGGCAGACTCCTCCGCGGCAACGACGAGCGTGACAGCGCCGAGAGCCGCGAGGCTGAACGCCGCCTGCAGCACGAGAGTCGACTTGCCTATTCCCGGCTCTCCGCCGACGAGCGTCACCGAACCGGGGATGAGCCCACCCGAGAGGACGCGGTCCAGCTCCGCCAGTCCCGTCGCGAACGGCGAGGCAGAGTCAGGGTCGACATCCGCCAGAGCAACGGGAGACCTCGCAGCGACGTGGGGAACGCCGAGCTGCGCATGGTGCCGCCGGAGCCCGAACGCGCGACCCCCGGTTCCGGGGCCAGTCTGCTCCGGCTCGGCAGCCACCTCTTCCACGAGCGAGTTCCACTCGCCGCAAGCCGGGCAGCGCCCCACCCACCTGGGGCTCCCGGCGCCGCACTCCTTGCACACATGGACGACTCGGGGTCTTGCCACGGCGACACCCTAAGGACGCGCTGTAACAGTCATGGAAGAAGCATCAGCGCCGCGCGCCGACCACGCGCACTCGCGGAAGCGGCTCTCAGCCCACCGCGCTCGTGCGGCAAGCGGCGCGCAGCCGAACCACGTCACGCGGTAGGCGCACGAGGCTCTGAAGCCGAGCCGGCTTTGTCACCCGGACTTGACTGGAGCGGTCAGGAGTCGGCGCCAGCCCCGGCCAGCTCGACCGGAGGAGGCTCGAAGCCTTCGATCGCCTGGAAGACGAGCTCACCCTCCCCGGCGTCGACGATGATCGTCTCGCCCACCCGGAACTCCTTCCAGAGGATCTTCTCCGAGAGCGGGTCCTCGATCAGCTGTTGGATCGCTCGGCGAAGCGGCCGGGCGCCAAGAGCCGGCTCGTAGCCCTTGCTCGCCACGAGCTGCTTCGCCTCGGGCGTGAGCTCGAGCCCGATACCCTGCCCCTCGAGCTGCTCGCGCACCCGACGGATCATGAGGTCGACGATCTCCACCACCTCGGCGGTGCTCAGCTCGTGGAACACGATGACCTCGTCGATGCGGTTCAAGAACTCCGGCCGGAAGTGCGCCTTGAGCGCCTCCTGCACCTTCTGCTTCATCCGCTCGTAGGTGACCGCCTCGGAGGTCTTGGCAAAACCGACCTGCGCCCTTCGCAGGTCCGCCGTGCCGAGGTTCGAGGTCATGATCAAAACGGTGTTCTTGAAGTCGACCGTGCGACCCTGGGCGTCTGTGAGCCGTCCGTCCTCGAGGATCTGGAGCAGGGCGTTGAAGACGTCAGGGTGCGCCTTCTCGACCTCGTCGAAGAGGACCACGGCGAACGGCTTGCGCCGCACCGCCTCGGTCAGCTGACCGCCCTCCTCGTAGCCGACGTAGCCAGGGGGCGAGCCGACGAGGCGACTCACCGTGTGCTTCTCCATGTACTCGCTCATGTCGAGTTGGATGAGCGAGGACTCGTCACCGAAAAGCAGCTCGGCCAGAGCCTTGGCGAGCTCTGTCTTGCCGACACCAGTCGGCCCGAGGAAGATGAACGACCCGCTCGGGCGCTTCGGGTCCTTGAGGCCGGCCCGAGTACGGCGGATGGCACGGGAGAGGGCGGCGATCGCGTCTTCCTGGCCCACGACACGCTTGTGGAGCTCGTCCTCCATGCGGAGCAGCCGGGCGGTCTCCTCCTCGGTGAGCTTGTAGACGGGTATGCCCGTCCAGTTCGCCAGCACCTCGGCGATGACGTCCTCGTCGACGACGTCGAACAGCTCGACGCCTTCCTGACGCCACTGGGACTCCATTGCGACCTTGCGCTCGAGCTTCTCCTTCTCCTGGTCCGCCAACCTCTTCGCCTCTTCGAAATTCTGCTTCTCGATGGCGGCATCCTTGCGGGAGCGGGTGGCCGAGATCTCCTCTTCGAGCTTCCGGTACTCGGGCGGGGTCGACATGCGGCGGATGCGCAGCCGGCTGCCTGCCTCGTCGATCAGGTCGATCGCCTTGTCCGGCAGGTACCGGTCGGAGATGTACCTGTCGGCGAGGTTCGCCGCCGCGACGAGAGCCTGGTCGGTGATAGTCACCTGGTGGTGCTGCTCGTACCTGTCGCGCAGGCCCTGGAGGATCTCGATCGTGTGGGCGAGTGACGGCTCCTCCACCTTGATCGGCTGGAAGCGGCGCTCGAGCGCGGCGTCCTTCTCGAGGTGCTTCCGGTACTCGTCGAGAGTCGTGGCACCGATCGTCTGCAACTCGCCCCGGGCGAGCATCGGCTTCAGGATCGAGGCGGCGTCGATCGCGCCCTCGGCGGCTCCGGCACCGACGAGGGTGTGAAGCTCGTCGATGAACAGGATGATGTCCCCGCGGGTGCGGATCTCCTTCAGTACCTTCTTGAGCCGCTCTTCGAAGTCACCCCGGTAGCGGCTGCCGGCCACGAGCGCACCGAGGTCGAGCGTGTACAACTGCTTGCCCTTGAGCGTCTCGGGCACGTCGTTCGAGACGATCTGCTGGGAGAGCCCCTCGACGATGGCGGTCTTGCCGACCCCGGGCTCGCCGATGAGGACGGGGTTGTTCTTCGTCCGGCGGGAGAGGACCTGCATGACCCGCTCGATCTCCCGGTCGCGGCCTATGACAGGGTCGAGCTTGTGATCGCGGGCGAGCTGGGTCAGGTTGCGGCCGAACTGGTCGAGGACCGGTGAGCCACCCGGGTTCTCCTGGCTCGGGCCGCTTCCGGCCGGAGTGGTGCTGCCCTCACGGCCCTGGTAGCCCGAGAGCAGCTGGATGACCTGCTGGCGCACCCTCGAGAGGTCTGCCCCGAGGCTGATGAGGACCTGCGCCGCCACCCCCTCGCCCTCGCGGACGAGACCGAGCAGCATGTGCTCCGTGCCGATGTAGTTGTGGCCCAGCTGCAGGGCCTCCCGCAGCGAGAGCTCGAGCACCTTCTTCGCACGGGGCGTGAAGGGCGGAGATCCTGTCGGGGCGGACCCGGCGGGGCCGATCGTCTCTTCTACCTTCTCGCGAACTGCCTCGAGAGAGATGCCGAGAGATTCGAGCGCCTTCGCGGCGAGTCCCTCGCCCTCGTGGATCAGGCCGAGCAGTATGTGCTCGGTCCCGATGAAACTGTGGTTGAGGAGGCGTGCCTCCTCTTGAGCGAGGACCAGAACCCTTCGTGCCCGGTCTGTGAATCGCTCGAACAATGCGGCTCCCTAAGTGGACGGCGACTGTGTCAAGTGTATCGGCAGGGGGTACCTCGATAGCCGGCAACCACGCTTCGTCACCGCTTGTCGGGATCTCCCGCCTACGTGTTCAACAAGACGAGTCCCTCGACCCTTCCGGTACCGCGCCGGTCGATTTTCCAACCCCGCCGGACTCCCGCCCGTCGGATCACGGCCAGCATGGCCGCCGTCTTTGCCTGCGCAAGCCGCCGCCCTCTTCCCCGAGTGTGTCGCCTCGCCCGGCAACGCGCCTAACCTCACACTCTGGTGAGCAAGCCGGACCTCTTCGCCTTGCCTGTCCACGACCGCGACCTGGCGCGCCTCGAGGCGTGCCTGAAGGACTCCGTCCTCGGCGACGACCAGTTCCTCAACGAGGTGGCCGGGCATCTCATAGCGGCGGGCGGAAAGCGCCTGCGACCTTCCCTCACGATCATGGCCCCGATGCTCGCCGGAAAGGAGGTCGACGAGGCCATCCTCCTCGGAGGCGTGTCCGTCGAGCTCGTCCATCTGGCATCCCTTTACCACGACGACGTCATGGACGAGGCGACCCGGCGGCGAGGCGTGGAGAGCGTCAACGCCAGATGGGGCAACCTGATCGCCATCGTCGCAGGCGACTTCCTCCTCGCGCGGTCTGCGGAGATAGCTGCGAGCCTCGGGACAGAGGTCGCAGGCCTGCTCGCGGCGACGCTGGCGAGGCTGTGCCAGGGGCAGGTTTCCGAGGTCCGCGCGGCTTTCCAGATCGACCGAACCGAACCCGACTACCTCCAAGCCATCTCCGACAAGACCGCCGCGCTCATGGGTACCGCGTGCCGGATAGGGGCTCTCTGCAGCGGGCTCGATCCGGCCACGACCGATGGGCTCACGGCCTTCGGGGAGGCCTTCGGAATGGTCTTCCAGATACGCGACGACGTCCTCGACGTCATCGCGACAGAGGAGGAGCTCGGTAAGGCGCCCGGGCAGGACTTGGTCGAGGGCATCTACACGCTCCCGGTGCAGCGGGCACTGGCGGACCGCGTCGTCGGGCCGAGGCTGGCGAGCCTGCTCGGCCAGCCCCTCACAGACGAGGAGAAGGAGACTGCTCGCCACCTCGTCGCCTCGTCGCCCGGCGTGTCCTCGGCAGCAGAGGTCGCGAGGGACTATGCGAACCGGGCCGTCAAGGCGGCGCTCGAGATCGACGACGTCGCCACAGGCGGACTGGCCGCCATACCGGAAGCGCTCGCCGAGATGGCAATGCTCGCCGTGTCTGACCTCGAGGAGTCGGCGGCGAGAGCACGGTCGCGCTCCCAAGCCCTGGCAGGCTGAGCAGGGCGACGCCTGCCGCACCCGGGTGCGACAGGCGGACACCTCAACCGCTCCGCCCGAGCACCTCGCCGAGCCGCACGCGCCGGCCCGTACGCAGCACCGCGCGGCGATAGACGGTCGAAGCGAGCTTCGCCAGCACGGCCGTGCTCAGCACCATGAGCACGACGGACAGAGCGAACTGCCACCAGGTCGCCCCCTTCAACGCCAGGAGTACCGGCATGGCAAAGGGCGCTGTGGGGGGCAGGTACGCGAGCACCTGGAAGAAAACAGATGCATTACCAGTGCTTGCGGCCGTGAGCGTCACGATGTACCCGATGATCATCGGGATGCTGAGCGGGAGCGCCAGGGCCTGCACCTGGTCCTGGCGCTCCGCCATCGAGCCGGCTGCGGCATAGAGCCAGCTGTAGAAGGCGTACCCGAGGACGAGCCAGAGAAGCGAGGTCCAGAGCACCTCCGGCTCGGCGCCCTGCAGCAGGGTCGAGCCGACAGCCTTGCCGAGAACGACGGCGAAGACGACTATGAGCCCCGCCTGGGCGAGGGCGAGGAGGCCGATGCCGAGCAGCTTGCCGCCGAGGAGCTGTATAGGGCGGACGGCCGCGAGGAGGACCTCCACAACCCGGCTCGACTTCTCCTCGAGAACACCGATGAGGGTCCAGCCGCAGTACTGGCTGAGCATGATGAAGACGAGGATCGTGCCGATGATCGACGACCCTTTCAGGGGGTTCGGCGGCGTGGCTTCCTTCTTCTCGAGGCTCACGACGGGCACAGGGCGTGCCGAAGCCAGCTGGGCCGCCTGGGAGGGTGTGAGGTGCGCCCGCGCCTCTGCCGCCGTCTTTCCGAGCAACGACGACAGCGCACCGACGAGCTGTGCCGTGTCCGACGAGTCGTTCGGGCTGATCGCCCTGGCGACGAGGATGGTGAAGAGCCCGGAGACCGCGACGTCGATTCCCCCGGAGGAGACTCCCGCGCGGGCCGCCGTGATGCTCACCTCGTTCACGATCGTCACGCTCACGCCGACCGCCTTTGCCGCGGCGAGAACAGTTGCACGAGCGCCCGGCTCGGCAGGCGACACGAGACCAACTCTCACGGGCGCGGAATTGCTCTTGGACAGCGCAGGTATGAGGATCGCGGCAGCCACGATGCCGAGGATGAGGAGCGTCACCGCCCGAAACAGCCGCCCGCGCAGCCGCTCACGGATCTCACGCTCGGCGATGAGCAGTGTGTCGCTGCGCGCAGTGGCGCGAAGGACGAGGCGCGCCGCGCTGGATGAGATCGGGGACCTGGCGACATCTCCTGCCGCCCGGCGCCTCCTGCGCGCCTTCACGAGCCGCAGCACGACGGTTGCGGCGATCACCAGGCCGAGGACGACCTTCACCGCCACGTTCACGCCGTGGCCTCTCTGAACACCTCGGAGAGGCGGCGCCGGGCGAAGGTGAACTCTGTCACCTTCCCCGCCCGCATGGCAGCGCGGAGAACCAGGTCGCTGTCGACGGCCGGGTCGAGGACCAGACGGACCGCCCCTGCGTGGCGCTCGGACACGATGACGCCCGGCAGGGACGCGGCGAAAGCGCCGTCCCGGTCCTCCTCGACGCGCACGACCAGCCGGCGGGCACCGCTCGTTGCGAGGTCATCGACCCTTCCGCTCACGACGAGCCGTCCCCGGTCGATGATCGCAACCGACTCGCAGAGGTCTTCCACCTGGTCGAGCTGGTGGCTCGAGAAGAGGACGCAGCGGCCGAGCCTGGCCTCGTCGACGAGGATCGCCCCGATGGCGTCGATCCCTGCCGGGTCGAGCCCGGCGAGTGGCTCGTCGAGCACGAGCAGCTCGGGGTCGTGCACGAGGGCCGCAGCGAGCTGAACGCGCTGCTGGTTGCCGTGCGAGAGCGAGTCGAGGCGACTCCTCGCCCGGTCCGCCACCTCGAGGCGTTCGAGCCATCGGGCGGTGGCCGCAACGGCGGCCGGACGGTCCATCCCGTGCAGCCGGCCGACGTACTCGACCTGGTCGGCGACGAGCATCCCTGGGTAGAGCCCGCGCTCTTCGGGCATGTAGCCGAACCGGCGCCGCTCCGGTGCCCCGACCGCCGTCCCCTTCCAGGAGACGCTGCCCTTGTCGAGCTCGGTCAGGCCGAAAACCGCCCGCATGGTTGTCGTCTTGCCCGCTCCGTTCGGCCCGAGGAAGCCGACGACTTCGCCGGGGGGGACCGAGAAGGAGAGGTCGTCGAGTGCTTGGACCGTCCCGAAACGACGGCTCAGCCCGTCCAGCTCCAGCAGCCCACCGTGGCCCACTCACTCCAGGCTAGGCAGGACTGGCGTCCCGCTGAGGTCATGGCGGACAGGCCGCTCGGAGACGAGGCCGGGCAGCACGACTATGGGTTCTCGGACGCGATCTCCCCTTCGGACTCACGCTCGGCCTCTCGACCCGCCTCCGGGCGGAGCGCCGGGAAGAGCAGCACCTCTCGTATATGGCTGACGTCGGTGAGAAGCATCACCAGCCGGTCGACGCCGAGGCCGATTCCTCCCGTCGGCGGCATGCCTCGCTCGAGCGCCCGGAGGAAGTCCTCGTCGAGCACCATCGCCTCGTCGTAGCCACGCGCGGCAGCCTCCGCCTGGGCGACGAAGCGAGCACGCTGGTCGTCGGGATCGACGAGCTCGCTGTAGCACTCGCCCAGCTCGCGCCCGGCGACGATGGGGGTTATCCGCTCGACGAAGCCTTCCTTCGTGCGGTGCCGCCTCGTCAAGGGCGACACCGACACCGGGTAGTCCATGACGTGGACGGGACCCCAGAGGTTCGGCTCGGTTGTCTTCTCGTAGACCTCGGTGACAAGGGCGCCCTCGTCCCAGAAGTCCTCCACGGCGACACCGAGGCCCTCGGCCCGCTTCCGCAACTCGGCGGGCGCCATCGACAGGTCCAGCTCCACGCCCGTCGTCTCCTCCACGAGCTCGAGGAGGGTCGCCTTGCGCCAAGGTCTCGTGAAGTCGACCTCGCGGCCCTGGAACGTGATCCGTGGGCGGCCGTGGACGGCCTCGACCGCGCCGAGGGTGATGTACTCGACCAGCTCCGCCATGTCTGTGTAGTCGCCGTACGCCTGGTATGCCTCGAGCATCGTGAACTCGGGGTTGTACTTCGGCGAGATCCCCTCGTTGCGGAAGACGCGCCCGATTTCGTATACACGCTCGATCCCGCCGACCACGAGGCGCTTTAGGTAGAGCTCGAGCGAGATGCGCAGATAGAAGTCCGCGTGCATGGAGTTGTAGTGCGTGACGAACGGCTTGGCGTTGGCACCTCCGTAGAGGGGCTGAAGCACGGGCGTCTCGACCTCGACGAAGCCGCGTGCGCCCATGAGGTCGCGGATCGTGCTCACGACCAGGGAGCGGACGAGGAAGCGGTCGCGCACTCCCTCGTTCGCCCACATGTCAACCTCGCGCTGGCGATACCTCACGTCCGGGTCGTGCACCCCGCGCCACTTGTCCCCGAATCCGTGAAGGGCAGGTGCCAGCAACGACCAGCCAGCCACCTTTACGGAGAGCTCGCCCCGCTTCGTCCGGACCACCTCGCCGGTTGCGGCGATCCAGTCGCCGAGGTTCAAGCGACAGAAGTCGTCGAAGGCGTCCGTGACGGGCGCGAGGGCGAAGAGCTGTATCCGGCCAGTCCAGTCCCGGAGCTGGCCGAACGCGAGCTTGCCCTGCACCCGGAGCAGCATGAGACGCCCTGCGACGGTGACGACCTCTCCCGACTCCTCGCCCTGGTCAAGATAAGAACAACGGGACACGACGTCCGCGGCGTGCTCCGTCCCCGGCACCGCGTAGGCGATGTCGGAGCGGGGCGAATGCTGCAGGTCCTCGGGCTCGGCGCCGGTCATGTCGTCTGCGCTCCGTGACGCTCCGCGTTCCGCTCGAACACGATGCGCAGCCCGTGGAGCGTCAACCATGGTTCGTGGCGGTCTACCACCTCTGAGAGGGGACGGATCACGTGGGCAAGGCCGCCGGTCGCGACGACGGTGGCCTCACCGAGGTCGTCCATGATCCGTCGGCAGAGCCCGTCGACCAGGGCAGCGTAACCGTAGATGACCCCTGATTGGATCGACTCGACCGTGGACTTGCCGATGACGTGGCGCGGCTCGACGAGCTCCACGCGGCGCAAAGCGGCCGCCTCGGCAAAGAGGGCATTCGTGCTGATCTCGATGCCGGGTGTGATGGCTCCGCCGAGGTACTCGCCCGCCGCGGATATGACGTCGAAGGTCGTCGCAGTCCCGAGGTCGACGACGATGAGCGGAGGCGCGAAGAGGTCGACCGCGCCGACGGCGTTGGCGATGCGGTCGGCCCCCACCTCCTTCGGGTTGTCGTAGAGGATGGGCATCCCGGTGCGTATGCCCGGCTCCAGCACGACGGTCGGGACCGGGAACCATCGATGCGCCATCTCCCTCAGCGCGGACATCGCGCTCGGCACGGATGACGAGACGACGATCCCCGTGAGCTGGTGCTGCAGCTCCTCGAGGCGGACGTCGAGGCCGACGAACCTGAGCAGGTCGACGAGGAGCACACCATGCTCGTCCGGCGTGCGGTCTGCCACGGTCGCCATGCGCCAGTGGAACCTGAGGTCGGGCAGCTCCTCTGTGGTGGACGAGCTCGAGCGCGATGCGCCGAGCGAGCGGCCACCGGTCGGATCGGACCGCATGGCCGGGTCGAAGACACCGATCACCGTGTGGGTGTTGCCGACGTCGAGGGCGAGCAGCACGTGAACGGTCTAGTTGATCGCAGGGGGTGCGGCGCCGAGATTGTCGATGAGGCGTACCGGTCCCACGCGGGCTGCGACGAGGAGGCGGACCGGAGCGTCGATGCTCTCGAGGCACGCGAGGTGATCCGGATCACGGACCGCTGTGTAGTCGGCTCGGACGGCGGCGTTGCTCAACGACTCCATCATCGCCTGCTCGACTGCAAGCGTGCCACGCTCGCCCGAGCGCACAGCCCGTTCGCCTGCGCCGAGC
>JAJYVX010000002.1:0-21830 GCA_021791795.1 Actinomycetes bacterium | reverse complement strand
CGATAGAGCGCCGTGGCGGTCTGGCGTTCCGCGGGCGACAAACGCCTGTTCCTGCTCGACATCGCCAACCCGTCCGGCTCCCGCACGATCGGGCAGCTCTCGATCGTCACCGGCAGGTCGAGGTCCTCCACAACCTGGCGCACGATCACGAGCTGCTGGTAGTCCTTCTCGCCGAAGAAGGCCCGGCACGTCCCCGTGAGCGAGAAGAGCTTCGTGACCACCGTCGCCACGCCGGAGAAGTGGCCGGGTCGGGAGGCGCCCTCCAGCTCGGACCCGAGCGGTCCGGGCACGACCGCCGTCTCCGGCTCGCCCGATGGGTACATCTCCTCGAGCAGCGGGGCGAAGACCACCTGCACGCCTTCGGCTTCGCATCGGGCGAGATCGGCTTCCTCGTCCCTCGGATAGGCGGCGAGGTCGTCCGGATCGCCGAACTGCAGCGGATTGACGAAGATGGACACCACCGGCGCGCCGAGGCTCCGGGCGGCGCGGATGAGCGAGAGATGGCCCTCGTGCAGGGCGCCCATCGTGGGCACGAGACAGACCTTGCACCCCTCCTCTCGCAGCCCCTCGCAGGCGGAGCGGTACTCCGACCGCGCGCGGACGACCCGCACTAGGCGGGACGGGCAGGCGCGAGCGGGCGCGACGAGCTGCTCTCGGTGGTGAGCTGGCCGACGAGGGCCACGCCGGCGTCGTAACCCGCGAGCTCGTCAGGGTGGAGGGCGCTACGGTGCCGGACGAGCGTGGCGAGATCGCCACGGGACGCCGGGCCGGTGAGTGCCTTCTCCGGCCCGAGGAGGCCGACGTCGTCAAGGGCGCCGCGGGCGAGCGGGAGGAACGCCTCGAGTGGCAGTCCGACTTCTCGGGCGACCCTCTCCACCTGGCCGAGCAGACCGACGAGGTGGTTCGCCGCGATGCAGGCGGCTGCGTGGTAGGCGGCCCTGTCCCCCTCCGCCACCACGATCGGTTGACCTCCGAGGGCAAGTGCGAGGTCGGTCGCCACATGGTCACCCGCCACGGCGAAGAACGCCCTCGTGCGCAGCCTGAGAGCTCCGAGAACCCCGTCCGGCAGCGTCACGAGCGGATGAAGCGAGGCCTTCGCTTCGTGTGGCTCGAGCACGTCGAGGCCGAGGGATCCCGAGCAGTGGAGTACGACAGTGCCGGCGACCGGATGGACAGCCCGTGCGACCTCACCGACGAAGCGATCCGGTACGGCGAGGAGAACGGCGTCGACCCCTTCGGCCCCCCGCGAAAAGTCGTCCCCGCGATGCAGGACTCCCGCCACCTCGACACCGGACTCCCTGAGGGCGGTTTCGAAGGAGCTGCCCGCTCGCCCGCCGCCGATGATGCGAACAGATGTCATTTGTGCGCCTCGCTTCCAATCCAGCCCCCTCTTCGGGGTGCCGGTCGTCCCTCAGCCGCAACAGAGGTTACCAACCTTGCGGACCTGAGCCTCCACCTGGACCTTCCCTCCGAGGCGTTCTCGCCAACCCTGCGGAACGAGTAGAGGGGCCACTTCCTCGAGCGGAGCGAGGACGAAGGCCCGCTCGACCATCCGCGGATGGGGGAGGGTCAGCGAAGCCGTGTCTCTCGTCTCGTCGCCGACGACGAGCAGGTCGACGTCGAGGGTGCGCGGACCGTTCGGCGCGGTGCGGACGCGGCCCGCCGCCTCTTCGAGCGCCATCGCCCGCGCCAGGAGCTCCTCCGGTGTGAGATCGGTCTCGAGCCGCGCGACGCAGTTGAGGTAGCGGCCCTGCGGCGGTCCGCCCACCGGCTCGGTCTCGTAGACAGAAGACAATGACAGCGCCGGGTCGAGCCGACGAAGGTCCTCCACGGCTCGCCTGAGGTGGCCAGCTCGGTCGCCCATGTTCGAACCGAGCGCCAACAGGGCGACGGGCATGTCAGGACCTGCGCCGGCTGATCCTCACGCCGGCAGAGGCGAGGTGCGCCTGCACGGGCGGTCGCATCTTGCGAACCTCGACCGTCACCTCCTCGGCACGCGTCTGGTCCAGCAGGTCCGCTGCGATCGCGCCGGCGAGCGCCTCGATCAGCCCGAAACTCTTCGCCTCGACCGCGGAGACGACCGCCTGGACGACCGCGCCGTAGTCGACCGTGTTCGCGAGATCGTCGCTCTCCGCTGCCGGAGCAAGGTCGAGGCTGATCTCGACGTCGACCTCGAAGGGTTGTGCCGCCTCGCGCTCGAAGTCGAGCACGCCGTGGCGACCCATGGCCTGGATCCCGCGCAGCACGACCGCGTCCCGGCTCACCTCTGCCTCGTCGCGGCCTTCACGGCGCAGGCTCACGCTGGCGGCTCCGCGGTCGCTCCGGTCGAGAAAGGGGCGTCTCCCGCCGGCATCGAGGGAGGCGGCAGCTCGCCCGCGAGCGAGACGATGACTCGACCAGGTCTTCCCATCTGGCGACGCAACAGCTGCTCGACGACGGTGATCGCCTGCGGCTCGTCGGCGAGGATGCGGCTCCAGAGCAAATAGCCCGCCACGACGCCCATCACGTTGTCACCCAGTTCGTCCTGGTGGAGGAGGACGCGCTCTCCCCTGCGCAGCCAAGCGACGAGCGACCCGTAGAACTCGCCGAGCGGTTGCAGCTGGTCGGTGGAGGTCATGGGGAAGTGCGACCAGACGAGGCCGAGCTCGTCGTAGGCGTGCAGGTTGTGCGAACCGGGGAGCAGGGAGACGATCCGATCGAAGTTCTGCGCTCGCAGCCACAGGAGTTCTTCGTGCCGCCTCACCTTGCGGTGGTTCGACGCGTACCCGCCAGGCCGCTCAGAGACGGCCAGGCGGTCCTTGATCACCCAGGTGAAGTTCCGCGGGACGATCCCGGCCGCCCAGCGCCCTCTCATGACCGGCACCGCACAGGCCAGGCGCCCAGTCCCGAGCTCATCGCCGTCGACCTCCGGGCGCTCCACCGCTGCTCACGGCTGTCATCCCGGCTGTCATCCGAGCGCTCCGGCGAGGTCGACCTCGGCTACGAGCCGAGCCGCCTGGGCCGTCGCAGAGACGTCGTGGACCCGGACGGCGCGGGCGCCCTTCGCCATGGCCCAGACGGCCGATGCGAGGGAGCCCTCGAAGCGTTCCTCGACCGGCAGAGCGGGTCCATCCAGCGTCCCGGCGGCGACGCGGCCGAGGAACGCCTTGCGGCTCGTTCCCACGAGAACCGGATAACCGAGTGCCACTATGTCCTCCAGGTGGGCGAGGAGCGTCAGGTTGTGGCGGGCCGTCTTCCCGAAACCTATCCCGGGATCCACCCAGATCTCTCCGACTCCGAGGGCGCGCGCCTGCTCTGCCCTTGACGCCAGGTACTCGGCCACCTCTGCGACGACGTCGTCGTAGCGTGGGTCCTCCTGCATCGTCGCCGGGGTCCCCTTGCGGTGCATGGCGACGAAGACAGCTCCGGCCTCGGCCGCGACGTGAGCGAGCGTCGAGGACACGTCGTTCACGATCCGGGCCCCGTGCGCGACGGCTTCAAGCGCGACGCGGGGCTTTGTGGTGTCGATGGACACCGTCACCAACGGGGCGAGCGCCTCCACGACCGGCAGGACACGTGCGAGCTCCTCGGCTTCGCCAACTGGCGCGGCGCCCGGACGCGTCGACTCGCCGCCGACGTCGACGATGTCGGCACCTTCTGTCACCATCTGGCGCCCGCGCGCTATCGCGGCGGCTCGGTCGTGGTAGCGGCCGCCGTCGAAGAAGGAATCGGGCGTCACGTTGAGGACGCCCATCACCAAAGGACGCACGGATGAAAGAGTAGATGGTCAGACGGTTGCGCCACGTGGGCCGCGCACGAAAGCCATCGCCTCGGCGCGCGTCGATGATTCACGGCGAAACAGCCCGCGCACCGCCGACGTCACGGTCGTGGAGCCGGGCTTGCGGACCCCCCGCATGGACATGCAGAGGTGCTCGGCCTCGAGCACGACGAGGACACCTCGTGGCGAGAGTGCCCGCTCGATGGCGTCCGCTATCTGCGACGTCATGCGCTCCTGCACCTGGAGGCGGCGGGCGTAGCCGTCGACCACCCTCGCCAGCTTCGACAACCCGGTGATCCTGCCGTCCGTGGAAGGGATGTAGGCGACGTGTGCCTTGCCGAGGAACGGTATGAGGTGGTGCTCGCACAGGGAGGCGAAAGGGATGTCGCGCACCATGACCATCTCGTCGTGCTCCGCCGCGAACGTGACGGTGAGGAAACGGGCAGGGTCCTCCCTCGCATCTCCGAACAGCTCCTCGTACATGTCGGCCACGCGAGCCGGTGTGGCGAGAAGGCCCTCTCTCTCGGGGTCCTCACCCATCGCCGTGAGAAGCTCCTCCACGGCCCGGCGTACCCGTTCACGGTCAACGCTCACCCCGTCGCCTCCGCTGTCACTCAGGCTCTTCCCCGAGGTAGATGCGGAGGTCCGGGAGGTTCCGGTAGCGCTCGGCGAGGTCCAGCCCGTAACCAACGACGAACTCGGGCTCGATCTCGAAGCCCACGTAGTCGACGTCGAAGTTCGTCCTCTGCTGCCCCGTCTTGAGCAGGAGGGAGCAGATGGCGAGAGACTCCGGGTTGCGGGCGAGCAGGCTCTTGCGCAGGTAGGAGAGGGTGAGCCCGGAGTCGACGATGTCCTCCACGACGATCACGTGCCGTCCCGTGAGATCGAGGTCGAGGTCCTTCACGATCCGGACGACCCCACTCGTCTTCGTCGCCGTCCCGTAGGACGCGACGGCCATGAAGTCGAGCTCGAGAGGCAGGTCTATGGCACGGGCGAGGTCGGCGAGGAAGACGAAGGCCCCCTTCAGCACCCCTACCAGGAGCGGAGGTCGGTCGAGGAAGTCCTTCGTTATCTGCCTGCCCAGATCCTCGACGCGCGCCGCGATCTGGTCCGCGCTCACGACGATCCGGCCGAGCAGCGGATCGGCGCCTACCCAGGCCTCCATCGATTGGTTCGTCACGGCGCTTAAGTTACTTCGGCCCGGGCGCAGGCTTCCGTGGCGGAGCCTCGACCATCTCGAGCCGAAGCCTCCCCTTGCTCCGGCGCACCCGCTTGCGCCCGCCGATGTCGCTCGCACGTGTGACCTTCCGTGCCACGGCGAGCACGCGCTCGACGGCGGCGGCCGACGGCGCGTGAGCCTCGGGGTCGGTGGAGCGGAGCCACGCTCGCACCGCGCGCCTCGCGAGGACTGGGTCGAGAGCAGCAAGGCAGACGCCGTCGCGGGGGTCGACTCCGGCGGCGAGGCCATCGAGCAGGTCGTCCTCGTCGCGGATGAGGTCGGCCTGACGGGCGATCACGGGAACGACATCTCTCCGCGCCATCTCGGACAGGAGCGGGACGAGCTCGAGCCGGATCCGGTTGCGCAGGAACCCCCGGTCGGAGTTCGACTCGTCCTCGACCGGGACGAGCCCGAGCGCCGCGCAGAGCTCCCGGGTCTCGCTGCGCCTTAGGGCGAGGATCGGGTGGAGCGGACCGGACCGGATGCCCGCAAGGCCACGCAATCCGGCTCCTCGCAACATGTTGATGAGGACCGTCTCGGCTTGGTCGTCGGCCGTGTGGCCGGTGGCGACGCCATCGGGCAACGCCGCGTAGCGCGCCGCTCTCGCCCGCGCCTCGAGATTCGGACCGGGAGCCACCTCCACCTTCCGAGCGGCAAAACCCGCCCCGAGCGCCGACGCCGCCTCCTCGACCACTTGCGCCTCGCGCGAAGACGAGGGCCGGAGCCCGTGGTCGACGTGGTAAGCGGTGGGCTCGAGCCCTGCGTGAGCTGCTAGAAGAAGGAGAGCGAGAGAGTCCGCGCCTCCGGAGACGGCGAGGTCGACCGGAGTCCCGGGTGGCGGGAACGTGCATCTGCCGAGTAATTCCCCGAGCAGTGCGTGCTCGCTGGGCGAGCCCCTCACCCGCCCACCGCTTACGCCGACTCGAGGGCTCTACCGCGAAGCCGTGACACCCAGAGAGCCGGGTCGCGGATCTCGGTCAGGCTGGGAAGGTTCGCCGGCTCCTCCCAGACTCTTGCGAGCAGCTCCGGACCGCCAGCGCGCTCCACCTCCTCGACAAAGCGCTCTCCCTCCGCGTACTGGCGCAACTTGGCCTCCATGCCGATGAGCTGCTGGAAGAAGCGGACGAGCGGCGTGGCGTTCTCCCGCCTCTCACGCAGGACACGGGCAAAGCGCTGTGCCCGGGGGATGCGCTCGGCGGCCGCCCGGTTCATCGTGATGTCGCCGTGGCCCTCGAGGAGGCTCATGAGTGCTTGGATCGACCGGAGCGTCTCGAGCTGCTCAGGCGTCGCCATGGCGCCGACGAGGCCGGCATCGGCCAGAGGGTTCTTCCCGCCGCGGATGTCGACTGCGATGCGCCTCACCGCAGCGAGGACGTCCTTAGCCTGCGGCGTCGCGAGGGACACGCCGTCGTCGACCAGCCCGAGGAAGTGCTCGCGCATCCACGGCACGCCGGTGAACTGCGCTCTGTGCGTGAGCTCGTGAACGGCGATCCAGAGCCGGAACTCGTTCGCGGGGAAGCCGTGGCGATCCTCGAGCGAGAGGACGTTCGGACCGACGTAGTAGACGACGTCACCCGGTGAGTCCATGTCCTCGGCGAAGAGAAGGTCGTACTGGCCGAGCACCCGCGTGGACATCCATCCGAGGACGGCACCGAGCTCGGCACCAGCTGCCGCCCGTGTGCCCGCCGCGAGCGGTGCGGGCAGATTGCGGCTGAGGGAGCCGTTCTCCCGCGCCCGCTCCAGGATCGGCTGCAGGAGGCGGCGGAAGGAGCGGAGGTTCGCCCTGATCCAGCCCGCCCGGTCGGTCACCTCTGCTCTCGCCGGGCCGGCGAGCGACTTGAGACCGGTCGAGTGCTCGACGAGTTCCTCTGCGACTGGCGTGAGCTCGGCGAACCTCTCTTCGAGCCTGCGGGTGAGGGCCGGGTCCGGTCTGCTACCCGGTCGGCTCGCCACCCTTATCGCCACACGCTCGGCGACGCCCCAGTCGACCGGGTCAGGGGACTTGTCCATTGGGGCATCGTAGGCTTCGACGGGTGCTCTGCATGCCCGGGCACAGGAGAAACAGCGACGTCGCGCTCACCGGCTCTCGCCGCGGCGGCCCCTGTCAGGGAGTCTGGCCGCTCTCGCCCTCTTCCCCGTGCTCGTGATCGATGGCGAAGGCGATACGGGCACGAAGACCATCGGGCACGGCGTCGCGGCAGCGGTCAGCGACGAGCTTCCGCAGCTCAACCTCGAGGTCGAACATGTGAAGGCAGGGAACACACCCGTTCAGGTGAGACTCGATCTTCACCCTGCGATCAGCAGTCAGCTCGCCGTCGAGAAAGTGGTAGATGCGATGGAGCGCCTCTCGACAGTCGACGCCCTCCTCGCCGTGATCCATTCCCATGTCCCACAAACCCTTCGGCTATCAGCCGGCCTGGGCGCCCACCAGCCCATGCGCAATGCCGTACTCATGTAACGCCTTCTGGAGCGCTCTTCTTCCCCGGTGCAGCCGGCTCATCACGGTGCCGACGGGGACGTCCATGATCTGGGCGATCTCCTTGTAGGAAAAGCCCTCGACGTCGGCGAGGAGAACGGCCATGCGGAAGGTCTCCGGCAGCGACTCGATCGCCTCCTTCACAGCCTCGTCAGTGAAGCGGGCAAGCACCTCGTCCTCGGCGCTCTGGCCTGCCGCGGCAGCCTCCAACCCGCCGAGGCGCTGAAAGAGGTAGAAGTCCTCGACATCCTCGAGCTCGGTCTCCTCGGGGTGTCGGCGCCTGGCGCGGTACGAGTTGATGAACGTGTTCGTGAGTATCCGGTAGAGCCAGGCCTTGAGGTTCGTGCCCGCCTGAAACGAGCCGTACCCCCTGTAGGCCTTGAGGTAGGTCTCCTGCACCAGGTCCTCGGCATCGGACGGATTGCGTGTCATCCGGAGGGCGGCCGAGTAGAGGGAGCCCATGTACTCCTCCGTGTCCTCAGCGAAGTGCGCCTGGTCAGCCACAAGGGCAACCCTACTGGCCGGGTGCGCGCCGGAAAGCTTGGCGCTTCGGGCACCCGACTGATGCGGTGTGCGCGCTTGGGCTCGAGCAGCTCAGAGCACCGCTCGCACGCTACGTGGGTCCAGCTCGTTGAAGAGGCGACGCCAGCGAGGGATCGAGCGCCACACGCACCGGCGCACGACGCGTGAGTCGCCTGCAGCCTCGTGTGCCGCCTCGCCGCCGAGCGGGCCGCGGCCGAAGGTCGCAACGTTCACCTCGGAGAGGAGCCGGAGCAGAGCTGCGTCGCCGGTAGGGGTCAGCACTCCCGCAAGGCAGACGCGATGCACGAACTCGTTGTAGGTCTCGGCGCGGCGCCGATGGAAGCCGGCTGCCGCGAGCACCCGGAGTGCGTCGCGCCACGACGACACGACGGCGAGCGAGGGACTTCGGCTGCGCCGGCGAAGAACGGCGAGCCGCACGACCGGCACGGAAAGGAGGGCGATCGCCGCCAGAGCGAGGAGAATCCAGAGCAGCGCCAGCGGTGAGAGACCTGGCCCTGGTGTCTTTACGGATGCGGAGCGAGGAACCGGGCTCGGAAGGGGCGACCCGCTCCGCGGCGCCGGGCGAAGCTGCTCGGCGCGCGGGTTGTGCGGACGGGAGCCTTTGGAATGGACGGCTCCCGGACTGGTGGAATCTTTCGGCCCACCGCGGTTGAACGTCTCCGGCGGCGTCGTGCCCGGCGTCGGCTCGTAGTCGGACCAGCCGACATTCGGGATGAAGACCTGTGGCCAGGCGTGCACGTCACTGCCTGAGACCTGCCAGGTGTCCCTACTCGTCTGGGTACCGGGCAGAAGACCGACGGCGATGCGCGTCGGGAGGCCGTCTATCCGGGCGAGCACTGCGAACGCGGAGGCGAACTGCTGGCAGTAGCCCGTCCGCACGTGGAAGAGGAAGGCCTCGAGGGCCGAGTAACCCTCTCCGCTGTTCGCGATGGCTCCGCTCGGAAGACGCTGCGGCAGCTCGTAGTGGAAGCTCGGGTTGCCTGCGAGGTAGTCCTGGATGTCGACCGCCTTCGCTTCGGCGGTGGAAGCCCCGGCCACGATCCTGCGGGCGAGAGCGACGATGTTGGCCGGGATCGGATGCGGCAGCGAGGAGTCCGCGCTGAGCGGCTCGGTGCCACCGATCGGGCCGGACGCGGAGGACGAGCTCTGGCCGCCGGCGGACGACGGGGGTGAAGCCGGTAGGTATGCCTCGATGGCGAAGGTCTCGCCTCGACGGAGCGTGGGGACCGTAACTGGTCCCGACGCCGACGCCTCGACGGCGTTGCCCACTCCGCTCAGCGCCAGCGGCGGCCCGGGAATCGGCAGCTCCCTGCCCCCGAGCGAGTCGACCGTCAAGACTTCGGTGATCGCTGCCCTCCCGCCAGGGTAGGTGACGGCGGGAGGGTGCGCCAGGAGCGACTGCGTCGACTCGCCCACTGGCGGCAGCGCCACCTGCAGAGCCGACGAGTCGGACGCCGGTGTCCACTCGTTGCCGTTGAAATTGTCCAGGAGATAAAGCACCTCCCGTGTCGCCACACTCGAGTGCACGGTGAGAAGGGTCGACTTCGCCTGGAAGATCTCTTCCTCGCCGACACGAACGAGGGCGCTGACGACGACGGTGCCTCCCTTGCCTGTACCGCCTGGCCTCCCCAAGTTGGCGCCGCTGCCTGCCGTGCCGTGCCACGACACGAGCGCCTGGCTCTCGGCCCCCGGGAGCAGCGGGCCGAGCACTCCGGCGCCGATCGCGCCTAGCAGCACGAGACCCGGGGCTGCGACCCGCAACATCCGGAGGCCTCCCGGCCTCGTACGCGCGAGGCGTTGTGCCGCCGTCTCCTCCACGCGGGCGACCACGACCTGCACCCGTCGGGAGCGGCCGAGCGACCCGGCGAGGTACCAGACTGCAAAGGCGCCGAGAACGGCGAGCTCGATGGCGCGGCCGCTCGCAGTGCCGAGGGCCCCGGTGAACACCACCACGTCGAAGGCCGGCACGAGCGAGACGATCGCAGGCAGCGTCACGTCGCTGTCGAGCGCTTCTGCCGCAAGGGCCATGAAGCCGCACGTCCATGCGGCCGCAAGCACGAGACCGGTCGCGGTCGAGACCGGCGCGACCTGTGTCGAGAAGATGTGCCATGCCGCTTGCAGCTGGCTCGCGACCACGCTGCCGCCATGACCGACGGGAAGCGCCCAGGTGAGCCGGTTGAGATCGAGGGCGGCGAGTGGCACCCAGGCGACGAGCAGCACCGCCAGGATCCAGCCGCCGGCTGCGATCACCCGTCGGCCCCGCCTCGCAGCAAGCCGCGCCGCGTGGGCGAGGAGATGTGCCCCGATGCAGACGGGAACGAGCAGGAGCAGTTCGCCGGCGCCGTCGAAGCAGCGGGCGAAGGTCGCGGCCGCGGCGCCGTCGAGCAGCACGAGGCCAGGCCACCCTTGAGAGGCGCGCTTCACTTTGCCTTCACCGCCCGGCGGGCAGGACCGCCGGCACTTGGCGCGCCGGGCGCGCCGGGCGCCGAGCCGTCACGGTCGCCGTTCCTCGCCCCAGGCCCGCTCGAACTCGGCGGCGTGCCGAGAGGCTGACCCGGATCGGGGGCGGTGACCAGCCGAGCGAACACCTCGGCGGGCGTCGCCCACATCTCGGCGAGCGGACTCACCACCGACAGCATCACCATGAGGTGCTCTCGCCCCACCCTCTCGAGGCTCGGCCTCGGGGCACCGACCTCGATCACGACGACCCGGCCGGCGCGCGGAGGCAGCCCTGCGAGCTGTTGCAGCCGCGTTGCCGGATCTATCCGGCGGGACATGGGCTCGACGATGAAGAGGGCGCTCCAGCCACTTTGGGCAGCGAGCCGGTTGCCCACTAGGTTCGCGATCGAGAACTCGTCCTCCCGCTCAGCGCCCTGGTCGGCCGCTGCGTCCCCCTCGGGCGGAGGAGCTCGTCGGACCGCTGCGGCGGCTTGAGCGCGGCTCTTCGCGGCCGGGGTGAGCAGCGCTGGCTCGACCGTGGCGAGGCTCGACATGACGTTGTCGAGGTGCATCGGTCCGCTCCCCGTGCCTGAGTCGAGCTCCGACGTGGTGACCAGCCGGAAGGTGCCGTCGAAGGACGCAGCCCTTAGGAGGCTCGAGGCGATCTCGACGGCTCGTTCGAATTCCGGGCCGGCGTCGGCGTGCGTGACGAGCAGGACGGTGATACCGGAACGCCCAGAGAGATCAGGCTCGCCGCCCTCCCTCACCATCAGCTCACCCACGCGCGCCGTGGTGCGCCAGTGGATGAGGCGGAGGTCGTCTCCCTCCAGGTACTGGCGCAGCATCGAGGCGCCGGAGTTGATCCGCTCGGCCGAAGACCGTGCGACCTGCTGCCCGCTGACGCCGGCGGCGAGAGGCAGCGTCTGGGGCAGATCCTCCACGCGCGGCCGCACCAGGTACTGGAACGTATTGCTCGTGGTCAGCTTCCGGCTCGCCAGCCCGAGCGTGTCCGTGACCGTGCCGTCGTAGGCCCTCACCTGCCGCCGCCCACGAGTGTTCGTGTCGAGAGCGATCGTGACCGTCGCCCGTTCCCCCGGAGCGAGGCGGGGCACGACTATCCGGTGCAAGCCGCCGCCGACAGGCACCACGTGCACTCGGTTGGCCGGTGTCGGACTGCTCCCCACATTCTCGACGAACAGCTCGAGCAGGGCCCTTTCGCCTCTCGTGATCGCCTCGGGCACCACACGTCCGGCCACGGACACCTGAGCCACGCCCGGCCTGCACTGCACCACAGCTGCGACCACGAGCACGAAGGCCGCGGCGGCCATGCCGAACAGCTCGGTGATGCCGAGCACGCGGCCGATCACGATGAGGACGACGCCCGCCACGAGCACGAGTCGGCCTCGTCGTGTCAGCAACTCGCTGCCGCCTCAGTGACCGCTCGGCTGGCCCTCGAGCACCGGGACCTTTGCGAGCACCTCGTTGACGACGGTCGCTACCTGGTCGGTCGCTGACATGCTCCTCGCCGCCCGTAGCTCGAGCCGGTGGCCGACCACCGGCAGGGCGAGCGTCTTCACGTCGTCCGGCACGACGTAGTCCCGCCCGTGCAGGACGGCCCACGCACGCGCTGACAGCTGCAGTGCCAGCGCTGCTCGTGGCGACATGCCGAGGAGCACAGAAGGATGTGTACGTGTGGCGTTGGCCACATCGACGATATACCGCTTGACTGCGTCCGAGCAGTGGACCTGTCGCACGCGCAGTGCCAGGTCGAGCACGTCGTCCGGCTCGCACACCGGTCCGAGGTCGGCGAGCGGCTCCACCACACCGTGGCGCTCGAGCAGGTCTACCTCGGCCGCCGGATCGGGGTAGCCGAGGCGGAGTCGCATCAGGAAACGGTCGAGCTGGCTCACGGGCAACGGATATGTGCCCTCATGCTCGATCGGGTTCTGGGTCGCGACCACCATGAACGGCCGCGGCAACTGGTAGGTGACACCGTCGACGGTGACCTGCCGCTCCTCCATCGCCTCGAGCAGCGAGGACTGTGTCTTCGGCGGTGTCCTGTTGATCTCGTCGGCGAGCAGGATGTTCGCGAAGACCGGTCCGGGCCGGAACTCGAAGACCGATGCAGACCGGTCGAACACGTTGACGCCGGTGACATCGGACGGCAGTAGGTCCGAAGTGAACTGGATCCTTCGCTGCGTGCAGTTGACCGAGGCGGCGATCGCCTTCCCGAGGCTGGTCTTCCCGACGCCGGGCACGTCCTCTATGAGAAGGTGCCCTCCCGCGATGAAGCACGTCACGGCGTACCGGATCGCGGATTCGTTGCCTTGGATGACCTTCGAGACGTTGGTGACGACGTCCGCGAACACGCTCGTCTCGGGGTTGTCGACGAAGGTCACGGTGAAATCATTGCAGTTTTGTGACGCCAGGACGACTGCAGGAAGTCCGGGAGCCGGAGATTCCCTGAGCCGAGGCAGATTAGCGCCCCTGCGGCGAGAGCGGCGAGCGCCCTTTCCGAGCCCTGCACCAACTCCTCCTCCGGCAGGCGCAGCGAGTGCAGGGACTGGGCACGGGAGAGCGCGGCTGCGGGACCTGCGCCCGCGGCGAGTCCCTCGTGCAGGCTCTGCATGACGTGTTTGACTCCCGAATCCGGTACCGGGGCCACGCTCGCGATGATCGTGTCCGCACCCATCGAGAGCAGCGCGGCACTCGTGCCCATGAGCTCGTCTCCCGGATGGACCTGCGACCGCCCGGCGTCGCAGGCGGAGAGCACGACCATCATCGGCGGGCTCCGCAACGCCTCGAGGTCGTAGACGGTGAGTGGTCCGTCGTGAAGCTCGAGCGCTGAGAAGAGGGCGTTGTCCGAGCGAAACCGGCCGTGCACGACGAGATGCGCCAGCGTCGCGCCCTCGAGCCCCGCGAGGACGCCGGCGACCGTCGCGGCCCGGCCGGCGAGAACCGTCGCCAGCGGATAGATGGCCCGGACGGCCTCCACCTCCTCCGCCCCGCTCGGCACGTCAGGCCCCGCTACGACGAGCACGCGCCCCGCTCGCCGGCTCACGTCGGTGGACAAGGCAAGTCCGGTGGCTCTGGCGGTTCCTGTGTGTGCGGCGACTTGGAGATGCTGCCGGGCAAGCCACAGACCGGCGGACGGCACCACGAGCACCGGCCGGCCGGAGAGCGACGGAAGGAGCGCCCAGGGAACACCGTGAAGACCGCCTGTGGGAGAGATGACAAGCTCGCTCTCCTGTCGAGCTTCGGGAAACAGCCTGCGGAGTTGCCCGAGCAGCAGGTCGTCGAGCGCCATGGCCGCTCGGCGCAGGAGCCTGGCAGCTGCCCCGAGCGAGGCCGCGGCGCTGCGACGATAGGCGAGGCGCCCGAGCGCGAGGTGTAGGGCGGCTTGCTCGCGCTCCACCCGACTCGAAGGCCCGAGGGAGAAGAGCCGGCACCTCGAGCGGGTGCAGGCGACCGCATAGAGCTCGCCCGCGCTCACGACGAACTCGAGCAGATGCCGGTCTCCGAGGGCGGCCCTGAGGTCACGGGCAGTCACCCGCCCCTGCAGTCCGGACCGCCCGAACACCCCCTGCGACCCGCGAGACGAGACCGACTGAGCCGGGCCAGGAAGCGAGCGGAGACGAACTTCGTCCTCGATCAGCTGACGGCGATGCTCGAGGTCGCCGAAGAGCGTGCCGCCGAGCGTTGCCTTCTCCTGTTCGGCGATCAGTTGGCGCAGCTCTTCGAGGCGGCGGGCGAGCGCCTTGTCGCGCGGTGGTAGGACACGCGTCTCGGCGAACGAGCGCGCCCTGCACCGCTCCGCCCAGAGGAGCACCGAGAGCGGGTTCCGCCGGCTCAGAGCGAGCTCAAGTCCCAAGACCGCCAGGTCTACGGCGCCCGTCGCCGCTCTCGCTCTCAGCTCCGTGGCCGAAAGGCTTGTCTGATGCTGGTCTGCCACCCTGAGGCCCGCCGCAAGCGCTCTGAGGGAGCCGGCGCGGTCTTCACGCGAGAGGCGGGCGAGCGCCTCGGCGTACCAGCGACGTACACGCTCACCGGCCGGCCTTCGCCGGTCCAGCGGCTCCAGCTCCGACAGCACCGCCTGTGCCCGGGCTGTGTCTCCTCTCACGAGGGCGCGCTTTGCCGCTTCGATGCGTATCTCAGTCGCCTGCAGGCGCCAGCCGACGTCCTGCAGCTCACGGGCGAGCAAGGATGCGCCGTGGGCCTCCTCAAGCGAGGCGGCGCCATCCTCCTCCCAGCGGGCGCACGTCTCGACGTACCTCGCCAAGATGAACCACCCGCGCCGCTGTTGTCTCTCGAGAGCTGAGGCGGCACGCGCAGCTTCACGCCGAGCAGTACGGGCGTCGCCGCACGCCAGCGCCACCTCCGCCAGCATCAGCCGAGCCTCGGCAGCGTCTGCGAAGAGCCCTGCATCCTCCGCTCCCTTCACCGCTTGTTCCGCGTCCCGGCGGGCCTCGGGAAGGAGGTGGGCCGACATGAGCACCTGACAGCGGTCCACGAGGATGGGATGTGCCGACAGCTCGAGCCGCTCGTAGGTGTCGAGCGACCTTGCATAGTGACGGAGGGCCGCTGGCACGTCCCCCCGCCTTGCTGCGACGAAACCCAGGTTGTGCTCCACCTGCACGGCCGCCAACTCCGAGCCCTGTTGCTCGTGTATCTCGAGGGCCAGTCGCAGCTCTCGCTCTGCGAGGTCGAGATCGCCCAGGTAGGTCCAAGCGGTGCCTCGGTTCGAGTGGAGATTCGCGAGCTGTGTCTCTTGGCCGACGAGGCGGAGCGCCGGCAGGGCGAGCTCCGACTCACGCAGCGCCTCCTCGTATCGCCCGAGCCGCATGAGGATGACAGCCCGCTGAGCCCGCGCTGCTCCTCGCGTCCGTGAATCGGGCGCGGCCTTGATCGCCGTGTCGACGGCGGCGAGAGCCCCCGACGACTGCTCGATGTGGAGCAGCACGAACGCGAGGCTCCTCTGCACCTCGCTCGTTCGGAGTCGTAGGCTCGCCTGCTCGGCCAGCCTGCCAGCGCCGACGAGCAGATCCTTTGCCGCTCCAGGATTGCCGATCTCGAGCTGAGCGAGTGCCGCTGCCCGCATCGCCACGACCGAGCTCTCGACGTCTCCGCTCGTCGCAAGGACGTGCTCCGCTGCGCGAAGGGCAGCCTTCGGGTCGGACGAGGCGAGCGCGATCGCCCTCTCGGCGGCCTCGAGCTGCGACTCGGCGACGAGCTCGGACGTCACGCTCCCGCTTCTCTGACCGGCACGGGACGAACAGAGCGCCTAGAGCGTGACCCAGCTGGTCGCTGCGCTGCAGACGGCTTCGTTCACGGGCAGGCAGCGAAGGCTCACCGGACCCTCGGGCAGCACTTCCAAGTGAAATGTCCCGAATTCGTCCGAGCCGAGGTCGAGCACTCCGTCGCGGTGGCGCAACTCCATCCCGACCGGCTGCGGAGGTACCACCTGGCAGGTGAGGGCACGTCGCGGAGAATCCGTCACCTCGACCTCGAGAACGAGGTCGGGCGACTCGAACGTGAGCTGGCGTGCCACTGCCCCGCCGGCCCTCACTGCGGCGAGGAGCGCTACGTCTCGCTCCGAGTCGTAGACGAGGCGGGCGAGCTCGTCATCGACCGACCTCCAGCTGAAGGCCGCCTGGGCGGCCCCGACGACCGCCTCCGGAACCGGGTCGCGCTCGCGCACGAGCTCAGCCAGCCGACGGAACGTCGCCTCCCTGATGAGGCTCGTCGGCCTGCGCTCTGAACTGGCGGCACTCTCACAGGGATGGCCGTCGGTCGGCACTTTCGTGTGAGCTTGGGCGCGTTCGCGAAGAGGCACGACTTCAGCTTCAGGCCGATGCTCGGCGCCCTTCGAGGCGTCTCCCTTCCTCGGGCGACCTCGCTCCGGCGTATCGCTCTCAGGCTTCACGAAACCCTCCTTCTGAACGACACGGTCACTGGCGCCACTCTTCTCGGTGAGCCAGCCGGGGCGACTGTCGGGGGCGAGGCTCTGCCGCTTGTAGGAACGTCACGAGCGGTCGCCTCTTCCACCTGGCACCGCAAGCGCTCCAGGCATCGGGCTCGCGTCGGCCCGATGCTACCGATCGGCATGTGGAACGCGCTGGAGATCTCCGCGTAGGTTGGTGCGGGATCGGCGAACATGGCGCGCAACAGCGCCTTGCAGGGCCCGGGCAACGACTCGAGAGCGTGCCAGAGCTCGTCCTCCCGCTCGCGTTCGAGGATCTGGCCGATCGTGGGATCATCCGCACCAAAAAGTGCGTCCGAACACGTCTCGACGCCCACGTGCCGCTGCTGATATCTGAGGATCCTTAACGACTCGCGTCTCGCGGTGGTCGCGAGCCAGGCTCCGAGCCGAGCCGGCTCTCTGATCGATTCGAGGCGCTCCGCCAGTCTCGTCCAGGTCGTCTGGCTGACGTCGGCCGCGTCGTCCTCGTTGAGCGAGCAACCGCGCGCCACCGACCAAACGAGACTCGCGAAGCGGTTGACGATCGCTTCCCAGGCTGCGGGATCACCGTGGGTGGCGAACCTGACCAGATCGGGCAGGTCCGAGTCCTCCACGACGAGAGTGTATCCACGCTCGCCGGCTCGGTTCAGGGGCTAGCCGGCTCACGCGCACGTGCCTCGGGCCAAGTGACGATTTCCCGCGTACATGTATCAAGAGTCGACCTGCGCGCTCTTATTCGAGAGTCGGCCAACGCGGGTCGTCCAAGACATGACGGAGGTGGCAATGGCGCGCATCCGCAGGATGCAGCGAAAGTTTCAGGTGGCGGTCACGGCAGGGCTCGGCATGGCGTTGGCGGCGCCGGGCCCGATATGGCAGCACGACGTGCTGAGGCGCCTCTTCCTTCACCACTGACGGCGCGCGCCACTCCGTTCCGCCGGCGTCCTCCGGCGACATCGGCCCGGCTCGCTCAGCGTGCCCCGATTCTGCCTGTGGGCGCCGGCTCTCGGCGCTTGGCCCATCCGTCACGCTGAACATCGCGCCACTACGCGAGCGGTGCTCAGGCTCGCGTACCGTTCACGGATTCCCCTCCCGAGGAGAGCGGGTGGAATGGGCACTTAGGTGTCTCCAGGCGGGACTTTCGACCCTAGGGACTGGACCTCTTGAACCGCATGCTCTCTTCAGTTCAAAGAAAGGGGAGCAAAATGCGGAGGAAGGTATTCGACGTCCTTGCGAGTGCGGGCGGTCTCGTGCTCGTGGCCGTGCTCGTCGTGGCCGGGAGCCTGCTGCTCTGGGGCAACAGCTTCACGAACAACAGCGTCCACAACCAGCTCGCACAACAGAAGATCTACTTCCCGCCAGCGTCGGCCTTCGCCCACGCCAAGGCAGGAACGGAGATCACGCCGGGGATGAAGCCGTACTTGCTTCAGTACGCCGGCCAGCAGCTCACCACGGGGCCACAGGCGGAGGCTTACGCCGACCACTTCATCGCCGTGCACCTGAGCGAGATGCCTTACCACGGCGTCTACTCGCTCGTGAGCTCTGCAGCTCGGGCCAACCCTAAGAACGCCCAGCTTGCCGCCCTTGAGACCACCTCCTTCCAGGGCACGACACTGAGGGGTCTTCTCCTCGAGGCCTACGGCTTCTGGAAGATGGGCCAGATCGCCCTGTGGGCCGCCATCTCCTCGTTCATCCTGGCGGGCGTCATGTTGGTCCTCGTCGGCCTCGGCTTCTGGCACTCACGCCGGGTGCCGGTCGATAAGGATCTCCTCAGAGAAAAGGACGAGCAGATGAGGCTCTCGGCCTGATCGAAAGACCTGCCTCAATCCCTCGGCCACACGCTCACCGTCAGCAGGATCCCGACTCTTGCTCGACGGGCTGCCCGCCCAGTTGGTTCGATCCGACTGGGCGGGCCTCTTCATGTCCGGGCGGTGGCCGCGAGCAGACGCGAACCGGCCTCGCGTCTGGTCCACAGCAAAGCTGCCAGTGACGAGAGCAGGAAGAGAACGCCGGCGCCGAGAAGAGAGTCCTCGGCAAGCGGGCGCACGCCCTCCGGCACCGTCCACCAGTAGGGAGCGGCGACTGCGACTGCGAGCAGCAGCGACATGGACACGCCGACCAGACGCTGCTCGCTCCACCTCGCGACGAGCAGGACGGGCGCGAGAGCCATCCAAGACCACTCGTGGCTCCAAGAGATCGGGCTCGCCAGCACCCCGACGACTGCCAGCACGAACACGGCGTCGATGCGCTTGCCGCTCTCGAGGAGTCGCGCGGCTATGGCGGCGCCGGCAGCGACCGTCAGTAGCCCAAGCGCGATCCAGACCCACCTCTGCGGGGCGCCCGACAACCCGGCGCGGTAGAGGAGGCCCTCCCAGGACTGGTTGCTCGGACTCCCCACCGGTCCCACCCTCGAGGGCCGGAACATGAGGTGGAACCAGAACCTCGAGGACTCTGCCGGCAATGCTGCCCAGGCGACGAAGACCGAAGCGGTGAACGTCGTGACCGCGTTCGCGAGCCCTCTCCAGTCACGCCGCACGAGGAAGTAGAGGAGGAAAACGAGCGGCGTGAGTTTGATGGCTGCCGCCAGTCCGACGAGGCACCCACGCCACCGGGTGACGCGGCAGAGGTCGACCACGATCACTCCCATGAGGAGCGCGTCAATCTGGCCGTAGTCGAGATTGCTCCTCACCGGCTCCAGCGCGAGCGAGCACACCGCGGCGATGAGGGCCGCCAGTGAAAGTGCACGCCTGCGGCCGAACCGCTCCGTGCTCTCACGAACGGCCACGTAGAGAGCCGAGGTGAGCGCGGCAGCAGTGAGCACCCACCAGACGACCTGCAGCATCGCGAACGGTAGGAGGGAGAGCGGGCCGAAGAGGAACAGCCCGAATGGCGTGTACGTGTACGGGAGGTGGTGGACCGAGAAGGTCAGCTGATAGGGGTCGAGTCCCTCGAGCATGGCGTGACCGGCTGCCTTGTAGATGCTCAGATCGAGAAACCAATGCCGTCCGAACACCAGCGAGTAGGCGCCCACGACGAGCCAGGCGGCGATTGCCAGGATCGGCAGCGCCGTCCAGCCGCTGCGGCGGGCTTGATCCGTCGGCATCGACCAAGTCTTGCCGCGCTGCCAGGCTGCGGCATCGCGCGCCCGGTCGGCCGGTGGCAGCCGGTGCAGCCGGTCTTCCACGACGGCGGCAGCATGCGCGCCGCCTTTTCAACGTGCCGGTGGGCGTCGGCAGCTCAAGGTCCCTACGGGCGACCCCGCGGCGAATCCGCCGAGGGACGAGTGGCCAGTGCGTCGCGAACGGCGACCACATAGCATCGCGCCATGCCTTCGGCCGCAGAAGTCCTCGCAAAGGTTCCGATCTTCTCCATGCATTCCCGCAAGGAGATAGAGAAACTCGCAGGCTCGGCCCACGAGCGCACCTTCTCCGCCGGCGCGGTGATGAGCGAGGAGGAGGATTTCGGCACCATCTTCACCGTCATCGTCGACGGTGAGGCAAGTGTCACAGTGCACGGGCGTCCGGCTCGGGTGCTCAAGCCGGGTGACTTCTTCGGCGAGATGGCGATCATCGACCGGTCGCCACGCTCGGCCACGGTGAGGGCCGAGACCGACTGCACCTGCCTGATGCTCACCCAGCCCGTGTTCCGGCCGTTCGCCCTGTCCCACCCTGAGACGATGTGGGCGCTCTTGGAGTTGATGGTGAAGCGAGTCCGCGAGAGCGAGGCTCGCGAGACCTGACCCGCCTATTGGCAGCTCCGGAGGACTTTCGGCCCTATCGCCTTCAGTTGCACACCACCTACGCTCTCGCCGTGCCCCTCGTCGTAGCTGTCGCCGTCCGCGAGGACGGCTCGATCGATCCCCGCTGGGGTCGGGCCGAGCGGGTGGCGCTTGCAACTGTCGAAGACGGGGCGATGTCGCGCTGGGACGAGATCGACGTCGGTTGGGGCGCTCTGCACGAGACCGGCAGCGAGCGCGCCCATCATGCTCGGGTCGCGCGTTTCGTGAAGCAGAGCGGGGTCCAAGCCGTGGTGGCCAGTCACATGGGCGGGGAGATGCTATCCATGTTGGAGAGGATGGGCGTCACCGTCCAGCTCGACGCCAGCGGCGATGCCCGCCAAGCGGTGCTCGAAGTCGCCGCCACCATACCTTCCGGGTCTTGACGAGCCGGATCGCCAGCCGGACCGTCGGAAGAATCAGATGAAGAGGTTGACGCTCACCCGAGGAGTATCAGGTGATCAGTCTGTGCCGGCAGCCATCGTCGCCGGCGTGTTGACCCGCTCCGGGGCGACGACGAACAGGACTCGACCCTCCGGCCCGATGGCCATCTGGTAGTCGACCCCTGTGTACTTCCGGGAGAGCTCGTCTATGTGAGCCCTGGCCTCGTCCCCGGTAGCAGTGCGCACCACCCGCCCCCGAACCTCGGCCCAGTCGTAGGGGTTCTCCGAGGAGTGGATGAGGATCGTCACCCTTGGGTCGCGAGACATGTTGCGAGCCGCCTGGCGCTGCGGCTCGGTGTTCACCAGCAGGTGCTCCCCATCGGTGTCGATCCAGCGAAGCTGAGCCTGCGGGTGCCCGTCAGGCATGAGGGTCACGATGCTCGCCAGATTTGCTCCTTTTGCCAGCCTGACCACGTCTTCGTCGAGTGCCACCGACTCCCCTTCCGTCCCGGTGTTCCAGTAGTGCAACAGAGACTATTGGGCTTGCCGGGCAGGCACGCGCAGGCTTGGGGCGGCTCCGAGAGGCTCATCTCGAGTGGTGCCGGTGCTGACCCTGCACTCGAACCACCGGCTCCCTCACTCATCTCCTTTGCGCGTGCACCCGAGCCGCTCGCCCGGCTGTCATCCCTTGCAGACGGCCCTACGGTCTGATCGCCGACTCTTCCATCTCGGTCTCGGTCGGCCACTCTGTCCGGTCACGGTCGGACCCGCCGGACCGGACGGTGTCGGCGAGGATCTCACCATCGCTCAGTTCGACGATCCGCTCACACCTGTTCGCCACCGCCGCATCGTGCGTCGCGAGGAGCACGGTCATCCCATGGCTGCCGTTCAGCAGCTCCCTCGCCCGAGCCGCTTGTCGAAGGTCGTCCTGAAGGGCACCACGGGCGCGGCCACATTGTCGCAGGCGGTGAGCGACGGCAGCAGATGGAACCGTTGGAAGACGAAACCCACCTGTCGCCGGTAAAGCGTCCTTCCCCTTCTGCTCATGACGCCCAGGTCGTCGGCCCCGACGATCACCCTGCCCATGTCGGCGACGTCCATCGCACCGAGTCGAATTCGACCCGCACGCCCATCGAGTGGATCGAGTCGCTCATTCGTCCGCCGCCAGCACGCGCGCAAGGGGCCGCCCTGTCGTCGCGACGAGGACCGCCGCCGTTCCGACCATGGCCGCCAACACGCCGGCGACAAGAGCCCCACCGGCGCCTACGAGGACCGGAGCCGA
>JAJYVX010000326.1 GCA_021791795.1 Actinomycetes bacterium | reverse complement strand
AGTTGGCGAAGCGGAAGATGAGGAGGTTCTCCACCGCCTCCTTGCCGAGATAGTGGTCGATCCGGAAGATCGCCTCCTCGGGGAAGCTCTCGTGGAGCACGCGGTTCAGCTCCTGGGCCGAGGCGAGGTCACGGCCGAAGGGCTTCTCGACAACGACGCGCCCGCCTCGTGCGAGCCCGACCGAGGCGAGCCCGCCGACGACGTCGCCAAAGAGCGAAGGGGGGATGGCCAGGTAGAAGAGCGGATTGGCCGCGCCGCTCAATCGCCGAGCGAGGGTGGCGAAGGTGGCGGCTGCACGGTAGTCCCCCGCGACATAGCCGAGCTTCGCCGTCAGGGCCGAGGTATCCCGAGGGTCACGCGTCGCGATCCCCTCCGTCGCAGCGCGGACGTGAGCTCGGAGCGCGGCGTCGTCCCAGGGGGTCGACGCCACTCCGAGAACCGGCACATCGACGGTGCCCCGGCTCCACAGACGATGGAGCGAGGGCCAGAGCTTCTTGAGAGCGAGGTTACCGGTCGCGCCGAAGATGACGACTGCATCAGCCCTGGTCTCGGCCATGAGCTCAATCCCACTGGGCAGGTGGCGGCGAACTCGTGCGATCACGCTCTGTGGGGCGCAGCGTGGAGAGCCCGCCGGTGCGCCGGAGCGCTGGGTGCGCGTCCGAGGCGTAGCGGAAGCCGCAAAACGGACAGGGGCTATCTGCTTCGATGACGCCGCGCAGCTGCGCCCGGGCTCTGCGCAGCCGAGACTTCACTCCATCGATGGTGGTGCCGAGCAGGCGCGCTACTTCCTCGGTGGAACGACCGTCGAGAAGCCGCAACTCGATGACCCGGCGGTTACCCGCGCTCAGCGTGGACAGCAACCACCCGACGTAGCACGAGGCAAGTTCGTGCTCCAGGTGGACTTCGGGGTCTTCACTCTCCTCCTGATCGTCTTGAGCGAGGAACTCCTCGAGCAGGGACTGGTCGTCCTGGCCAGTCCGATGGGCTCGCTGGCGGGTGGTCCGGCGAAAACTGTCGATGCAGGTGTTGTGGGCGAGGCGATAGAGCCACGTCGAGAACGCCGACTTGCCCTCGAAGCCAGGCAGGGAACTCAGTACTCGCAAGAAGGTCTCCTGCACGAGGTCCTCGACGGCGTCGCGGTCCACCGCCATCCGCCTGGCGCAGCTTCGGATGCGCCGGTCGTAGCGCTCGAGGAGCTCCTCCAGGGCGCCGTCGAGCTTGTCCACGCAGTGGGCAGCGAGCTCCTCGTCCGACATCTCGGACCAACGTGAGGCGCTCACCGCGCACTGCCGGGCTCGGGGCGCCTCCCATGGAGGCCGAAGCATGCAACGGGCGCGGGCGTCGAGACGTCGGGAACGGTGAGACGGGCCAGCGCGCACCGTTCCGGCGGCTGACGGTACGGATCCAACTCGAGATCGATCGCTACGAGCGAGATCCCGGCCGGCACCATCACCACCGACTCCCTCCCTTCCGACCGTTCGCATCCGCTGGCGCCCTCTCCTCTCCTTACCATGTCCTTACCATGCCATTGCCGCATCATGGCCACCCGCCCTCCACCTCAGCGTGCGTCGTGGAGACGCAGCCGTGTGGATCCACCGGGCGCGCTGTTCGCGACGCCGCTAGGTGGCGAGAGCTCCGGGCACGTGCCTCGCCCCAACGGAACCCCCGCGGTGCTCCGTGGGGGCCGGAGCGGCGGCGTGGCCCTCAGGGAACCCGCTGGTCTTCGTGCTCGGAGCCCTCACCATGATTTTGTCGCTCGCGGACGCCGAAGGTGTCGCGCTCCGCTCCGCGCGACCCGCCGGCTCCTGTCTCGGTGCCCCACGTCCGCTGGCGTCGGTCGGGGCCAAGATGGCGATGCCGTCGAGGGCCGCCCAGGCGGCAGTCGCTCCGTTGGCGATGAGCTCGGCTGATCCCGAGAAGTCTCTGTACCAGCGATGCGTCGAGCATGGCAGCACGACGTGGTGAACCACGACACCCGGCGGCAGGCAGGCGAGCTCCGTCTCGGCTCGGGCCGTGTTCTGGACGGCCACCGACCGGCGCGCCACGCCGACGGCGGAGCGAGGCCGGTGGCGTTCCGCACAGAGCTGGCCGGTATCGAGTGCCCACACCTCGTCGGCTCCAGCCGCGACGGCTGCCGCCAAGGGGACGTTGGCGACCACGCCACCGTCCACGAGCAGGTCGCTGCCCCAGGGCACCGGCGCAAAGACCCCGGGTATGGCAGCGCTGGCCAGGACGGCTGGCACCACCGGGCCGGCGCGGAGTCGGCGCTCCGCTCCCGTCGAGAGGTCCGTGGCGACCACGACGAGCGGCACTGCGGCCCGCTCGATCTCGCGGTAGCCGAGGTGATTTTCGAGCAGGGCGCGCAACCCGTCCGACGAACACACGTGATCCGAGCCCAGAGCGAGGCGGATCAGCTGGACTCGAGCAGGGGTCGGAAAGACGTCCCGACCGCGAAGCCCCTGCCAGATCTCGACGAGGCACCGTGCTCGGTTCGGGCTTGGGTCGGCAGCCAGGAACGCAGCGTTGATCGCGCCGACCGAGGTGCCGACGAGCAGGTCGGGCACCACGCCCGCACTGAGGAGAACCTCGAGCGCGCCCGCTTGGGCAGCGCCGCGGTTCCCTCCCCCCGAGCAGACGATGGCGCGCACGGGCTCACCACCGGGTCCGGCGACACCGGTGGCCTGCGTGGTGGCGAGG
>JAJYVX010000325.1 GCA_021791795.1 Actinomycetes bacterium | reverse complement strand
CAACTTCCAGCACAAAGCCAGTCTACCCCAGTCAGGCCAGAATTGCACGCATTTCCGACCATCTTCTCTCGAAACAACTCCCTGGTCGATGGCTATGCGCATCCGCCACTTCTGGAGGTCTGAGGCTTGCCAGCGGACGAGGTTGGTCTTCTTGAGCGCCGCCTCGGCCAATGACAACCACTCGGCCGAGTCGGAGCTGGCGGCCTCAAGAGCAGCGGCGACGCGCCGGCCGTCCTCGATCTTGTAGTCGTACTCCTCTGCGTCGAACCCGGACCAGTCGTGGATCTTCTTCGCCCAGCTGACGAACTCATCCCAAGGCTGCGTCTTGGTGGCGACCGGGTCCCAGATCGGGGCGATCTCGGGGTCGTAGAAAGCGAAGGCAGGTCCGTACTCGGCCGAGAGCGCGCGTCGAATAGCGAGCAGGTCGCGATCCACGTCGCCCGTCGACGGCTCGCCCGCGCGCTTTTGGAAGGCGTCACGGATGCGCGCCTTGTGCTCGCGGGCGACGATGTCCTCAAAGATCTCAGGGAACACGAGATGGAGAAGGGCTTCGCGTTGCGCATAGGCGCTTTCGATCGGAACCGCCCACAGGACCGATTTGAACCTCCACGGGTCACCGAGGGCACCGGTTCGCTCGTCCTCGGGCAGGGTCTTCCATTGGCGAGCGAACGCGATCAGAAAGGCGAGCTGGACCCACCGCCACGTCTTCCACGCCAGGCCAGCGGCGGCGATGCCATGGTCGAGGGCGCGATCGAGGTCATCGGGGATGGGGGCGGGCCGATCCATCCACGAGAGCACCTTCTCGACCGATGAGCGCTTGGTCGGCCCAGTCGTGTCGTCGACCACGAGGAGGCTGACGAAGGTTACCTCGGCCATCAGTTGGATCGTCGCATCGGGAGCCCCCTCAAGCTGTCTCCGCAACTTCGCGTCGAAGCCGGCGCCAGACGACGTGTCGGGGCGAAGGTTGTACCTTTGGTAGAGGTCCTCAACGGTCGGGACCGACCAGATGGACGCTGCGGGCGCAAAGAGGGACCCGTCGCCTCTCAGGGCGACGTCGACCCAGCGGGTCGCTGCGGCATAGATGTCCTCTGAGTGAGCCTGTCTCACCGCTTCGTCCACTCGCGCGTTGACGGCACCGGCCCAGACCGTTCAGCGTTTCGGTCCGAGCCCGACGGCCCGGACGAACTTGTTGATCTGGCGATTGCCCTCGCGGTAGATGACTCGCCGAGCCTGGCGCTCCAGCTCGCCCTCGGCGCCCCCCGCAACTCCCGCCCGCCGGTAGCCGTGCTCGAAGGCCTCGACGTTGCCGAGATCGCGGGCGAAGCGATACAGCTGGGAGCGGGTGGTGCTCACGTCGGGATCTCCTCTTTCGCCCGGCGGTCCGCCAGGATCACGCTCTCGACAATGGCGCGCAGCTCCTCGATGTCCTCGGTCGCCTCCATCCGAGCCAGCTCCGCTGGGGGAATGGGGGCGCATCCGAGCCCCTCGTCCTCGTGCGACCTGCGCCAGGCCAGCCAGGCCTCCCCCTCTGGGTCAGAACCCTCCTCGTCGACGGCGTTGATCAGCGCCACGATCTCGATCAGTCCATCGGGCGTCACGTCATACTCGACGGCGAGCACCTCTCCTCCTCCTGCGAGCCACGACGGCAACGGTAGCCCCGAGGTGTGACTCGCTCTCAGGGGCCCTGCCCTTCGAGCTACGCGAACCGGCTGGTCAAGGCGCCGGCCTTGCATTCCTTGCCCGGGAGAGACCTCTTCGGAACTGACCAGAGAGGTGCCCCATGGCCCGAATCGCCATCTATGTCCAAGAAGAGCCCGGCCGCGGCGACCTCGCCAGCCTCGATCACCAGGTGCGCCGACTCGCTACCCAGGTGGCCCGCCGGCCCGGCTGGTGGGCGGTCGCCACCTACGCCGACCGCTGGCGTCCGGGCGCACCGATCGGCCCGGACTGTCCCGACTCCTCGCCGACGCCGCCCGCGGTGCGTTCGATCTGGTGGCGGTAAATGGGCTCGCCCGTCTGCCCCCCGACCGCGCCAGCCGCGACGCACTTCGGTCACGTCTCGCCATGTTCGGCGTGCAAGTGGTCGGTCTGCGTCACGGCGAGGACGCTGACCACTGCGCAGAGTGCGCCGAGCAGCAGATACGCCGGAAGTGCCGGCGTCCATCCCAGCGGAGACCCAATGCGACGTCGGCGACAGCGGCGAGGGATGCCACGAGCGCCACGCGTGCGAAGGCACGCCGGGGTGGCGCCGCTACGACCGCGACGACCTGTCGCTTCGCTCGTCATCGCGGGTCGTGGCGCCGTCGGAGCCGGTGAGCGAGCGGTAGAGCTCTCCCGAGGAGGGGTCCGGGTCGAGGTCGAGGTCGAGCAGGCGCCGCTGCAGGAGTCGCCACGTGCCCTTGACCGCGTCGATGCGCCCGGTCTTTGCCTGGAGGGCCATGAGGCGCCGGTACGGCTCCTCGCCGTAGCGGTCGAGGTCGACCACCCGCTCCAGCACGGCCTCGACCGCGGCGGGGTTGCCGAGTCCCTCTTCGAGCTCGGCCAGGCGCAGGTGGGCGTCGACGGCGCGGCGGTGGAGATCCTCGCGGGCGGGCTCGACCCAGAGCCAGCCCGACCCCTGGGCGAGGTCGCCCCCGAAGCTCTCGACGGCGCGGTGCAGCGCCACCGCTGCCGCCCCGTCGTCGGATGCGCGGGCCGCGTCGGCTA
>JAJYVX010000324.1 GCA_021791795.1 Actinomycetes bacterium | reverse complement strand
GCGACTCATCGTCAACCGCGCCTACGGTTTCCACTCCGCCAACGCCGCGCTCGGGCTCATCATGCTCACGCTCGGACCCATCGAGCACGTCCTCCCGCACGAACGGCGCCGGGACTCAGACCCCTGAAACGACCCACATGTACGCCGGGAGGCCCGGAATTGTCAGCGGGCATACGTTCCTTCGAAAGATACCAGTTCAACGAAGGAGGACCTATACCCGATGGCTGCACGAGTACCACCCACCGAGTGCACGCGCGCACAGGTCGACGAGCTACTCGCCTCCGAGGGAGACCTCGGCCAGTTGCTGTCGCGGAACCGGTGGAGGATCGAGGAACGGCTACAGCCCGCTCACCATCAAGACGACGAACGGCCCGGTCACGCTCAGCTGCCCGAAGCTTCGCGCCACGACCCAGCAGCTCGCGTCGCGGCTGTTGGCCAGGGCGTCACCCGCACGAACGCGATCGACGCTCGTGGTCGCCGGCTACGTGCGGGGGCTGTCCACCCGTGACGTCGAGGCCGCCCTCGGCGAAGCCCTCGGGCCCCAAGCGACGGTGTCCAAGTCGACCGGTCCGCGCATCTGCGAGGCAAGCAACGTGGAGTTCGAGGCGTTCTGCCACCGCGATCTCTCGGGTGTCGAGCTCTGCTACCTCTACCTCGACGGGAGCCACTTCGAGATGCCAAGGAGCGTGGACTCGACATCACGGTGTGCCACTACCTCCACCGCGGACTTGACCACGCTCAGGTAACTCTCCCCAGACCTGCTCATTGAAATTCCCCACCCTGTGGACCCGGTGGACCGAGCATCCACCACGAGAAGGGCCCCCCTTTTGAGGCTGTTGGTGTCCAAACCACCGCCACAAAGAGGGGGACCGCTCTCATGTTCACAGAGAGGGACGACATGGAGGCAACTGCACTGCGCAAGAGGGGCTGGTCGATCTCGGCGATCGCCCGGCACCTCGGCCGAGATCGAAAGACCGTCCGGGCGTACTTGAGCGGCGAGCGCCAGGCGGGCGTCCGCCAGAGGAGCGAGCCCGATCCGTTCGTCGAGCTCGTCCCCTACCTGCGGGCGAGGTTCGACGACGACAAGCACCTGTGGGCGTCGGCCCTCTACGACGAGGTCGTCGCCCTCGGTTTCCCGCTCAGCTACCAGAGCTTCACCCGGGGGCTCCGGGTCCACGAGCTGCGCCCGCACTGCGAGGCGTGCAGCGGCGTGAAGGGCCGGGCCACGATCGAGATCGATCATCCGCCCGCCGAGGAAGTCCAGTGGGACTGGGTGGAGCTCCCAGAAGCGCCCTGGGGTGACGACGCGCACCTGCTCGTGGGGTCGCTTCCGTGCTCGGGCAAGTTCCGCGGCGTCTTCAGCGAGGCTGAGGACCAGCCGCACTTGATCGAGGCAATGGACGGGGTGCTCCGCCGGCTCGGCGGGACGACCAAGAAGTGGCGGACCGACCGCATGGCGACCGCCGTCGACCCGAAGACCGGGATCGTCCAGAAGAGCTTCGCTCCGGTCGCCAAGCACTACGGCGTCGCCATCGTCGCCTGCCCGCCGAGGCGGGGGAACCGCAAGGGCTCGGTCGAAAAGTCGATCGACTTCACGACCCAGCGGTTCTGGAAGACCATGACGGCGACCACCATGGCCGCGGCGCAGGACGGCTTCGACCGGTTCTGCGAACGCATCGGCGACAAACGTCCGCGCTCGATCGCGCGCCTCGAAGCGATCGCGGGTGGTGACGCGGCGGCCGAGCTGCTCGTGCGCTGGGGGAAGAAGCGCCCGACCGTCGGCGACCTCGCCTCCTTGGAGGAGCTCGCACCGCTTCCCGCATCGCCCTACCCGGCCGAGATCACCTCTACAGCCACGGTCGACCGTTCCTGCCTGGTCGCCTTCGAGGGCAACGCCTACTCGGTCCCGACCGGGCTGATCGGCGCAGAGGTGCGCGTGGCCCATCGCTTGGGGACCGCCGGCGTCGAGATCCGCTCGGCCGCAGGGGTGCTGCTCGCGAGCCATTCCCGGCGCACGCCGGGCGCCGGCTACGTCGTGCGGGACCCCGCACACCGCGCGGCGCTCGAAAAAGAGGTGCTCTCTGCGTTCACGACCGCTCGGCCGTGCAAGAAGAAGGCGAACCGACCGCCCGGCGAGGCGGCGCGCACCGAGGCGGCCAAGTTGCTCCATGCCTACGAAGACCACGACGTGGTCGTCTCGCTCGAGACCTACCAGAGCCTCGTCGAGGCCATGGGCGCTACGGAGGAAGGCCGATGAGCACCGACTCGCTCTACCAAGAGCTGCGAAGCAACCTCCATACCCTGCGGCTCACCGCGGCGGCCGAGGCGCTGCCCGCAGAGCTCGACCATGCGGCCAAGCACAAGCTCTCCCACTCGGCGTTCTTGAAGCGGCTCACCGACGCAGAGGTCGAAGCCACCACCGAGCGCCGGCGTCAGAGCCTCGAGCGCTTCGCCCGCCTGCCCGCCCCCTGGCGCCTGGAGGACTTCACATTCGACGCCCAGCGAAGCGTCGACCGCCAGATGGTGCACGAGCTCGCCACGCTTCGCTTCTTGGAGGACGCGACCAACGTGCTGTTCATCGGGCCGCCCGGCGTCGGAAAGACGATGCTCGCGGTCTCCCTCGCGCGCATCAGCATCGAGGCCGGCTACCGCACCTACTACACGACGGCCGCCGACCTCGCCGCCCGCTGTCACCGAGCGGCGCTCGAG
>JAJYVX010000323.1 GCA_021791795.1 Actinomycetes bacterium | reverse complement strand
ACGCGAGTACTCGCGAGGGAGCGAGGCCGCACATCTCCATGTAGGACGAGACGCCGATGCCGAGCTGGTGCCGGTCGCCCGCCTCGCGCCGCCGCGCCTGCTCGGCTCGGAGCTCGTCGTAGCCGGCGAGCCCGAGCGCCTTTTCGAGGGCGGCCTCGTACTCGCCGCTGTCGTAGACGAGTCCGGCGACCGACGGATACGGGAAGGCTTCCGGCCGGATGTAGTTCCGGCGCCGCAGCTCGGCCGGGTCGAGACGCATCTCGGCGGCGAGCAGGTCGATCGCCCGCTCGATCGCGTAGGTGGCCTCGGGCCGCCCGGCGCCGCGGTAGGCGTCGGTCGGCGTCTTGTTCGTGAACAGCGACGTGCAAGAGAACGAGTAAGCAGGCACGTCGTACACGCCTGCATAAAGAAACGCACCGAGCAGCGGCACACCCGGTGTGACCAGTTGCAGGTAGGCGCCCATGTCGGCAAGAAGGCGCACCCTGACCGCCTGGATCTTGCCCTCCGCGTCGGCCGCGAGCTCGATCTCCTGCAGCTGCCCGCGGCCTTGGATCGTCGCCTGGGTCGCCTCCGAGCGGGTCTCGATCCAGCGCACCGGACGGCGCATGCGCCGGGCGAGGACGAGGCAGAGGAGCTCCTCGGCATAGACGTTCAGCTTCGAGCCGAAACCGCCACCGACAGACGGGGCCACGACCCGGATCGAGGTCTCGGGCACGCCGCCCGTGATCGCCAGCATCACCTTCAAGATGTGAGGGATCTGGGTCGCCGAGTAGACCGTGTACTCGCCCCCGAAGGGCTGGGGGACGACGACGACGCCACGGGGCTCCATCGCGGACGGGATGAGGCGCTGCTGGACGAAGCGGCCCTTCACGACGTGCGCGGCCGAGGAGAAGGCGGCCTCGACAGCGGCCTCGTCGGGTGAGAGCTCGAAGTGGTAGCTCGTGTTCGTCCCGAGCCCCTCGTGGATGACGACCCGGTCCGACAGGGCGTCGGCAAGCTCGACGACGGCAGGAAGCGGTTCGTACTCGACGAGGACCGCTTCGGCGGCGTCCCGTGCGACGTACTCCGACTCGGCGACGACGACCGCGACCGCGTCACCGACGTAACAGACCTTGTCGACCGCGATGGGAAGGTGGTCGGGGCTCTTCATGTCGGCGGTGACCGGCCAGGCACACGGCAGCGGTGCCGCCCACTCACCCTGCAGCTCTGCGCCGGTGAAGGCCGCCACCACGCCCGGCATGGAGCGCGCCCGCGAGACGTCGACCGAGGTGATCCTGGCGTGGGCCACCGTGCTGCGGACGACACAGAGATGGAGAGCGCCGGGAACGGCGAGATCGGCGACGAAGCGGGCCTCGCCGGTCAAAAGGGCCGGGTCCTCCTTACGGACGAGGCGCTGGCCGAGAACGCCAGAGCCCGAGGTAGGAGCAGCGGTCGCCGTCATGACGCCGAGGCCGCCGCGAGGATGGCTTTCACGATGTTGTGGTAGCCGGTGCATCTGCAGAGGTTCCCCTCGAGACCCTCCCTTACCTCTTGCTCGGTCGGGTTCGGGTTCTCCGCCAGAAGCGAGGTCGCCGCCATCACCATGCCCGGCGTGCAGTAACCACACTGCAGCCCGTGATGCTCCTGGAAGGCCCGCTGCATCGGGTGCAGCTCGCCGTCGGTGGCAAGGCCCTCGATCGTCGTCACGTCGCAGCCGTCCGCCTGGACGGCAAAGGCCGTGCAGGACTTCACCGAGGCGCCGTCGACGTGCACGGTGCAGGCGCCGCACGAGCTCGTGTCGCACCCGACGTTCGTGCCCGTCAGCCCGGCTACGTCGCGCAGGTAGTGGACGAGCAGCAGTCGAGGCTCGACCTCGTCGGTCCGCTCGATCCCGTTGACGCGTAGCGACACCCTCATCGGCGCCCTCCCCTGGCTCGATCGGTGTACTGGCCTTCGCCCGGTGTCGACAGGTATAGCACCGAGCCAGGAGACAGGACAGGGCCTCGCGCGCTCCGGCCCGTATCATGACGCGGTGGAGTTCGACCCTCGTGAGCGGACAGCGCTCGAGGTCCGCGAGCTCACGAGCCTCGACGAGCTCCGGGCCGCCACGAGGCTCTTCGGCCGGCTCTGGAGCGAGCCGGGCGGCGCACTTCCCATTTCCGAGCACGTGCTGAAGGCCCTTTCACTGAGCGGCAACTACGTGAGCGGAGCGCTCCGCGCCGGCCAGCTCGTCGGCGCGTCCGTCGCATGGGCGGGCCCGCCTGAGCGGCGCGAGCTCCACTCTCACGTCACCGGCGTCGAGGTGAGCCTGCGCCGCCACGGTGTCGGCCTGGCGCTCAAACAACACCAGCGAGCCTGGGCTCTCGAGCGGGGCATCGAGACCATCACATGGACCTTCGATCCGCTCATCCGGCGCAACGCCGTGTTCAACCTGCGCCGCCTCAACGCCAGCGTGGAGGCCTACCTCGTGAACGTCTACGGACCGATGGACGACGCCCTGAACAGTGGTGAAGAGAGCGACCGCCTGCTCGTCTGTTGGCACCTTGACGCCGGAACCGGTGGGGACGCAACCGCCGATCGGGGCGGGGACGCAACCGCCGATCGGGGCGGGGACGCAACCGCCGATCGGGGCGGGGACACAACCGCCGGCAGCCCGGTGACCGCAGCCGCCAAGGAGGCAGACGGCGGCGCCGCACCGCTCTTCCCGGCGATCGTCGCCGGGCCCGGCGGTCGC
>JAJYVX010000322.1 GCA_021791795.1 Actinomycetes bacterium | reverse complement strand
GGCCATCTTGTGGGAATGACAGGCTGATTTGGCCCCACTTGGGCCACTTGTGCCGATCTGAAGTGGCCCCACCCCCAACCACCACCAAGCCCTACGTTTCGGGTTCGGAAGAACCGCCGAACGAGGGAGAAGGAGATGAAGAGGGTGGAGCTCTACGAAGCTATCCGACGTGACCGACGTGAGGGCCTCTCGATCCGGGCCCTTGCCGACAAGCACCGTGTGCACCGCCGGACGGTGCGTGACGCGGTGCGTTCCGCGGTCCCCGCCGATCGCAAGACGCCTGAGCGAGACGCCCCGGTGCTCGGGCCCGTCAGGGGGATCATCGACCAGATCCTGGCCGAGGACCGCAGCGTGCCGCGCAAGCAGCGCCACACCGCCCGGCGGATCCATCAGCGCCTCGTCGAGGAGTGGCAGGCGGAGATCTCCGAGTCGACGGTGCGCCTCTATGTGGCCGAACGTCGCCGGGAGCTCGCCGGTGGGCTGAACGCCGTCACGGTGCCCCAGCACCACGTCCCCGGCGAAGAGGCCGAGGCAGACTTCGGCGAGCTGTACGTCTACCTGGCCGGCGTCTTGACCAAGGTGTTCATGTTCGCCCTGCGGCTCTCGGCGTCGGGCAAGGCGTTCCACCGGGTGTACATGACCCAGGCCCAAGAGGCGTTCTTCGACGGGCTGCAGCGCGCGTTCGTCATGTTCGACGGATGCCCCCACCGGGTGCGCTTTGACAATCTGAAGCCGGCGGTGACCCGGGTGCTGAAGGGCCGCAACCGCGAGGAGAACGAGCGCTTCATCGCGCTGCGGAGCCACTTCGGCTTCGACAGCTTCTTCTGTGTCCCCGGCATCGAGGGCGCGCACGAAAAAGGTGGCGTCGAAGGCGAGGTCGGACGGTTCCGCCGGCGCCATCTCGTCCCGGTCCCGAGGGTCGAGACGCTGGGCGAGCTGAACGCAGCGATCTCGGCGATCGACGCGGCCGAAGACTCCCGGCGGATCGGCGCCAGACGGACCAGCATCGGGGAGGACTTCGCGGCAGAAGCGGCTCGTCTCCTGGCACTGCCCGAGGAACCCTTCGACACCACCCGGCACCTGTGGGTGCGCGTGGACACGAAGGCCCGGGTGTGCGTGCGCCAGTGCTTCTACTCGGTCCCTGCCCGTCTTGCCGCCCGCCGGATCGAGGCACGCCTCGGGGCAGAGCGGGTCGAGCTCGTCTGTGCCGGGGCCGTGGTCGCATCCCACGAGCGCCTCGTGCACCGAGGAGACGAGTCCCTCTGCCTGGACCACTACCTCGAGGTGCTCTGCCGCAAGCCCGGCGCACTGCCCGGGGCGAGCGCGCTCGTCCAGGCGAGAGCGACCGGGGCGTTCAGCGACGCCCACGAGGCCTACTGGAGCGCGGCGCGCCGGTCCCTCGGTGACGCTCGGGGCACCAAGGCGCTGATCGAGGTGCTGCTCTTGCACCGGAGCCTGCCTGGCGATGCCATCGTCGAGGCGCTTCGCTCGTGCGTGGCCTCAGGCATCGTCGATCCCGCTGGCGTCACGCTCGAGGCGAGACGCCAGGCCGAGGACCGCTCGAGCGTGGTCGTGCCGATCGGTGCGCTCACCCGTTACGACCGGCCGGTTCCCACGCTGCGCGGCTACGACACCCTCTTGGAGCAGGCGGTGCTCTCATGAGCACCCCGGTGACCATGACCGAGCAGGGCGCCGAGGCGGCCATCTTTGCCGCTGCTCGGGCGCTCCACCTGCCGACGGTGCGCACCGAGGCCGCTCGCCTCGCTGACGAGGCCGCCCGGGCCCGGCTCACCCATCGGGGCTACCTGGCCGAGGTCCTCGCCTGTGAAGTCGACGAGCGCGAGTCGCGCCGGCGCGAGCGCCGGGTCCAAGAGGCACGCTTTCCCCGCATGAAGCGACTGGAGGAGTTCGACCTGCGAGCCGCGCCATCGGTGGATCCCGCCACCTTCGCCGCACTTTCGAGCCTCGCCTGGCTCAAAGAGGGACACCCGGTCGTGTTGCTCGGTGACTCGGGGACCGGCAAGTCGCACCTCTTGATCGCCCTCGGCGTCGCCGCCTGTGAGGCGGGGCACCGGGTGCGCTATGTCACCTGCGCCGGGCTCGTGAACGAGCTGGCCGAGGCGGCCGACGAGCGGGTGCTCTCCCGAGTGCTCGCCCGCTACGGCCGGGTCGAGCTGCTCTGCGTGGACGAGCTCGGTTACGTCGGCCTCGACCCACGCGGAGCGGAGCTCTTGTTCCAGGTCCTGACCGAACGAGAGGAGCGCTCCTCGGTGGCGACGGCTTCCAATTCCCCCTTCAGCGAGTGGGGCCGCACCTTCGCCGATCCCCGCCTCGCCGCCGCGGTGGTCGACCGGCTCACGTTCCACGCACACATCGTCGAGACCGGCACCGAGTCCTACCGGCTGCGCTCGACCCGAGCCACGAAGACCCGAACCTCGGCCAAGGTGAGCGGCCACGTCAGCGAGGAGCAGCAACCATGACCGACGACGACCGCAACGGTCTCCTCGAGCGCAGCGACCCGTGGACCGACACCCACGCTGCCCACGCGGTGATCGACGAGCAGAGCGCGGCCGTCCTGGCCGCGGCCGTGGAGCACTTGACGTTGTTGCGTTCGCCGCTCGCGCTCGGCGACGCGCTGGCCGACCTGCACGCCATGGTGAGCCTGGAAGCCCAGATCCACGCCGAGCTGGCCGACGTCGTGGCCGACGCCTTGG
>JAJYVX010000321.1 GCA_021791795.1 Actinomycetes bacterium | reverse complement strand
CCCGGCCATCTCTGGGCTCGGCGAGGTCGACTACCTGACCTCGGACACCGTCATGCGCATCGATGCGCTCCCTGAGTCGATGGTGATCGTCGGCGGCGGGTTCATCGCCGCAGAGATGGGCCACGTCTTCGGCGCCCTCGGCGTCGCCGTGACGATCATCGGTCGCGGCCCGGCGCTACTCCCCCGCCACGACCACGACGTCTCGGCGGCCTTCACCGACGCCTACCGGGCCCGCTTCGACCTGCGCCTCGGCACGACCGTTGAGTCGGTTGCGCCTTGCCGATCAGGGGTGCGGTTCGAGCTCGCCGGGCCGAACGGTCACGAGACGCTCGAGGCGGCGACGCTGCTCGTCGCGACCGGGCGGGTACCCAACAGCGACCGGCTCGACGTGGCGACGGCGGGGATCGCCACCGACGAGCACGGCCATGTCCGCACCGACACCGCGTACCAGACGAATGTGGCCGGGATCTTCGCGCTCGGCGATCTCGCCAACCACTTCCAGCTGAAGCACATGGCGAACGCCGAGGCACGCCTGGTTCGCCACAATCTGCTGCACCCTACCGACCAGCACCGCTCGCCGTTCTCGGTGGTGCCCGCCGCGGTATTCGCCGATCCCCAGGTGGCCTCGGTCGGCGCCACCGAGCAGCAGCTACGCGATGGCGGACGCCCCTACGTGGTCGCGACCCGGTACTACCGAGATACCGCGTACGGCTGGGCGCTCGAGGACACGACCGGCTTCGTGAAGGTCCTCGCCGACCCGGAGACCCGCCTCCTCCTCGGTGCCCACATCCTCGGCCCCCAGGCGTCGACGCTGATTCAGCCGCTCATCCAAGCGATGTGCCTCGCCAACACCGCCGACGAGGTGGCGACCGCCGTGCTCTACATCCACCCGGCACTCGGCGAGGCGATCGAGCAGGCGCTCCTCGCCCTTTGACCTCACGAGGTGGCTAGACGCCGGGGTTTCCCCGAGAGGCACCCCAAGGGAATGGCGGCGCCATGGAGCGGGTTCCCGACACCGTGGACACTCCCGGCTCGGACCTCGTCACCGTCTACTGGCGGCCCGGTTGCCAGTACTGTGCGGCGCTTCGCCGGGGGCTCCGCCGGGCGGGTCTTCCGACCGCAGAAGTGAACATCTGGACCGATCCCGAAGCGGCCGCCATCGTGCGGTCGATCGCTGGGGGGAACGAGACCGTGCCGACGGTCGTCGTCGCCGGCACCGGGCTCGTCAACCCCAAGGTCCGCACCGTGCTAGACGCCGTGCACGCTCTCGCCCCCGACCTCGTCGCGAACACGAGGCCTGCCAAGGGCGCCCGAGGTGCGGACGTGCTCGCAGTGCTGCAATGGATCGTCGTCATCGCCCTCGTGGTGGCCAGCTTCGCCGTCGAAGCCGCCGGGCATGCCGGCGCCAGCTGGGCGATCGACGGCGTCAACCTCGCGCTCTTCGGGGGCTTTCGCCTGCTCCGGCGACACCTCGAGAGTAGCCGGGCCCCGGACCCATCAACAAGCGGAGGTATATCGTGAGCACGGTCGGGCCCATTCATGCGGTCGAGAGCACGCCTCGGCAAAGTCGGAGGTCAGTTCGTACCACGCTGCGCGCCTGCAACGACGAAGGGGTACGGACGGTCGTGATGACCCGTGACGGGCAGTCGCTCGTCACCGACGAGCCGGTCAGCCGCGGCGGCACGGGCAGCGCCTTGACCCCGCTCGAGACCGTCGTCGGGGCCTTGTGCGGCTGCAGCGCGGTGACCTTCGAGCGCGCGACACGAGAGCTCGGGCTCGATTACGAGGGGATCGAGTTCGATGCCGGGTAGCGCCTGGACCGTCGTGGCCTGCTCGGGGAGGCCGAGGTTCGCACCTACTTCGAGGGCCTCGACGTCGATGCTCGAGTCCGCACCACCGCGCCGAGCGAGCTGCGCGCCCAGGTCGTCGAGATCACCGAGTACCGCTGCCCAGTGCGCAACTTTCTCGTCGATGCTGGGGTGGCGCTCACGATGAACTGGAGCGCCGTCGCCCGCTGAGACGCTCGCCTCGTGACACGTCGTCGGCGCGGACCGCCACGACCGAACCGGACCTGAAGATCACCGGGACCTCGAGCCCCATCGCCGTGAAGAGCGCGGGCGGGACCGAGATGTCCGCCAGGTAGAGGGCACCGATGTTGGCTGCGCGGCCGAGGCCGACCTTCGGCAGGGCGAGAGTCATCGTGGCATCGGCCTGGATGCACGGCGCCGCTGGGGTCGCCGAACAGGCCGTAGCCGATCAGGGCGTCCATGATCACGTCGGCTGGCGCCGGCTCGTCTCGCACCTCGACCCCGAGCCGCTCGACGATGTCGAGCTGGTGGGCGGTCACCGGAGCGACTCGGCGTGAGGCGAGCGTGACCGTGACGGCGATCCCACGGTCATGGAAGTGCCGGGCGGCGACGAGACCGCCGCCGCCGTTCCCACCCGGCCCGGCGAGCACGGTGGCCGATTGAGGCGAGAACAAGCTTCAGGCGAGGTCGGCGAGGTTGCGCCCGGCGTTCTCCATCATCTGGGCGAGCTCGATGTGAAAGCCCTCGATCATAGAGCGATCCACGGCTCGCATCTGGGCGACATCGATGGCCGGGACGCGCTCGCCGCCGGAAAGGACGAATCGCATCGTCGTCATTGCGCCGTTCGTTGTGGCGTCGCGGCGAGGTTGAACGCCGAGTTCACGAGCCCGACGTGGGAGAACGCCTGGGGGAAGTTG
>JAJYVX010000320.1 GCA_021791795.1 Actinomycetes bacterium | reverse complement strand
GGAGTCGCTCGAGCACCTGACCGGTGGGCCGGTCGAGCTCCACGTGACCATCGAGCCGGCCCTCCTCGGCGGGGCGGTCGTCGAGATCGGCGACCTCCTCGTCGACGGGAGCGCCCGCCACCGCCTCGACCAGTTGAAGGAGCACGTCCTCGTCGCCGGGGCCGCCTCCTCCTCTTCTCTCCACGAAGCCTCACCCGTCCACGACGGGCACCCCGAAGGAAGGGAACACACCTGATGGCTGAGCTGACCATCGACGCCGACGAGATCGCCGACGCCCTCCGGCGCCACGTCGAGGAGTACACGCCGGAGGTGGGGACCGAACAGGTCGGCCGGATCGTCGAAGTCGGCGACGGGATTGCCCGGGTGACGGGACTGCCCGGCTGCGCCGTCAACGAGATCCTCGAGTTCGAGGACGGCACGGTCGGCCTCGCTCTCAACCTCGACGAGGAGACGATCGGCGCTGTGATCCTCGGCGAGGGCACGAAGCTCGAGGAGGAGCAGCTGGTCAAGGCCACCGGCACGATCCTCTCGGTCCCGGTGGGCGACGGTCTGCTCGGACGAGTGGTCAACGCCCTGGGTGAGCCGATCGACGGCAAGGGGCCGATCACCTCGACCGAGCCACGCCGGATGGAGATCCAGGCACCGGGAATCGTGGACCGCCAGCCGGTGAGCGAGCCGCTGCAGACCGGCATCAAGGCCATCGATGCCATGACGCCGATCGGGCGCGGCCAGCGCGAGCTCATCATCGGCGACCGCAAGACGGGCAAGACCACGGTCGCCGTCGACACCATCCTCAACCAGCGCGGCCAAGGTGTGAAGTGCATCTACGTCGCCATCGGGTTGAAGGGCTCGTCGGTGTCCCAGACGGTCGAGACGTTGCGGGCCCACGGCGCCCTCGACTACACCGTGGTGGTGCTGGCGGCGGCCTCGGACCCCGCGCCCTTCAAGTACCTCGCCCCGTACGCCGGCTGCGCCATGGGCCAGCACTGGATGGAGAACGGCGAGCACGCCCTGATCGTCTACGACGACCTGTCCAAGCAGGCCGAGGCGTACCGGCAGCTGTCCCTCCTGCTGCGGCGGCCCCCGGGTCGCGAGGCCTACCCGGGGGACGTCTTCTACCTCCACAGCCGCCTCCTCGAGCGGGCCGCCAAGCTCTCCGACGAGCGTGGCGGCGGGTCCCTCACGGCGCTCCCGATCATCGAGACGAAGGCGGGTGACGTGTCCGCCTACATCCCCACCAACGTCATCTCGATCACCGACGGCCAGGTCTTCCTCGAGAGCGAGCTCTTCTACGCCGGCATCCGCCCGGCCATCAACGTCGGCATCTCGGTGAGCCGGGTGGGCAGCGCCGCCCAGATCAAGGCCATGAAGGCGGTCGCCGGGACGCTGAAGCTCGACCTTGCCCAGTTCCGCGAGCTCGAGGCCTTCGCCACCTTCGGTTCCGAGCTCGACAAGGTGTCCCAGGCCCAGCTCGACCGGGGCTACCGTCTCACCGAGCTGCTCAAGCAGGGGCTCAACGCGCCTGTGCCGGTGGAGGAGCAGGTGCTGGTGATCTACGCCGGGTCGCGCGGCTTCGTGGACAGCGTTCCCATCTCCGAGGTCCAGCGCTACGAGTCCGAGGTGCGGAGCTACTTCCGGGCCAACCACGCCGACCTGCTCGAGACGGTGCGCTCCACCGGCGCCCTTCCCGAGGGCGACGCGCTCGACAAGGCGCTCGAGGCGTTCGGGCAGTCGTTCGACACCGGCACGGACGGCTGACCCGTGGCCGGCGGGCAGGAGCGCATCCTCCGGCGACGCATCCGGAGCGTGCAGTCGACGAAGAAGATCACGAGGGCGATGGAGCTGATCGCCGCCTCGCAGATCGTGCGAGCCCAGGCGCGCATCGCCGCGGCGAGGCCGTACCAGCAGGGGATGGCCCGCCTGGTGGTCGAGGCGGCCGCCGGTGACCCCGTGGCCGCCGGGCGCCTCCTCGGCACGCCCGAGCGGGTGGAGCGGGCGGCCGTGCTCTCCATCGTCGCCGACCGCGGTCTCTGCGGCGGGTACAACGCCTTCGTGCTCAGAGCCACCGAGCGGCTGCTGGCCGACGGGCGTGCGGAGGGTGTCGAGCACCGCCTGTTCACCGTGGGCAAGAAGGCCCAGGGCTACTTCCGCTTCCGACACCAGCCCGTGGAGCGCTCGTTCACCGGGATGAGCGAGCGGCCGAGCTTCACCGACGCCCGCGAGGTCGCCGCCGCCGTGCTCGGGCCCTTCGTCGCAGGAGAGGTCGACCAGGTCCTGTTGGTGTCGACCCGGTTCCTCTCGGCAGGCTCGCAGCGGGTCGAGGTCCGCCAGCTCCTCCCGCTCGAGGACCCCCGCCGTCCCGACGGCGACGAGCGGCCGGCCGGAGAGACCGAAGCGCCGGCTCGGCTCGGCTACACCGAGTTCGAGCCCGACGCCGCGGTGCTCCTCGAGACGCTCGCCCCCCGGGCCGCCGAGACGGCCATCTTCGGGGCGCTCCTCGAAGCGTCGGCCTCCGAGCTCACGGCTCGCCAGCGCGCCATGGCCGCTGCCACCGACAACGCCGACGAGCTGGTGAAGAAGTACTCGCGCATCATGAACCGGGCCCGCCAGGACGCCATCACCACCGAGATCATGGAGATCGTCGGCGGCGCCGAGGCGCTGCGAGCCGGGGCGGCGGGCGACGAGGGCGGCCTCGTCATCGAGGTGGGGAGCTGACGTGACGACCGCTCACGGGAC
>JAJYVX010000319.1 GCA_021791795.1 Actinomycetes bacterium | reverse complement strand
TCGAGATATCGGACCAGGGCCTCGTCCTGGTCGCTGGACGGGTGGTGCTGAAGGCGCCCGCACGAGACATGCTCGCGGACGACCGCCTTTCGGAGGTGTACCTCGGCGGCACACCGACGGGCGGGGTGAGCGCACCTTCGCAGGCCGGCGTCGAGCCGCGATCGCCGGCGCACGTAACCTCGGGGTGGCTGCAGATCGACAGACTTCGACAAGTGAGAAAGAGGAGGACGGTCCGTTGACTTCGACGCTAGAAAGCACAGCGCAGCGCACTTTCGATCATGGGCGTGCACGACAGGTCGTGCGGGCACGAAAGGGCCAGGTCGGCTACGGGTACTCGATCGGGGTGCTCATGCTCGAGTGCAACATCCCCTTCATCCCCGGCGACGTCGGGAACGCATCGACCTACCGCTTCCCGGTCCAGTACCGGATGGTGCCCGGCGCGACCGAAGACGCCGTGGTCGGCCGGCAGGACCCCGCGCTCACCCCTCGCATCGTGGAGGAGGCGCAAGCCCTCGTCGCCCAGGGTGTGCGGGCGATCACGAGCGACTGCGGGTTCTTCGGCGCCTATCAGGCCGCGGTGGCCGCCGCGGTCGACGTGCCCGTCTTCCTCTCGAGCCTGCTCCAGGCCCCGATGGTCGTCTCGATGCTCGGCCCCGAGCGCAAGCTCGCCGTGCTGGTCGCGAGCGGCAGGACCGTGAGCGAACGGCTGCTCCAGGCGGTCGGCATCACCGCAGAGCTTCGGAGCCGCCTCGTGTTCAGCGGCATGGAGGACAAGCCGTACTTCCGCGCCGCGATCCTCGACGAGGTCGGCGAGCTCGACGTGGAGAGCGTCGAGCAGGAAGTGGTCGAGACCGCGCTGACAGTCCTCGCAAAGGACCCCTCGGTGGGCGCCTTCTTGCTGGAGTGCTCCGACCTGCCCCCCTACTCGCACGCGATCCAGCGGGCGACCGGGCTCCCGGTCTTCGACTTCATCGGCTTCATCAACTACGTGCACCATGCGGTCGTCAGTGAGCCCTACGGCGGGTTCATGTAGAGACGCGGTCGAGTCGACTTCAAGACACAAGAGACTTCCAGACACAAGAGAGGGAGAGCGAATGCCTACAGGCGTGAAGAGCATCAACCCAGCTGGCTTCGGGCCGCCGATCGCGCCCTACGCGCAGGGAACGGCCGCCGGAGACCTGATCTTCGTCGCGGGCCAGGTGGCGCTCGACAAGGACAACGCGGTGATCGCACCTGGCGACGCCAAAGCCCAGACCTTGGCTGCGATCGACCGGGTCGAGGCGATCCTCTCCGAAGAGGGTGCGTCGCTCGCCGACGTCACGACGGCCACGGTGTTCATCACCGACCGTCGGCACTTCGGGCCGTTCAATGAAGCGTGGGCCGAGAAGTTCGGCGACCACCGGCCCGCGCGAGCCACCGTGGTCGCGGGCCTTCTGATCGACGGGCTCGTGGTCGAGGTCCAGGCGATCGCGGTGAGGCCCCGGTCGTGACGGTGCTGGTACTGGGCGGCGGTGTGCTCGGCACGGCGACCGCCTACTTCCTCGCACGCGACGGCCACGAGGTCGAGGTCGTCGAGCGGCAGAGGGCGCTCGCGCAGGACGCGAGCTCCGGCAACGCTGGGCTGATCGCCCCGGGCCACTCCTTCTCCTGGGCCTCGCCCGCCGCGCCGAGAATGCTGCTGCGATCGCTCGCCGGCGCGGCGACCGCGATACGAGTCAAGCCGCGGATCGATCCCGAGCTCGTCCGCTGGGGAATTCGCTTCCTCCGGGAGTGTCCCTCCGACCGTGCGGTCGCCAACACGCTCGTGAAGCTCCGGTTGTGCCAGTACAGCCAAGGCGTCATGGAAGAGCTGGTCGCCAAAGAGGAGATCGACTACGGACACGTCTCTGCTGGGGTGTTGTACCTCTACCGAGACGAGAGGGAGCTCGAGCTCGGCTACAAGAAGTCGTCGCTGCTGCGAGAGCACGGTCAGGAGCAGGAGGTCCTCGACGCCGATGCTTGCGTCGAGTACGAGCCCGCGCTCGAATCGGCGAGGGACCGGATCGTGGGTGCGGTCCTCGGCAAGACGGACTCGAGCGGTGACTGCGAACGGTTCACCTACGAGCTCGCCGGACGCTGCCGCAAGCTCGGCGTCCGCTTCCGGCTCGGCACGGCAGTGCACCGTCTCGTTCACAGCGAAGACCGTGTCACCGGCGCCGTGGTCGACGGCGAGCTGGTGGAGGCGGACCACTACGTGCTCTCCCTCGGCGTCGACAGCCCTGCAGTCGCCCGGACGGTCGGCCAGCGTCTCCCCATGTACCCGGCAAAGGGATACTCGGTCACGTTCCCGATCAGAGAAAAGGACCGACCTCCCTCGCACGGCGGCGTGGACGAGGCGACCCTGGTCGCGTGGTCGAACTTCGGCGACCGGCTGCGGATGTCCTCGACCGCCGAGTTCGCCGGCTACAGCCGCAGCTGGGGCGAGTCCGACTTCTCGAACATCCACAAGATGGCCGCCGAGCTCTTTCCCGCAGCAGCTGACTACGGCGCAGGGGAGTACCGGGCATGCCTCCGCCCCATGACGCCCGGCGGCCCGCCGATCGTCGGCTACGGGCGTCACCGCAATCTCCTCTACAACACCGGCCACGGCCACATGGGATGGACCATGGCGTGCGGCTCGGCGAAGATCGCCGCGGACATCCTCGCTGGGCGCGACACGGACATCGACGTGCGCGGCATGGAGGTTCCCGCATGACGC
>JAJYVX010000070.1 GCA_021791795.1 Actinomycetes bacterium | reverse complement strand
CGGTCTCACCTACGACGGCGAGCTCGCGGCGAGGTACAGAGCATGGCTTGAAGCGAGCTAGTTGACATAGGAGCGAGTTAGTTGACATAGGAGCGTCAACCCTTCCGAACAGGGTGAAGGGTCGCGAAAGGCTCAGCCGGCGCATGTCGGTGCCGGAAGACGGACCATAATTCGTGGGTGGCCCGGCGTCCTTGGCAACGGAACCCGCCCAGGGAGGACTTCGTCAGAGACCCTTTTACGGGACAGATGGCGGAGATGCACAAGATGCAGCCGTACCAGGCGACGAAGGAGTACCTCTGCCCGGGCTGCAACCAGGAGATCAGGCCGGGCACCGGACACCTCGTCGTCGTGCCGCTTGCCGAGCCGGGCATGCGTCGCCACTGGCACACGCCATGCCTGGAGCGCGCTCGCCGCCACGGTGTTCGCTGACGAACCGGGGTTCCAGCTTCGGCGAACAAGCCGTGATCTCCGTGGTGCGCCGCCACCGTACAATTGAGTGCAAGCAGGACTTTGGCAACTCACGGCGATCTCACAGGCTCCTCAGGGAAGCAATGCAGGAATGCCGGCGTTAATAGGTGGAGAAAGGTGAGGTTGATGAGTTCTGTGTGGCTCCTCGTCGTGATCGGTGGTGTGCTCGGCTACGCCATGGCGGCCCGGGCGAAGCGGGTCTTCGGCGTCTCTCCATGGCGCCTACCGCCGATCGTCTGGGGAGTTCTCTGCGCCCTCGTACCCGTTCTCGGCATCGTGCTCGAGACGGTCGCACAGCTAACCACCCGGCATTCCTTCCCGCCAGGCTCGGATCCGCGTGCAGCTCGTCCGCGGAACCCCTTCAACGCCGGGCTGCCCGGTAGGAGCGGATACCTGTCCGGCGAGGAATCCGGACCCGGCGATGCCTGGCGCCCCGGCCCGGCAGTCGGCGCTCCGGGCACGCCCGATGCGGCAGGCGCGAACATCCCGCTCCTCGAGGAAGCTCAGCCTGGCGAGCGGCGCCTGCCGGGGCCAGGCGGATGGCGGCCGGGCGATGCGGGACAGGTGGCCTCCGAGACGCCGCCCCTCTTCGGCTGGTACCCCGACCCGACGAGCCGGCACGAGATGCGCTACTGGGACGGCCGGCACTGGTGGAACGCCGTATCCGACTCGGGCTCCCGCTCCGAGGATCCGATCGGTACCTACTAGGGAGCTCGCAAGGCTAACGCCTCCGGAGCGCGAACTCGCAACAACAGAGCAGACGACGGGCCCGGTCTCCGGGTTGTCCTAGCGTTGCGCGTACGAGCGCGCTACCGTTTCCGCCGACGAGTGCCGAGGCGGGCACTTCCGAGGCGAGGAGGGTGCAATGGGGGACAAGCAGGCAGCCGCGTTCGCCGGTTCGTCGCGGTCCCGGGGTCGCGCTGAGCACGGGAAGGCCCGGCTGCGCCGGGTAGGCGCCCTGTCGGTGGCCGGCGTCGTCGCTGTTGCGGGGACGGCGGTCGCTCTCGCCGGGACCGCTGTCGCCGGAACGAACGGCCGGGGAACGACGACCATCGACAACTACCTCAGCTCGGTGGCGACGATCCCGCACACGGCACAAGCGTTCGCCGTCGGCCAGGTCTCGGAACTCTCGGGCCGCACGGGTAGCTCCTCCGACCTCATCGAGCACTGGAAGAACGGGAAGTGGGTGACGATGAAGCCTCCGGCTTCCGCGCAGTTGCAGAGCGTCCTCACAGGTGTCTGGGCCGCCTCGGCCAAGGACGTGTGGGCCGTCGGCAGCAGCGGGCCTGACGCGCAGGTCCTCCACTGGACCGGGGCGGCGTGGTCCGCTGTCGGCATCGCCGGCCTTCCGGCGAATGTCGAGCTGGCGGCTGTCTCAGGGACGTCGAGCGCCAACGTGTGGGCGGTGGGCTCAGCCTTCTCCGGCAACACGATCGACCCACTCGAGCTGCACTTCAACGGGTCGAAGTGGTCGGTGCTGCACGAGGGCGGGAGCAACATCAGCCTCCAGTCGGTGGCCGCGACATCCGCGAAGCAGGCGTTCGCGCTCGGATCGAACTCCAGGGGAGGCTCCGTGGCCCTCAGGTTCAACGGCAGCGCGTGGAAGACGATCCCGCTGCCGAAGGCCTCCTCCACCTACTTCCTCAACGCCCTCTCGGCAAGAGGCGGTGAGGCGTGGTTCGTAGGAAGCGAGGCGACCGGTACCAAGCAGGTACCGGTGCCCTTCGCACTGCTCCGGAAGGGCTCCGCCTGGCACGTCATGAAGCCGCCGAAGCCGAAGCACGGCACGTTCCCCGTCCTCGTCAGTGTCCTCGATCTCGGCAACGTCGTGTGGGCGAGCGGGACGATGACCACGAATGGCGGTCGGAGCATTGCTGCTTTCACCGAGAAGTTCGTGAACGGCAAGTGGGCAGTCGGTCACTTCCCCCCCGCACACTCCGGCACCACCGTCAGCGCCCTCGGCGGCGACTCGATCCGCAACCTCTGGGCGGTCGGGAGCTTCCCTCTCGGCAAGATCTGCGCTTCTTCCTACTCTCCTGTCTCCTTCCACTTCACCGGTGCGTGGAGGAAGTTCACGATGCCCGGCGGCAAGGTGGCCGGTGGGGCTCTGCTCGCCGCGCCGAAGGTACCCACCTGCTGACACGATGCCCGAAACCCGGCGCCTGCGGTGAGAAACGGCCGGCTTCGCTTTGACTGACACAGCCGCGCCAGGGGCGGGCTGGGACTGCGTCAGAAGGCCTCCTCGACCACCGACACCGACAGGCCGCTCGGTCCCGGGCGGACACACACGACGTCAAAGCGGACGCGGGCGGGCTTGGCCCAACCGGGATCGGTCCTCATCACGTGAAGAAAAGCCGCCGCGGCCGCCCTGATGCGCCGCTGCTGCGACCGAGTCACGGCCTCCTCCGGTGCGCCGAAGCGCGGACCGGAACGGCTCTTCACCTCGCAGAAGACGACGAGACGGCCACGGCGCACGATCACGTCCAGCTCTCCCGCCCGGCAACGCCAGTTCCGCGCCACCAGACCGAAACCGTGCGCCAGGTACCACCGGACCGCCGCCTCCTCGCCGAGCCGCCCCGCTCGCTGGCGGGACGTCGGCGGCATCAGCCGTCCTTCTCGGGCAGCGCCTCCACGTTCACGTCTTTGTAGGTGACCACTCGGACAGACGACACGAAACGGGCCGGCCTGTACATGTCCCAGACCCACGCATCGCCGAGCTCGACCTCGAAATAGGTGGTGCCCGCACCGGAGTGCGGCAGCACCTTCACTTCGTTCGCCAGGTAGAACCTGCGCTCGGTCTCGACCACGTAGCGGAACATGGGCAGCACCGCGCGGTACTCCTGGTAGAGCGCGAGCTCCACCTCTGCTTCGAACTGGTCGAGATCCTCCTCGGCGCTCATCTCAGCGCGCCTCGCGCTTCTCCCTTATCTTGGCCGCCTTGCCTATGCGGTCACGCAGGTAGTACAGCTTCGCCCGGCGGACATCGCCCTCCGTGACGCGCTCGATCTTGGCGATCATGGGCGAGTGGACGGGGAAGGTGCGCTCGACTCCGACGCCGAAGCTGACCTTGCGCACGGTGAAGGTCTCCCTGATACCGGCTCCCTGGCGGCGGATCACCGCTCCCTGGAAGACCTGGACACGCTCCCGGTTGCCCTCGACGACTCGGACGTGCACCTTGAGGGTGTCTCCGGGCGAGAACGGCGGTACGTCGTCCCGCAGGCTGGCACGGTCGACGAGATCGGTCGGGTTCATCGCGAGTCACGCTCCTCAGCTGTCCGGACGGGACGAAGGACGGCCGAACTGGCGAGTGTCAGTCACATCGAGCCGGCCAGCCGATTCCCAGCCGTTCAGGATAGCCGCCGCCAAGGAGGCTCCGTACCCGCTCCGCTCCCCTACCCAGCGATGCGAGCCGCGCCTTGCGAAGGACACGGCTTCAGGCCAGCCCGAACTCCTCGAGCAGGCGCTGCTCGCCCTCTGAGAGCCCTCCTCGGGCCGCCAGGAGGTCGGGGCGCCGTTCGAGCGTCCGGCGGAGCGACTGGGCGCGCCTCCAGCGGGCGATCTCGGAGTGGTGCCCGCTGAGCAGCATCTCCGGTACCGGCCACTCACGGAAGACCGCCGGCCGCGTGTACTGCGGGTACTCGAGGAGGCCGTCGGAGAAGCTCTCGTCAGCCAGGGACGCTTCGTTGCCGAGCGCTCCGGGCAGCAGGCGGACCACGGCTTCGACGACGACGAGAGCGGCGAGCTCGCCACCTGCGAGCACGTAATCGCCGACCGACAGCTCGCCGTCGACCAGGTGCTCGACGATCCGCTGGTCGACGCCCTCGTAGCGACCGCACAAGAGGGCAAAACCGGCCCCTCCGCCCGAACCCTCGACCCCACCCGCCAGCTCTTCGGCGACGCGCTGGTCGAAGCGGCGACCGGCGGGCGACAGGAGGTAGAGGGGTCGCACGGGGTCCACCTTCTCCACCGCAGCGAACACCGGTTCCGGCGCGAGCACCATCCCGGCGCCACCGCCGAACGGAGCGTCGTCCACGGAGCGATGGGGATCGGTGGCGGCCGAGCGGAGGTCGTGCACCCGGAGATCCACCACACCGGCACGCCGAGCCCGCCCGACGATGCTCGTCGTGCAGTAGGCCTCCACCACGTCGGGGAAGATCGTGAAGACCTCCACCCTGTGCGGTCCACGCGCCGGGGTGGCAGGGGTCAATCGAAGAGCCCTTCGGGGCCGTCCACGATCACCTTGCCGCCGGAGACCTCCACGACGAAACGCAGCGGCACGAGCCATCCATCCTCCCCCACGAGCAGGTCGCTCGCGGGATTGGCCTCGACGGAGGCGATCCGCCCCCGCGAGCGCCCCCCCGCCTCGACGAGCTCGCAGCCGATGAGATCATGCACGAAGAGCACGTCGGGGTCGGTGATGGGCTCGGCGAGCAGGGTCACCCCGCGCAGGCGCTCGGCCTCGGAGATGTCGCACACATGGGCGAAACGCACCAGGTACCGCTTCTGAAACGGCCGTGCACTCTCGACGGTGAGCGAGAGCTCGGGCTCAGCCTCCTCGCCCGCGCGAGGCGCTGAACGTACGCCGTAGAGGACGGTGCCGGATCCGAGCCGCTCCGGGCGGTTGGTCACGAGCTGGACGACGACCTCGCCCTTCAGCCCGTGCGGGCGGACTATTCGGCCGACGTCGAGCAAGCGACGAGCCGACAAGAGCTCTTCAGTCGACGATGTCGACTATGGCGTCGGTCCCCTCACTCGCCGCGGCCGCGCGGACGAGCGTCCGGATGGCCTGGGCGGTGCGCCCTCTTCGCCCGATCACGCGACCCATGTCCGTGGAGGAGACGTGCAGGGAGAGCTTGACCCCCTGGCGTGCCTCACCGACTTCCACGACGACGGCCTCGGTGTCATCGACGAGCGCAGAGCTCACGTGCTCGAGCACGGCTTTCGCCGCCCCGCCGCTCATGGTGTCACCGGCCTGCCGGTCCTCTGCGGGGCCTTCCTCCTCGAGCGGGGAGTCGACGGACGCGTCGCCCTCGCCGTCGTCTGCCGACGCCTCGAACTCGGGCTGGGAGAAGAGGTCGCTCACGAGACCGCCGCCTTCTTCGCCGCCTTGGCGGGTGTCTTGGCCGTCCTCGCCGGCCGGGTGCGCTCGGGGGCGGGGCGGGCGGGCCTCTGCGACTCGAACTCGCCCCAGACTCCCGAGATCTTGAGCAGCTTCCGCACCGTCTCGGTCGGCTGTGCGCCCTTCGACAGCCACTCGAGCGCCTTGTCGGACTTGACCTCGATCTGCGACGGCTCGGAGCGGGGGGCATACGTCCCGACTATCTCGATAAACCGCCCGTCGCGCGGTGACCGGCTGTCGGCCGCCACGATCCGGTACGTCGGCTGCTTCTTCTTGCCCACCCGCATCAGGCGGAGCTTCACGGTCACTTCGTATCCCTCTCTGTCGTCTCGGCGCTCATCTGGCGCCTCGTGAGGACGGAGTAACCCGTCCGCCCTTCACCTTCTTGTTGCGGCCGTCGCGGTTCATCTTGCGACCCTTGCCGCCGGCGAGGCCGGCCATGGGCCCGATGGTACGCATCATCTTCTGCATCTCTTTGAACTGCTTGACGAGATTGTTCACGTCGGTCGTAGACGTGCCGCTCCCGTTCGCGATGCGGATGCGGCGCGATCCGTTGAGAACAGTAGGGTCCCGCCGCTCGGCCTGCGTCATCGAGCGGATGATCGCTTCGATGCGCCCTACGTCGCGGTCGTCGATCTTCGCGTCCCGCACCTCTTTCGGCATGCCGGGCAGCATCCCGAGCATTCCCTGGAGGGGACCCATCCTCTTCACCTGCTGCAGCTGCTCGAGGAAGTCCTCCAGGGTGAACTGACCCTGCTGGAGGCGTTCGACCGCCTTCTCGGCGACGCCGGCGTCGTACTCTTTCTCCGCTTTCTCGATGAGCGAGAGCACATCGCCCATACCGAGGATGCGGCTCGCCAGGCGGTCCGGGTAGAAGGCGTCGAAGTCGGCCGGCTTCTCGCCGGTGGACACGTAGGCGATCGGCTTTCCGACCACCTGCTTGACCGAGAGGGCCGCGCCGCCTCTCGCGTCTCCGTCGAGCTTCGTGAGGATCACGGCGTCGAGGGCGAGGGCGTCGTTGAAGGCCTTGGCCGTGTTGACCGCGTCCTGACCGGTCATGGCGTCGATGACGAGGAACGTGTAGTCCGGTTCGATCGCCGCGGAGATCGATCGGACCTCGGCCATGAGGGCCAGGTCGATCGTGAGGCGGCCCGCGGTGTCGACGATCATGACGTCGCGACCGAGCCGCTGCGCCTCCTCGAGGCTCTTTCGCGCCACGGCGACGGGATCCGTCGGCTCCGAGAAGACGGTGACCCCGAGGTCATGGCCGAGGATCCTGAGCTGCTCGACGGCCGCGGGCCGCTGCAGGTCGGCGGCCACGAGGAGCGGATTGCGTCCCTGCTGCTTGAACCACCTCGCGAGCTTGGCCGCGGCTGTCGTCTTCCCTGAGCCCTGCAGACCTGCGAGGAGCACGATGGTCGGCGGCCTCGAGGCGTAGGAGAGCCTGAACGGCTCGCCACCGAGGGTCGCCGTCAGCTCCTCGTTCACCACCTTTATGACCTGTTGGGCCGGCGTCAGGCTCTTGGAGAGCTCGGCCCCCGAGCACCGCCCGCGGATGCGCTCGATGAGATCCCTTACCACCGCGAGATTGACATCGGCCTCGAGGAGGGCGACGCGGATCTCGCGCAGGACCTCGTTCACCTCGGCGTCTCCGAGGAGTCCGCGGCCGCGCAGGCGCGTGAATATCCCCTCGAAACGGTCCGTCAGTGTCTCGAACATGAGTCATCCCAGGTTAGTCGGCTGATGATGGCAGCCCGGAGGTGCGCGCCACCGGGCATTTCGGCCATACTCAGCCGGTGACGTGGAACAGGACGGAGAGTGTGGGGGCGGACGGGGGGAGTTTTGCTGCGCATCTGGCGCTTCCCGGGAGAAGACGGGGCCCCGGCATCCTGCTCCTGCAGGAGATCTTCGGCGTGAACGACTTCGTGGCGGAGAAAGCTGCACAGCTCGCCGGGCTCGGGTACGTGGTCCTCGCGCCCGACGTGTTCTGGCGGGTCAGGCCGGATCTCTCGCTTCCACATGACGAGGCCGGGCTGCAGGAGGCCTTCGGGGTGGCCGGCCGCTACGGCGAGGAGGTCCCCCAGGACGTGAAGGTGGACGACCTGCTCCGCGCCCTCACGCACCTCCGTGAGCTCGACGAGGTGAGCGGCGGCGGCGCGGCGATGGGCTACTGCCTCGGCGGTTCGCTCGCCTACTTCGTCGCCGCGGCCGGCGACCCGGATGCCGCCGTCTGCTACTACGGCTCGATGATCCCGTCAGCTCTCGGCCTCGCGGACGAAGTCACCTGCCCGATCCTCTTCCACTTCGGCGGAGCCGACCCCTACATCCCCGCCGACCAGGTCGAGGAGGTCCGGCGGACGTTCGCGGGACGGCAGAACGCCGAGCTCGTGGTGCAGCCGGAGGCGGGGCACGCCTTCGAGAACCTCCTCGCGCCGCAGTTCGCCGACCCGCCGGCAGCCGAACGCTCGTGGCGGGCGACGACCGAGTGGCTCGGGCGGTACCTGCCCGTCACCTGACCCGGGAGGGCGCGGCCCGAGCCCCAGAAGTGGTGGCCGGCGACCCGGCGAGCTCGCGCTCGCCCCGGGTGAGGGAGGGTCCGCCGCGCGGTCGGCCCGGCTACTCGAACAGGGCGGCGACGAATTCCTTCGGGTCGAACTCCACGATGTCGGCCAGGCCCTCGCCCACGCCGACGAGCTTGATGGGGATCCCGAGCTCGCTCCGGACGGCGATCACGATGCCACCTTTGGCGGTGCCGTCGAGCTTCGTCAGCGCGACCCCGGTGACGGCGACGGCCTCCGTGAACTGGCGCGCCTGCACGAGGCCGTTCTGGCCGGTCGTGGCGTCGAGCACGAGGATGACCTCGGTGAGCTGCCCGGGTGGCCGCTCGGCCACCCTCCGCACCTTGCGCAGCTCCTCCATGAGGTTGACCTTCGTGTGCAGGCGACCTGCCGTGTCCGCCATGACGAGGTCGGCCCCGCGTGCCGAAGCGTGCTGGACGGCGTCGAAGATGACCGACGACGGGTCCGCTCCATCCGATCCCCTGATGAGGTTCACCTCCGCTCGCTGCGCCCAGGTCTCGAGCTGTTCGCCGGCCGCGGCCCGGAACGTGTCGCCCGCGGCGAGAACCACACGCCTGCCCTCGAGGCTCTCGCGCGCCGCCAGCTTGCCGATCGTCGTCGTCTTGCCGACGCCGTTCACGCCGACGAAGAGCCAGACGGTCGGACCGGGGGGAGGAGCAAGCACGAGACCGGTCTCGTCCTTCTCGAAGAGAGCCTCGAGGTCGCCCCGCAGCGCCGAGAGCACCGCGTCCGGCTGCCGCTCGACTTCGCCTGACTTGACACGTCCCCTCAGGTCCTCGAGCAGCTCCGTCGTCGTCTTGATCCCGACGTCGCCGAGCAGCAGAGCCTCTTCGATCTCTTCGAAGGTGGCCTCGTCGACCGCTCGACCCCTGATGCCGCTCAGGTAGCCGCCGAAGAGGGCCCTCGCCTTGCCGAGCCGGTCCCGCAGGGCGGGCCGTTGCTCGAGCTCGATCTCCGGCAGCTCCGGTGGAGCTTCGGCGACCGACTCCTCCACCGCCTCCACGGGGCCCGGCGCCGCCGTCGCCGGAGCCTCCTGCACGACGTCGGGCGGGCTCTCGGCCGGCGCCTGGAGCACTCCCGTCGCCGCGGCGCCCGCTCGATCCGGCGGCGGGGCGGCACCTCGTCGCGCACGCGTCGCCACGACGAAGCCGGCGGACACGAGGATGAGAACGCCGAGGACGACGGCGATGATGATGGTGACCATGGCGGGGCGAGCCTACCGGGGGTCCCTCACCTGCCCCTGTGCCGAGTGCGGGTGAGCCGCCTCGGATGCTCAGGCCGTACGGGCGGGTTCACCCCGTCCGAGGCGACCGGGCGCGAGGCGCTCACTCACGACCTTCGACGCACCTCCGGGCTGCATCGACACCCCGTAGAGCACGTCGGCCGACTCCATCGTCCTCTTCTGGTGGGAGACGATGAGCAGCTGGGCCTCGCCCCGGAACTCGTCTACGAGGTCGAGGAAGCGGTGAAGGTTGACGTCGTCCAGAGCAGCTTCGACCTCGTCCATCAGATAGAAGGGCGACGGCCGGCTCCGGAAGACGGCGAAGAGGAATGCGAGCGCCACGAGGGAGCGCTCGCCGCCGGAGAGAAGGGACAGCCTCCGCACGTTCCTCCCGGCGGGGCGTGCCTCGATCTCGACACCGGTCGAGAGGAGGTCGGTCGGGTCGAGCAGGGTGAGGCGGCCTGTTCCACCGGGGAAGAGCGTGGAGAAGAGGGCCTCGAAGTGCCGGGACACGTCCGCGAACGCCTCGCCGAACAGGTCGACGATCTCGTCGTCCACGGCGCGTATCACCCGGCCGAGCTCCCTTCTCGTCGACCGTACGTCCTCGAGCTGGGAGGTGAGGAACTGGTCGCGCTCGACGAGCGCGACCAGTTCCTCCATGGCGAGGGGGTTCACGGGCCCCATGAGGCGGATCTCGCGCTCGAGCTCACGCGCTCTCGCCTCTGCGGGCGTACCCGGCGGCAGGTCAGGGCAGGGCATCGCTCTGGCATCCTCGGGTTCCACTTCGAGCTCGTGGCGCAGCGACTCCACGGCCGCCTCGAGGCGCACCCGGACCTCGGCTCTCTGGAGCTCCGCACGCTGGGAGCGCTCCCGGACCGAGGTGAGCTCCCGCTCCGTCGCGGTCCGGTTCTCGCGCGTCCCTCGCAGCCGCGTGGAGATCTCCCCGACCGTCGCCTCGTGACGCCGGCGCGCCTCGCCGAGCTCCGCCCGAAGCACCGCCAGCTCTTCGCGGGCTGAAGCGACGACCGGCTCGAGGGCGCGAAGCACGGCGTCTGTCCGCTCGTAGCCCCGCCGCCGCTGCGAGGCGTTCGCCCGCTCCTCGGCATGACCGCCGAGCCTGCGCTCGATCTCGTTCTGGCGGCTCAACAGGAGCGAGCGGCGCTCCTCGATGCCCGCAGCCCTCACCTCGAGCTCCGACCGCGCGGCGGCGACGGCACGGGCTCGCTCGCCGAACGAGGTCCTCCTCCGCGACGCCTCCTCCGCGACAGCACGGGCGGAGCGCTCGCGCTCCTCCGCCTCGCCGAGGGCTCCCTCGGCCGCCCCCAAGGCGCTCTCGATGCCGGCCAGCTCCGCCTCGGCCGCGCGTCGCGGTGCAGCGATGGCGGCCAGCTGCTCGGCCATGCGCTCGAGGCGGTGGTCGCCCTCTTCGAGACGGGCTTGCGATTGCCGCAGCTCGGCCGCGTCCGCTTCGAAACCCCGCCCCTTCCCCCTCACATCCCCCCTCACACTTGCGTGCGCCTCGCGCGCAGTCTCGGCCCGCGTGCTCGCGAGAGCAGCTTCGCGCTCGGCCCTCTCGCTCTCGGCCTGCACGCTCTCGAGGGCGGCGCGGGTGGCCCCGGCCCTGCCTGCGCCGAGACGCCACCCACGGCTCGAGAAACGGTCGCCCTCGAGGGTCACGACCACGTCGGTTGTCGCGGTCAATCCGAGTGCCTCGCCGAGGTCACCGCGGCAGAGCACGACTCCGGCGAGAAGGACGTCGAGGAGCGTCTCGATCCTTTCCGTCGTTCCCCGCACGCGGCGGCGGAGTGGTTCGGCGAACCCGTCATGCTGCGTCGACGCCACGGGCACCGGAGCAGCGTGTGGGCGATGACCTGCCACGAGCACGGCACCGTCGATGCCCGAGCGCCGCAGGTGCTCGACGGCAGCCACCGCCTGGTGCCTGCCGTCCATCACCACGGCGCCGAGCGCGTCCTCGGCTGCCGCCTCGAACGCCTTCTCACACCCGCTGTCCACCTCCACGACGTCGAGCAGCGTCCCGAGGACGCCGTCGAGGGAAGCGAGGTGTTGCATCCCTGCCTTGGCCTGAGCCTCGTCGAGGGCTACCTGCAGCGCGTGACGCCGGGCGGACAGCGAGTGGGCCACTTCGGACGCTGCCCGCGAGCGCGCCTCTGCCCCGGCCACCGCCTCGGCCGCCTCACGCTCGGCGGCCTCCGCCGCCTCGAGCTCCCATCGGCTCCGGTCGACTTCTCGCGCGAGGTCGGCGACGCGCCGCCTCTGGCCGGCAAGGGACCGCTCGAGCTCCTCGCGTTGCCTCTCGAGCGACGCGGCGCGCTCGGTATGGCGCGCCAGGGTCTCTCTTGCGGCCGCGCCTTGGCGCATGAGCGAGTCGCGCTCCTTGCGGCGGGAGGAGACCTCGGCCGCGTGCCCCGAGCCGGGTGGTTCGGTGGCGGGCGCGAGGTCCGCCTCCTCCTCGGCCAGCTGCTGGAGCAGGTGCTCGATCCGCTCCCACTCGGGGGCGAGCAGGAGCGCCGAAGCCTCGGCCTCGTCTATTTCTCCCGCGAGCCTTGCCGCCTCCGACTCGAGAGCGGCGACGACACCTGCGTCTGTGCTCGCAGCGAGTGCCGCAGCCACGCTTCGCCGGCGCTCGGCAATGAGGCGGGCGAGCCCGTCGGCCCGCTCGTAGAGGCGCTCGGCCTCGAAGTGGGGACCGGCGAGGTCGTTCTGCTGCACCGCGGAGAGGGCAGCCTCTGCCGCACTCACCAGCTCGTCGAGCCGGCCGAGGCTTGCGAAGAGGCGCGACTCCTCCGCCTCGAGCGCCTCGGCTTGGCCGTCGGCCTCCGCCCGGCGTCGCTCGAGAGCTTCCAGCTCTCGGCCTGCGAGGTGGAGCCTGAGGGCTCGCAGCTCGGCGGCGAGAGCCCCGTGCCGCCGCGCCGCCTCTGCCTGCCGCTCGAGGGGGCGGAGCTGGCGCCGCACCTCCCGCTCCAGGTCGTGCAGCCGGACGAGGTGCTGTTCCGTCGCTTCGAGGCGCCGCTCGGCGCGCTCGCGCCGCCGCCTGTACTTGAGGACCCCCGCAGCCTCCTCGATGACGAGGCGCCTGTCCTCCGGCCGGGCGGCGAGGATGCCGTCGAGCTGGCCCTGACCCATGATGACGTGCTGCTGCCGGCCGACGCCGGCATCGGAGAGCATCTCCTGGATGTCGAGCAACCGGCAGGCGGCTCCGTTCATCGAGTACTCGCTCTCGCCCGTCCGGAAGAGCGTGCGGGTGATAGTCACCTCGGCGAGGTCGACCGGCAACCGGCGGGAGGAGTTGTCGATCGTGAGCGTGACCTCCGCGCGCCCGAGCGGGGCGCGCTTGGTCGTGCCGGCGAAGATGACGTCGTCCATCTTGGAGGACCTCACGACGCGTGGGCCCTGGGCGCCGAGCACCCAGGCGACGGCGTCGACCACGTTCGACTTGCCGCTGCCGTTCGGTCCGACGATGACCGTCACGCCGGGCTCGAACTCGAGGCTCGTCGGGTCGGCGAACGACTTGAAACCCTTCAGGCTGAGCGACTTCAGGTGCACGGTGTCGGCCACAGTAACCGGCGGGTTTTGCTTCGGAGGGGACCGTCGCGCTTTGGGCCTCAGTGCTGGCAGTTCTCGCAGCAGTAGGCCGTCCGCGCCCCGAAGCTGAGCCGCGCGATCGGCGTGCCGCACCTCGAACAGGCGCGCCCTTTCTTGTCGTACACCTCGTGGCGATCCTGGTACGAACCCGCCTCACCCGTGAGGTCCTTGTAGCTGGCGTCCTTCAGGGACGAGCCCCTGTGCTCCACGGCGGAAGCGAGCACGGCGAGCGTCGCCCGGGCGATCGCCTTGATCTCCCTCGGGATGAGGCTGTCAGCGCGGCGGTCCGGCCGCACCTTCGCCCGCCAGCAGATCTCGTCCGCGTAGATGCTGCCGATGCCGGCGACCACGCGCTGATCCGTGAGAGCAGCCTTGACCGGAGTGCGCTTGTTCTCGAGGCGCGAGGCCAGCGTGGCGGCTGTGAGTCCCTCGTTGTAGGGATCCGGCCCGAGACGGTCGAAGAGCGCCGGCGAGCCGTCCTCGAGGGTGTCCTCGGTCACCCACCACTCGCCGAACGTCCTCGGGTCCACGAACCGGAGCTCGCTCCCGTCGTCCAGCCTCGCCACGATGTGGGTGTGCGGCGCCTTCGCGACGCCGCGGGGACTTCTCACGTGGAGGAGCTGTCCGCTCATGCGCAGGTGGATGACGAGCACCTGGCCGTCGTCGAGCTTCAAGGCGAGGAACTTGCCCTTCCGGGTCACGGCCGTGACGGTCCGCCCCTCGAGCCGGGCACGGAGCTCGGCCGCCGGCTGCCGGCGGACCGAGCGCGCGCCGGTCACGCTGGTGCCCGTTATCCGGCGGCCGACCACAGTCGCCTCGAGACCCCGGCGGACGGTCTCTACCTCGGGTAGCTCGGGCATCCCGCTCGTCCCCCGGCTGTCTTGTCCTGTCCGGTCCGGCGGACAGCCAACTCCTCACTCACCCGGCCGCGCCGCCCGCTCAGCGGTCGGCTCCGTCAAACGTGCGAGCGCTGCGACCGCCGCCTGGCGCTCTGCCTCCTTCTTCGAGCGGCCCACGCCGGAGCCGAGACGTTCGCCGCCGACCACTGCCTCGGCGGTGAACACCTTCGCGTGATCCGGACCCCGCTCCGACATCTCGTAGGAGGGCGCTTCGCGTCCGAGCCGTGCGGCCATCTCCTGCAGCTGGTTCTTCGGATCGCCCAACCTGGCCTCGTCTGCCGTCGCCGCTATGTGGCCCTCCAGCAGGTCGAGCACGAAACGGGAGGCCGCCTCGTAGCCGCCGGACAGGTAGACGGCTCCGATGAGAGCCTCGAGGGCGTCCGCCAGGATCGACGCCTTCGTGCGTCCGCCGGACGCCTCCTCGCCGCGCCCGAGAAGAAGCTCCTCGCCGACGCCGAGGCGGTCGGCGAGCGGGGCGAGCGCGGGCGTGCTCACGACCGCGGCGCGCATGCGGGCGAGGTCTCCTTCGGGGAGGTGCGGGAAGCCGGCATAGAGGTATTCGGTCACCACGAGCCCGAGGACCGAGTCACCGAGCAGCTCGAGGCGCTCGTTCGACTCCTGTGCCGGTGACTCCGAACAGAACGAGCGGTGTGCCAGGGCCTGCCGCAGCAGGCCCGGCTCAACGCCGTAGGGCTCGAGTCGGCCGGAGAGGCTCAGCCGGCCTCCAGCTTGGCGGACACGTAGTCGACGGCATCGCGCACGGTGCGCAGGTCCTCGAGGTCCTCGTCGTCGATGCGGAAACCCTCGACGCGGTCGCGCATCTCCTCCTCGAGAGCCTCGACGAGCTCGATGAGTGCGAGGGAGTCCGCGTTGAGGTCGTCCGAGAAGGACGCCGACTCCGAGATCCCTGCCGGGTCGATCTCGAGGATCTCGGCCAGCTGGTTCCGGACGAGGTCGAGGACTTCTGCCCGAGTCATAACCGCACCGCTCGCCTCGGCCAAGTCCGGGCCTCCTCTCGAGTCGTCCCTTAGGTCCAGGTGAGACGGCATCCTACCGGTTCGGCACATGCCGGTGCCGGGCGCGGGCGTCGGCGCCTGGGCCGGTGGCGCCGGGTCAGGCCTGCACGGACGCGGCGAGCTTCGAGGCGATGCCTCTCGCGGCGAGGTCGTGCCCCACGCGCGCCGCGTTCACGATCGCCCTGGCGGAGGAGGACCCGTGGCTGATGATGCACACGCCGTTCACCCCGAGCAGCATGGCCCCGCCCGTCACCTCGGGGTCGAGACGCTCGGCGTGGGTGAGCAGATATGGGAGCAGCACGTCGCCGGCGGCCTTCGTCTCGGGTGTCGTCCTGAAGACGTCACCGAGGATGTCGAGCACGATCCGGAGCGACCCTTCCATCGCCTTCAGCGCCACGTTCCCCGTGAAGCCGTCGGTCACCACCACGTCGACGTCCCCTCGCAGGAGGTCCCGCCCCTCGACGTTGCCAACGAATGTGAAGGCCGGGTCCCCGAGCTCGCTGAGGCGACGGTATGTCTCCTTGGCCAGTTGGTTGCCCTTGTAGGGCTCCTCGCCTATCGAGAGGAGGGCAACCCTGGGGCGGCCCGGAGCGCCGTAACGCTCGACGAAGAACGCGGCTCCCATCTGGGCGAACTGCACGAGCCACTCCGGCTGGCAGTCGGCGTTCGCCCCTGCGTCGACCATGACGGTGTGCGCGCCGCCGGGCGACGGGAGCGGGGTGGCGATACACGGCCGGGCGACACCGGGCAGCCGGCCCATCCTGAGGAGGGCGCTCGCCATCGTCGCCCCGGTGTTGCCGGCACTCACCATCGCCGATGCCCGCCCGTCGCGCACCAGCTCGGCCGCCCGCACGAGCGACGAGTCCTTCTTCCGCCGCACGCCCTGGGCCGGGTCCTCGTGCATGGCGATGACCTCCGTGCAGGGCACGAGGTCGAGCCCGCCGGTGTCACCCACTTGATCGGGCGGGCCGACCAGCACCACCGGGATGCCGTCCTCCTTGGCCGCACGCAGGGCGCCGGCCACGACCTCGGCCGGCGCCTTGTCGCCG